>JBFHXF010000007.1:0-44400 GCA_041599115.1 Acidimicrobiia bacterium
GCGACGGATCGCGCTCATACGAGCCGTCGGCAGTTCGGACGGGCGTCCCCGTCAGGAACCCAGGCGGAGGACCATTGCAGCCTCGGTGAGGATGAGGCCCAACACCAGGATGCGACCCCATTTGGCTGCCTTCTGACCGCTTGCGGCAGCCCCGGGGAAGTCACCGGAAGCGGCCGCCTCGAGGGCCTTTTTGGCTGACGGCCGGAGGATCATCAGTCCGATCAGAATCCCCGCCGTCGCAACCCCGATGCCGATTCCGACAAAAAGCGACGTCCAGCCGAACTGGTCGTCGACGATCACCAGAGCGATGCCCGACAGCGCCGTGAGAACGCCTGCCGGGACGAAGAACCTGGTCACCGATTCGCTGAGCACCCCAATCCACGCCATCGTCGCCGGCCCCCCGGCCTTGGCCATCCGCGGCCCGGCAAAGACATTCAAAAGCCCTCCACCGATCCACGCCGCGGCGGACAGGATGTGGATTATCAGAAACAGTTCAAGCACCTGCGTTCGGCCCCCTGTTTCCTACTTCTTCTGACTCTCGTAGTAGGGGCTGTCCCCCGAACCGTGGTCCGTCACATCGACCACCGCAGTCAGCTCCGGGATCGATTCGAGAAGAATCCGCTCGATCCCGGTTTTGAGAGTTACCTGGGCCAGCCCACAGCCCTGGCAACCGCCGAATAGCCGGAGATAGGCGATCGTTCCATCGACCGAGACGAGCTCTGCACCGCCTCCGTGAGACGCGATCGCCGGATTGACCTGTTCGAGGATCACCTGCTGGACCCGATCCACCAGTGGTCCGGTCAGGTCTCCTGCGGGTGCAGCCATCTGAGGCGTTGCCGGACGGTTGGGATTGTTCATCGCCAGACCATCCTCGTTCAGATCGAGCGATGAGCCATCGAGCTTTTCCCTGTCGTGTTCGGGGAAGACCACGGCGAGATCGCCGTGTCTCTCCACGATCCAGCCATCGACTTTGTCCGCCAGGGCCAGGAAAGCGAGCTCATAGGTGAACTGTGGGCCACGGAATCCGGTCACCTCGATGGAGAGGGCGAATTCGCCATCCCCGGGCTCCTGATCCCGCAGCTGGAGGATCATCTCCAGGGCAGCGGGGTCGATGGTCAAAACGGTGGAATCGGACATGTGCAAGGATGGTAACCGACCTCAACGAGAAGCCCATGCCCACCGCCGTCGTAATCCTCGCCAGCACCACCTACCGCGCCACGGAATTCATCAAGGCGGCCGAAGGCCTTGGTATCGATCTCGTCGTCGCCTCCGACGTGCCCCCGCCATTCGACATGGGTGACCGTTACCTGCAGATCGATTGCACCGACCCGAATGCCGCCGCCGAAGCAATTGTGGCCCTTGGAGACACCGTGCCCATCGATGGTGTCCTGGCGGCGGATGACTCTGGTGTGGTGGTGGCGGCCATGGCCTCGAAGAAGCTCGGTCTGAGGGGCAATCTCCCTGAAGCGGCCGCGGCCACGCGAAACAAGGCCAGCCAAAGGCGGCTATTGACAGCTGCGGAGTTGTCGCAGCCCAAGTTTGCCCTCGTCCCGCCCCGGACAGAACCGAGAAACCTCGAAACCGAGCTCCGTTTTCCGATAGTGCTGAAGCCTCTCGACCGGACAGCCGGACAGGGGGTGATTCGAGTCGATCAGCCTGACGAATTGAGCGGCCGATTGGCCGAAGTCAGACGTATCGTCGGCACCTCTGCCACCCTGCTGGCCGAGGAGTTCGTGGATGGCATCGAGGTCGCCCTGGAGGGCATCGTGGCCAACGGCAACCTGAGGACGTTGACCATCTTCGACAAGCCGGCAGCGAGCCGTGGGCCGGCGTTCCCCGAGACGATTCTGGTAAGCCCCACGACCATGTCTGCTGGTCAGCAGGAGGAGGTGACCAGGTCCGCCTCTGCAGCGTTGCGTGCGCTCGGGATCGAGCATGGTCCGGTCCATGTCGAGATGATCGTTCACGGCGAGCGCGTCACCGTGATCGAGGTTGCAGCGAGATCGATAGGGGGTCTGTGCTCTCATGCGCTCAGCTTCGGGCTCACCGGCACGACCCTGGAAGCCCTCATCCTCAGGAACGCCCTTGGACTCGACAAACCAGAGCTTCGCCGCGAGAGGGCAGCGAGCGGCGTGTTGATGATCCCGATTCCGGGCTCGGGGGTATTCCAGGGTGTGGACAATCTCGATGACATTCGCGAGATCGATCGGGTCACGGGGATCGAGATCAGCATCAGGCCGGGCACGAAGGTCGAACCGCCGCCGATCGGAGATCGTTATCTCGGATTCGTGTTTGCCAAGGGTCCCTCGGTCGGCTCGGTTACCGCGGCTCTCGTCAAGGCCAGGGATCTAGTGAAAGTCACCATATCTTGAGACGAGCACAGCGAAACCCTCTGCAGCGAATGGGCCACGCCGCATCCGGCCTCCTGGACCTCAAGCTCAACTTGAGGGTTAAGTCTTACCCACGAGAACGCGCCTAAGACGATTTTGTCATTTAGCCATGGACACCATCCTCATATTCACCGGAGGTGAGAGACCGGACAGAGATGTCATCGGGGACCTTCCGGCCGCCGATTTGATCGTCGCCGCCGACAGTGGATACGACCTGGCCGTCAGTCTGGGGTTTGTCGTCGATGTTCTGGTTGGTGACCTCGACTCCGTATCGGACTCCCCCATCCCCGACCACGTGATAATCGAGCGGCATCCGATCGACAAGGAGCAGACGGATCTCGATCTGGCCATCGAACTGGCCCTGCGGGAGGAACCGGCGCGACTGGT
The DNA here is from genome assembly GCA_041599115.1 of Acidimicrobiia bacterium. Lineage (GTDB taxonomy): Bacteria > Actinomycetota > Acidimicrobiia > Spongiisociales > ZC4RG35 > JACZUI01. The sequence goes on from JBFHXF010000007.1 coordinate 2,778, forward strand.
GATCGTGGGTGGGGCGGGAGACCGGCACGACCATGAACTGGCGACGACCTTGCTGCTCTGCTCACAGCGCTGGTCGCGGATAGATGAGATCGACTGGTTCTCCAGTCGATCTCGCGTTCACCTGGTCCGTGACCGGCGAATCATTCACGGAGACATCGGGTCGATCGTAAGCCTCATCCCGACCGGTGGGGATGCGGTAGGTGTGACCACGAGAGGCCTGAAATGGGAGTTATCGGGTGAGACCCTCTTCGCAGGCTCTACTCGAGGTGTGAGCAATGTGATGACCTCTCCGGTGGTCGACGTTCGAGTCGAACAGGGTTGCCTCCTCTTTGTCGTGCCCCACCAATAGGTCAGCCATAGAGGCCTGCGAAGATCTCCGGGTTCATTGCGGGGTAGCCCGCGAGATGTTCCATCCGCTCCCGCTTGAGACGCTCAACAATCCCGGCGTAAACGTCCGACCTGTCCTGTGATTGATAGAGACGGATCGGTTGGAGCAATTCGATGTCGCCCACGCCGGGCACAGATGTGGCTACCTCATATCCGAAATCCGGATCGGTAGCCCACTCGATCGTCCCCTCGACGATTCCGCTGACGATGGCTGAGGAGTCCACAATCCGGATCTTCTTGGAGCCCTCACCTTCCCCACCCACTCGCCCGGTGTTGAGGACAAAAGCCTCCAGATCCGGGGTCGTCTCGATGAGTTCGAGCAAACGATTTCCCTGCATCGCGTCATCGTCGAAGAAGAAGGGGTTGGTCCCCGGAACCCGCAGACTCTTCCCGGCCTCTGCAACACCACCGGCAGAAGTCCCTTTCGTCTCGCCCAGCATGAAGTACGCCGGGATCTGCCGCGCCCGCAGGCGAGCGACCGCTGGGATGACATGGTCCGATCGGTTCAAGATGAGCAGATACCTGGCCGGAGGCACATCGGCTGGATCACGATGGCGGATATTGGCCAGAGGAAAAGTGGATCGGCCGTTGGCGGTGTAATCGGTATCGAAGAAATCCACCCGGCCCGCCCCGTCGACGGAGACATTCTCCAGCCAGGCATCCGCTCTGGCTGTGCCGCCATAGATGGTCGGCTCGTCATCGGGATCGAGGCCAAAGGTCTTGGCAAAACAGCCCGCCTCGGTGGTCCGAACAAAGCCACCTGGCATCAGCGCCACAAAGTCGTCCTGGACCGGCATTGAACCGGCCTGCTGACGAAAAGTCGTCGTGGTCTTGCCGGTGCCAGACAGTCCGATGATCAGCATGGATTCCTCCAGGCGGGTCCGAGTCGACGCCGCGGGGTAAGTCTTCAGCCCGGCATGGAGGGCCAGGCCACCACGGTCGTACACCAGTTTGTTCCACATCCGAAGCCCCCCCATTTTCGACTCGCCGAAATAGTCAGAGCCAATCACCCGCGTGATCCAACTGTCCAGGTCGACGATTATGAGCCGGTCATCCGGTTTGCCGGGGGCCGACAACGTGGGGGTGTAGATGACGGTGAAGTCGGCGGACCAGGCCTCATCCGGAGGGAAGAACAACTGCTGCTGCATGGCCGCGATGTTGGGCTGTGAGGCCTCGATGTAGAGTCGGCAACCGGTGCGAAACCCCGGGTCTGGTCCGATATAGCCTTCGACGAGGAGCATATCGCAGTCACCGATGTGCTCATCCTGGAGTCGCGACCACCGGTTGGCCTCCTCGCGGGAAATCCGGTTCTGGTGGATCTCGTGATCAGAGACGAAGAAAGTGGACTGTTTCAGACGCGCCGTCACCTCTGCCTGGTAGTTGAGGTTCCCGAACTGCGTTTCGGTGAGTCGGGGCATCACCCGAAGAGCCAGCTCTCGCAAACGGCTTTGGCTCGGGTTGCGCTCGACGCTGACCGCCACAGGCAGCTGATTCGCAGACGCTTCTTTTCCCGACATGAGGGCCAAAAGGGTAACCGCTGCCAAAGATGCCAAGATCGCCGCCGGCATAGGGCGCAAACCTGCAAAGGTTGGTATTCGATGAACCGATATCTCGATTGGATGGGACGAATCCGACTTCCCTTTCTCGGCTTGCTGCTACTGGGCTTACTTCTACTGGCCGCCTGCGGCGGATCGACCGTGACGACCACCACGGCCCAAGCCGTCGAAACTGTCGACTCCACGACGACCACGAATCCTTACCCGGCCAGAATCGAGCCAATCCCCGACGATCGACGTTTCTTCGCCGGGATGAGCGGGCAAATCATCCCCGACGGAATGAGTCTGGCCGCGAAGGTCACAGGCGAAGTGGAGATCTATGACTCGCCGTCGGCCTCGGGACCGTCGACGACACTCCCCGCCGAGACCATCCTCGGAACCGCCACCGTGCTCGGCGTCGCCGAGGGCCCAATTGATGGTTGGGTGAGGGTTCTCCTTCCGGTCCGCCCAAACAACTCGACGGCGTGGGTCAAAGCCTCCGATGTCACCCTGTTCGTAGTCGACGGTCGACTGGTGATCGACTTATCCGATCGCACCCTTGCCTATTACGAGAAAGGGGTGTTACTCCTGGAAAGCAAGGTCGCCATCGGTAGCGCCAGCAACCCCACTCCTGAAGGCCAATTCTTCGTCACCGACAACGTGACACTGGCTAATCCCAACAGCCCGTGGGGGCCCTACGCACTGGGACTGTCCGCTCGATCCGAGACCATCACCGAATACAACGGTGGAGACGGAATCATCGGCATCCATGGGACCAACCGGCCGGGTTCCATCGGTAAGGCCACATCCCTGGGATGCGTTCGACTGCCCAACGATGTGATCACCTATCTTCACACGCTGATCGCCGTTGGCACCCCGGTCGATATCGTCGCATGAGGCCCTAGACGAGCGTCATCCGTGCGTTGGAGATGACGGGAAGCCCGCGCTCGCGGGTAGTGGCAGAGATCAACAAAACCCCCTCTTCATCCCAGACATTGGTGATCACCGTTTCCCCGGGAAACATCACACCGGAAAACCGGCTGCTGAACGACGCCACCCGGGTCGGATCGCCGTCCAGGGCATGATCGACCGCGGCCTTGGCCACGATTCCGTAGGTGCACAACCCGTGGAGAATCGGCCTCTCATAACCGGCAAACGCGGCAAACCCGGGGTCGGCGTGAAGCGGGTTCCTGTCCCCGGAGGAGAGTCTGTAGAGGAGGGCCTGCTGGGGCATCGTGGGTGATTCGATCACCACGTCCGGTTGTCTCTCAGGCTTCACCGTCGAGGTCGAGGGGCCCGGATCCCCGCCAAAGCCTCCTTCGCCGCGCACGTAGATGGACGAGCGATTGGTGAAAAGGGGCATCCCTTCGAGATAAGAGATGACCTCGATCACGACCAGGGCCCCTTTCCCCTTGTCGTAGACATGGGTAACGCTTCCCTGGTTGGTGACCATCCCCGATGTGGGGATGGGGCCATGGAGAATCGACTCCTGCTCACCGAGGAGAACCTGGGCGAGGTAGACTTCGAGACCGTCGAGTGTGAAGAAGCCCATCATCGTCGCGAACGGCGGGATCGAGGCGAATGTGGGCAGGACATGAAGGTCGCCTTCGTAGACATAGCGCAATTCGGCCGTATCCACCGGGTCGAAACCGGCCCCGACTCCGAGGTGATAGAGAATGACATCGTCATCGGTCCACGCATACGAAGGGCCCTCGAGTTTGGTCCCGACGATGTCTTCGGGGGTGATCACCTAGATCAACCGGCCATCAGCTGACCGAGGATCATCGTCTCCTCGGTGAGGTTTTGCGGGATCACGTATTCGGTCACGTCACGGACCTCGTCGATGTGCTCGCTGACCTCCTCGGCGCTCGGGACCTGTCCCTGGCCGGCAAACCATCCTCGATTGGTCCCGATGAAGATGCGCCCGTAGCGCCCACCCCCGGCGCTGAAGATCTCATGGGTGAACTGGTTTGCCTCGGAGCACAGGTAGACGACCATGGGCATGACCTGCTTCGGGTCGACGAGGTCGGCAAGCGGTCCGAGAATGTCCTCGGTCATCCGGGTCCGGGCGAGCGGGGCAATCACGTTGGATTTGATGTTGTGCTTCATCCCTTCCAGAGCCAGGACGTTGGAGAGCCCCACCAGACCCGCCTTGGCCGCCGCGTAGTTGGCCTGCCCGAAGTTGCCGAAGATGCCGGAGGCCGAGGAAGTATGGACAAAGCGACCGTAACCCTTCTCCTTCATGACCTTGAAAGCGGGGTGCGATACGAAGAAGCCGCCCCGAAGATGGACGTCGAGAACCGCGTCGACCTCATCCAAGGTCATGTTGGTGAACGACTTGTCCCTCAGGATCCCGGCATTGTTGATCACGACGTCGAGGGTCCCCCAGTTGTCCAGGGCAGCTTGGACAATCGCTTCGCCGCCCTCTCTGGTGGACACCGAGTCATAGTTGGCAACGGCCTCGCCACCCGACGAAGTGATCTCCGCAACCACGACGTCTGCAGCCGAACTAGACGCTCCGGTGCCGTCGACCGAGCCACCGAGATCATTGACTACCACCCGGGCGCCGCGACGCGCCAGTTCGATCGCATATTCACGTCCCAGACCTCCACCGGCACCGGTGATCACCGCCACCCGACCGTCGAATGTGATCTGCTCACCCATGTCTCCTCCTACCTTTCACTAGAGACCCAATGACCGCCCGATGATCTCTTTCATGATTTCGGTGGTGCCGCCGTAGATCGTTTGCACGCGGGCGTCCCGAAATGCGCGGGCTATGGGGTATTCCTCCATGTAGCCCCAGCCACCGAATAATTGCAGACAGCGGCTTATGACACGATTCTCCAACTCGGTGACCCACCACTTAGCTTTCGCCGCGTCCTCGGCGGTGAGCTCCCCCGCATTGTGTGACATGATCTGACTGTCGACAAAGGTCTGGGCGATATCGAGTTCGGTCCGCATCTCCGCCATAACGTGCTTCACGGTCTGAAAAGACCCGATCTTCTGTCCAAACGCCTCTCGTTCCTTCACGTATTCGAGTGTCCAGTCGAAAGCAACCTGGGCGTGAGCGATCGCGCCCACCGACAGAGAGAGCCTCTCCTGAGGGAGGTTTTGCACCAGATGGCGAAAGCCCTCGCCTTCCTGTCCGAGCAAGTTCTCTACCGGCACCCTTACTTCATCGAAGAACAACTCGGCAGTGTCCTGGGCATGAAGACCGATCTTGTCGAGATTCCTCCCTCGAGTGAAGCCCGCCATCCCTTCCTCTAAGACGACCAGGCTCATCCCGGCATGCCGTAGTGATGGATCGGTCTTGACTGCTGTGACGATCAGGTCCGAGTTGATCCCGTTGGTGATGAAGGTCTTCGAGCCGTTGACCACGAAATGGTCACCGTCACGTATCGCCGATGTCTTGATCCCTGCCAGGTCCGACCCCGCCCCGGGTTCGCTCATGGCGATGGCCGTCATCAATTCGCCGGAGGCAATCCCCGGAAGCCAGCGTTCTGCCTGTTCTTCGTCGGCCAGATCGGTGAAGTAGGGCGTCACCACATCGTTGTGAAGGGTGATTGACAAACCGGCGCCTACAGCGTCGCCGCGGGCTAGTTCCTCGACGACAACTGCGTTGAACCGGAAATCGCTTGTGCCTCCGCCCCCAAAACGCTGCGGCACTGCCATCCCCAACAACCCTGCCTGACCGGCTCTGCGAAACATGGCCTTGTCGATGATTCCGTCGGATTCCCATTGAGCCACGTTCGGACTGACTTCACGCTTGACAAACTCCGAAACGGAGGCTCGAAAGAGCTCATGATCGGCCTCATAGAGGTTTCTGTTCATTGGGAAAAGTGTCGCTGGCTAGACGCCGGCATAGAGAGCATCGATTTCCTCCGCGTACTGGGAGAGTACGACGTTCCTCTTCAGCTTCAGCGAGGGGGTCAGCTCGCCGGACTCGGGTGTCCAGTTATCCGGGACGATGATCCACTTCTTGATCTGCTCCACGCGTGCCACCCTGGCGTTGGCCTCCTCGATCGCCCTGCCGATCTCGGCGTGGACCTCCTCGCTCTGCGAGAACGATGCCAGATCAACATAATCGAAACCGTGGGCTTCGGCCCAGGCCGGCGCCTCTTCGGCGTCGAGCGCGATGACCATGCTGAGGAATTTCCGTCTGTCTCCCACCATGGCCGCTTTGGAAATCAAGGGATGATCGCCCAAGCCCGTCTCCATGATTGCGGGAGCAATGTTCTTCCCGGCCGCGGTGATGATGATGTCCTTCTTCCGGCCAACTATCCAGACAAAGCCGTCATCGTCGATGGTGGCCAGATCCCCCGAGTGGAGCCAGCCTTCGGCGTCAAAAGCCTCCGTAGTCGCCTCCGGAAGCTTGTAGTAGCCGGCGGTGATCACGCCACCGCGCATCAGGAGCTCCCCATCGTCGAGGATCCTGACTTCCACGCCTGGCAATGGCCTCCCCACCGATCCGAACTTGTTCGCACCGGGGACATTGGTCGTGGCCGGGCCGGTGGTCTCCGACATGCCATAGAGCTCGTAAAGGGGAATCCCGATCACGTGGAAGAACTCCACCAATTCCGCGCTGATCGGGGCGGCGGCGGTGATTGCGATATGTACGTTCTCCATCCCCAGCCGTTGGCGCACCTTGGACAGGACCACCTTGTCGAGGAGGCCCGCCAGGGCCGGTCCGGGTCTGTCCTCCTTCTCGGCCTGGACGCGCTTTTCGTTGGCGTCGAGAGCCATCTGGAGGAGTTTGCCCTGGATGCCCGTGGCGTGTTCGAAATTGGCCAGCAGTCTGGAGTGGAACTTCTCATAGACCCGTGGGACTCCGAAGAAGATGGTGGGCCTGGCCGCCTGGATGTATTCGAGCACATTGGCGAGATTCGGACAGAACCACACCTGGCCCGCCAGATAGGTGCACAGATAATGAGTGGCCATTCTCTCGGCGATGTGCGCCAGCGGGAGATAACTGACCATCTTCGGCCCGAAGGCGACATCGGCGGCTCGACGCAGCACCTCCGCGGTCCACACCACGTTGCGCTGGGTGATCATCACCCCCTTCGGGGTGCCGGTGGTGCCTGAGGTGTAGATGAGCGTTGCCAGGGTGTCGGGGGTTATCGCCGCCGCCGAGCGGGTCACCGTCCCCGGGTCATCCTGCAGACGGTGCTTGCCTCTCGTGACGAGTTCGTCCCAGCTGAGAACCCAGTCCGCCGTGTCGTAGTTCTCCGCGCCTTGCAGCAGGACCACATACCTCAGATTGGGCAGCTCGGACCTGATCTCCTCCCAGCGCTTCATGAACTCGAGGTCCTCGAGAATGGCAACCGTGGCCTTGCAGTTGTCGGCGATGTAGTGGATCTCGTTGGCCGCGAGTGTCGAGTAGATGGTGACGGCGGTGGCGCCGGCGTGGATGGTGGCGTAGTCGGCGATCACGTGCTCAGGACGGTTGCCCGCCATGACTGCCACAAACTCACCGTCCCCGACTCCGAGAGCCTGTAACCCTGCTGCGGCCTCATGAATCGCCGTTCGATATTGCTTCCAGGTGAGATGATCCCAGACGTCATTGGTCTTGAAATGCACGGCCGGCTGGTCACCGAATCGTTCAGCATTTCGATCGAGGTAATCAACGATTGTCCTGCCATCGACCTCAGCATCGATCGCGGCACGATCGGCAAGCACTGCTTCCTGACTCATGGCACCTCCGGCTCTAGGCGACGACTCCTTCTTCCTTGAGCATACCGATGTCCTCTGGGGAGTATCCCAGGACCGATAGGACGCGGTCGGTGTCGCGGCCCGGATACGACGGACCCCGTCGGACCAAGGTCGGGGTCCCGGTGAATCGTGGCGCCGGTCCCGGTTGGACGACGTCGTCGACGGTCACAAAGGTCGACCGCGCCACGTTGTGGGGGTGTTCGGGGGCCTCCCGCAACGTCAGCACCGGGGCCACGCAGGCATCGATTCCGGAGAAAAGCTCTTCCCAGTGCGCTCGGGGGTGGGCTCGGAACACCTGCTCGAAAAGGCGGCGCATCTCCGGCCATGCCTCTCGATCTGTCTGCTCACCGACGTCGCCGGGTCGGAGACCGAGACCTGACAGCAATTCCTCGAAGAACTGCGGCTCCAACGCCCCCACCGCGACAAAGCCCCCGTCGGATGTCTGGTACACCGTGTAGTAGGGGGCCGCTCCGTCGAGGAAATTCGACCTGCGAGCATCTGTCCAGACCCCCTCGGCGAGATACCCGTGAGTGGAGGTGCTGAGCAATGCTGAGCCGTCGACCATCGCCGCATCTACGACCTGCCCCTCCCCCGACGCCCTGGCGGAGAGAATCCCGGCCAACACACCCACTGCCAGGACCATGCCACCGCCGCCGAAGTCGGCGACGAGGTTCAGCGGAGGAATCGGCTGAGAATCGCCGATCGCTCCTAGGACGCCGGAGATCGCGATGTAGTCGATGTCGTGTCCGGCCGTCCCGACAAGAGGGCCCTCTTGGCCCCAGCCGGTCATCCTCCCATAAACAAGGCGAGGGTTGCGAGCGAGACACGCAGCGGGACCGATGCCCAGGCGCTCCATGACACCGGGGCGAAAACCTTCGATGAGGGCATCGGCTCCCTGCACGAGTCGTAGCACGACCTCCTGACCCCGAACCTGTTTGAGATCGACTCCAATCGATGACTTACCGCGATTGTGGAAGTCGTATCGTGTCGCCGAAGTGTGAGCACCGGTGACCAGCGATGCCCGGTCGATCCGGATGACGTCTGCGCCAAGATCGGCCAGGACCATTCCACAGAAGGGAGCAGGTCCAAGGCCGGCAAATTCCACGACCCTGATCTTGTCTAGGGGCCCCATGACTGCAGTCTGCTCTCAGCCCTCGGTCTGGGCGGGACCCGACGAAGACTCGCCGTCGAGAATCACCGCATGTCGGCGGGATGTCTCCGAGATCAGGGCTTGGATGATGCCCGTCATGGGGAGAGCCAGAACGATCCCAATGCCTCCCATCAGGTTTCCCCCGATGATGATCGCCGCGATCGACACGGCCGGGTGAATCGCCATCGTTCTTCGAGTGATCCTCGGGGAAAAGACCAGATTCTCCAACTGCTGATATCCCACGAACCAAACCACGACCCACAGGGCGGTGGTGGTCCCGTTGGCCGAGAGCGCCACGATCGCAGGCAGGATGGCTGCGAGATAGGTCCCTACCACCGGAATGAACTGGCTCAGGACCCCGACCCAAACACCCAGCGAGAGCGCGAATGGGACTTTGAGCGCGCTAAGTAGAAGCGTGGTCACGGTCGCACTGAGAAGAGCCAGTATCAGCCTCGAATAGACATAACCGCCCATCTTCTCCACCGCCACGTCCCACACATGCAATGCGTCGCGTTGTCTCTTTTCCGGCATGAAGGAGAGAACCGTCCTCTGAAGCTGTGGCAGGTCGGCCACGATGTAGAAGGAGAAGATGGCGACAGTGCTCACGAAGATGAAGAATCCGGCGATGGCCCCCGCCACCGAGGCTATGCCGCCGACCACACCGCCTGCGTGACCAGACAACCAGTCGCTGACGGCGGTCGAGTTCACCGCCAGGGCACTCGTGTTCTGAATGGAGAGATCTGTGCCGAACGTGGTGTTGAGAAACTCGACCACCGAACTTATGTAGCTCGGAAGGTTCGAGATGAGCTGGTTGAATTGGCGAACCAGCAACGGTGCCAGGGCCAGTATGAACCCGACCCCCACCAGTGCGGCAACCAGAAACACGACTCCGGTTGCCGCGCCTCGTCTCCAGCCGCGCTTCGCCAGATAGTGCACCGGCGGCTCTATCGCGACGGCAATGAAGATCGAGACGAAGACCATGAAGAGAACGCCCCTGATCTGGGTTGCAAACCAGAAAACGCCGGCGAGTGCCAGGACGACACCGGCGACAACGAGGGTTCGGTCGCGAAAATGGGTCCATTCCAAGGTGTTTTTTCTGCTCTCCACAGGGGTCGGATGGTACCCAGTCCGGGACACGCCGCATCGGACCCCTCTAGCCTCGGGGAAACCTCATGGGAGTGGAATTGGACAAACTCGATATTGCATGGTTTCCGGAGCCGGAGAGGGCTGCGTCTACCAACACCGCAAGATTCATGAAGGCTCATGACATCGGCAGCTACAAGGAACTGGTTCACCGTTCTGCGGTGGACCCGGAGTGGTTCTGGGGGGCAGTGGTCGATTTCCTCGACATTCCATTCATAAAGAAGTGGCGGGTGGTGCGCGACACCTCGCGGGGACACCCTTGGGCAACCTGGTATGTCGGGGGGCAGTTCAATCTCAGTCAGGCTTGCGTCGACCGGTGGGCCCAAAAGGAGCCGGGCCGGCTTGCCATTCGATCGCAGAAGGAGACAGGCGAGACACGGGAGCTCACTTTTGCCGAGCTCCAGGAACTCGTATCACGGACAGGGGGCGCCCTTCGCTCCATGGGTGTGGAACGAGGGGATCCGGTCGCGGTCTTTCTGCCCATGGGGATCGAGGCAGTGGTCGCGTTATTGGCCACTGCCCGCCTGGGCGCGGTGTTCATTCCGGTGTTCTCCGGTTACGGCGCCAAAGCCGTCGCGGCCCGATTGGTCAACCCCAAACCGAAGGTCCTGATCTGCGCCAACGGGTTCACACGAAGGGGCGGTCTCGTCGAGATGAAGGAGGTCGCGGACGCAGCTGCCGCCTCGGCCGGCGGAGTCGACCGATTCCTCGTGGTCGATTACACCGATCGTGAGTCCACACCCATGCAGGAGGGCCGCGACACCTGGTGGCAAGACGTGGTCCCCGGCGCTGAGAAGATCGAACCGGTGGCGTGCGGATCGGAAGATCCGGTCATCATCGCCTACACGTCCGGCACCACCGGCAGACCCAAAGGTGCGGTACACGCCCAGGCGGGACTGACGGTCAAGATGGCCGAGGAGGGAGCTTTCCAGGCCGAAGTCGGCCAGGGCGACGTCGTGATGTGGGCCACGGACATGGGATGGATAATGGGCCCTTGGATGGTCATTGCCGGCCTCGCCAACGGTGCCGCCATCGCCACCTACGACGGAGCGCCCAACTATCCCGGCCCGGATCGCATCTGGCAGGTCGCATCGGAGCTGGGAGTCACCTTTCTCGGTATCTCCCCCACCTTGATCCGCGCCCTCCAGCCACACGGTGCGGCCGAAGCGCACAAACATGATCTCTCCAAGCTGAAGTCATTCGGATCGACCGGTGAACCGTGGAACCCCGATCCCTGGTGGTGGCTGTTCCGGGAGGTCGGCGAAGAATCGCGTCCGATCGTCAACATCTCGGGGGGAACCGAAATCGGGGCTTGCCTGCTCTCCGTAAATCTCCTGCAGGGAATCAAGCCGACCTCCGTTGGGGGACCCTCTCTCGGAATCGATGCCGATATCTATGACAGCGAAGGCAGGCCAACCAGGAGCGAAGTGGGCGAACTCGTCGTGAGAGGATCCTGGCCGGGGATGACACGAGGTTTCTGGGGTGAACCCGATCGATATCTCGAGACCTACTGGTCGAGGTTCGCGGACACCTGGGTGCACGGCGACTGGGCCTCGGTGGACGAGGACGGGTTTTGGTACCTACACGGGCGATCCGATGACACTCTCAATATTGCCGGAAAGAGGATCGGCCCGGCCGAGATCGAATCGGCCGCGGTCGCACTCGACGAAGTCATGATGGCCGCAGCTGTGGGTGTGCCCGACGCGATGAAGGGTGAGGCGATCGCGATCTTCGTGGTCCCGGCGCCCGGGGTAGCCCCCGACGAAACACTGACCGCCAAGGTCGAAGCCGCGGTCACTGGAACACTCGGCAAGGCCTTTCGCCCCAAAGCGATCAGGTGGGTTGACGACCTGCCCCGAACGAGGTCGGCCAAGATCATGCGTCGAGTGGTCAAAGCCCTGGCTGTGGGAGGTGAACCCGGAGATCTCTCCAGCCTCGAAAACCCGGAGAGTCTCGCGGGCATAACCGCCCTCTGACCACGCACTACTTGGGCGGAAGGCGGGTCCCCGCGTCGAGCCTGATGGTCTCACCGTTGAGATAGGGGTTCTCCACGATGGACTGGACCAGTTGGGCAAACTCCCCGGGGTCACCCAACCGTCTGGGGAAGACCGATTGGGCCTCGAGTTCGGTTATCGCCTCGTCGGGCAACATCGAGAGCATGCTCGTGGCGAATACGCCCGGGGCGATGGTCAACACCCGAATCCCCCACGACGCCAGGTCGCGGGCAATGGGAAGAGTCATCCCGACCACGCCACCCTTGGATGCGCTGTAGGCCGCCTGGCCAACCTGCCCCTCGAACGCCGCGATTGAAGCCACATTGATGATCACGCCACGTTCGCCCCCCTCATCGGGCTCGTTCGAAGCCATCAGCCCGGCCACGTTGCGCAACACGTCGAAGGCACCAATGAGGTTCACTCCTAGCGTGAACTTGAACACATCGAGGTCCAGCAGGGAACGGTCACGATTGACGACACGCCCGGCCGTTCCCACCCCGGCAGCGTTGAGAAGAACGTCGATTCTTCCCATCGCAGCATGGGCGGCCTTCACCGCCTGCTGCACCGTATCGGGATCCCGCACGTCGCATTGAACGAAGCTGCATGTCTCTCCCACCGAAGCAGCGGCTGCTACCCCTGCGGACTCGTTGAGATCCATGATCACCACGCTGGCCCCCTGGCCGCCCAGCCGACGGGCTGTGGCCAATCCGAGTCCTGAGGCGCCTCCACTGATGAGGCACGCCGAGCCATTGATATCCAAAACGGGCCTTTCGACGAGGAAGAGCGACGGTACCACTCCGCCAACCTGCTGATATAGGCCCGGTGATTGGAGTATTCGATTCAGGAATCGGTGGATTGGGGGTCCTCCGCTATGTCCGCGAGGAACTCCCCGAAGCCGACATCGTCTACGTCGCCGACCAGCGTCATGCTCCCTACGGGACCAGAACCTTGCCGGAGGTTTCCGACATTGCCGTCGCCGTCTCGAGCCGCCTCATCGACGGTGGGGCGGCCACCGTGGTCGTGGCCTGCAATACCGCATCCGCGGCGGCATTACACACCTTGCGTTGGCGATTCCCAGAGGTGGCCTTTGTCGGCATGGAACCGGCTGTGAAACCGGCTGCGCTTGGTACCAGGTCGGGGGTAATCGGCGTGGTGGCTACTGCGGCCACCTTCCAGAGCGAACTGTTTGAATCGGTTGTGCGTCGTTTCGGCGAAGGCACAACGATCAAGACGGTTGCCTGCCCCGAGTGGGTTGAATTGGTCGAGAACGGTGTCACGGAGGGCCCCACAGCGGAGAGCTCCGTTCGAAAACATCTTTCGTCAATACTCGATGCCGGGGCTGACACGATCGTGCTTGGTTGCACTCATTTCCCGTTTCTGCTGCCGGTCATCGAGCAAGTCTCAGGACCCGGTGTCACCGTTGTCGATCCGGCTCCCGCAGTCGCCCGCCAGGTGGGTCGGGTTCATCGGGAGACCGGGACCGGGAGACTTGAAGTCGCCTCGACCGGGACCACCAATCAGCAAGTGCCCCTGAAGGCCTGGCTGCGCCGGCTGGACATGCCTGACGCGGTCCTCACCTTCGCGGTCTGATGAAAGACGAAACCGCTTTCGCCGCGGCCGTTTTCGACGCCCTCGAACGGAATCCGGACCACATCTGGATCGAAGACGACTTGGCCATTTTCGGCTGGGGGGTGGTCGACAAACTCGACTTGGGCACCGGACCGGACCGATACGCCCGGGCCCGGAAGGCAGACGAGGCCGCTCGATCGGTGACCTTTGCCTCCTTCACCTTCGATATCGACAGACCCGGTTCGGTAGCCATAGTTCCCGAGACAGTGGCAAAGGCTGACGCCTCCGGACTGACCGTGCTGACGGGGGCCCTGCCTCCCCCGGATCGAGCCCACCAAGCAGTGCCCGGGATGCTGGCAATGGTGGAAGACCGCTCAAATTGGGACGCTGGTTTCCGGCGCGCCATGGCCGCGCTCGACGGCGGGATCATCGAAAAAGTCGTCCTCACAAGAGAAGTAAAAGCCAGGTTCGACGGTGAGGTCCGCACCGCTGGCATCGTCAGGCGCCTTACGGAGACCCAGCCACATTCGTACACATTCTCCGTGGCCGGCCTGGTGGGATCGAGTCCAGAGCTCCTTGCCGGTCTCGAGGCCGGCAAGCTTCGCTCCAATTGCCTCGCAGGCACGGCGGTCAGGGACGAACGCGCCAATCGAGCACTCGCGCAAGAGAAGATGATCCGTGAGCACCGCTTCGCAGCCGACTCGGTGGCCGAGGCGCTGGCTTCTCATTGCGTCAGCCTGACCCGGGGTGAGATGATTCGGGCCGATTTCGCCGACATCGTGCATCTCTCGACACCCTTCGACGGTGTGGTCCACGATGGCACCTCCGTCCTGGACATCGTTGGCGATCTGCACCCGACGGCAGCCGTTGCCGGCGTGCCTTCGAAGACTGCAGTGGAACTGATCCGACAGATCGAGAGTCATGATCGCGGGCGTTATGCCGGTCCTGTGGGTTGGTTCGACTCCACCGGTAATGGCACTTTTGCCATTGCCCTCCGCTGTGGCCTCATTCACGGAGCGGAGGCGAGCCTCTATGCCGGAGCCGGACTCGTCGCCGGATCCGACAGCGATTCGGAATACTCCGAGACCGAGATCAAGCTGCGACCAATGAAGAGGGCTCTGGGAATCACTCCAGAGATCGGATAGCCGCCTCGGCCGCTTCATCCATCCCACGTCGAAGTGCCAGGTCGATCTCCCGATCGATGGGAACGACCACGACGTGGGTTCCGCCGGAGGACAGCCTTGTCTCCAAGTCGGCGGCCAGCTCGGCAGGTCGGTCGATACGGGCCGCTGTGACGCCGAAGGCAACCGACAGACCGACGAGATCCTGATCGTGGGGGGCGACGAATAGCCTCTCGAAGGCCGGGGCATATGAGCGGTGGGGCAGCAGATCGAAAAGACCCCCGCCGTTGTTGTCGGCGACGACGATGACCAGGCTGCGATTGCCGCCTCCAGAGAGGGCGGAAACATCGTGCAGAAACGTCAGGTCACCACCGAATGCCACTGTCCGTGGCAGGGCAGCAGCCACACCAATGGCTGTTGAGGCGAATCCATCGATCCCCGATGCACCCCGGTTGGCGAACACCCTGCCATCACGAATCGTGTGGGCGTCGACGTCGCGCACCGGAAGAGAACCCCCGGCCACAAGGGCCCCCCATTCCACGCTGGACAGGGATCGGGCAATCAGGGGCCCGGTAGGTTCGGTGACATCGGCGATCCGATCATCGAGGGCACCGCGGACGATGTCGTCGAGCGCAAGCCATTGTTCTTCCCACCCATTCTCCGGTCTTCCCTCGATGTGAGCCAGAGTGGCTACCGGGTCCGCCTGCACGAGAAAGTCGGAATGGCGGCGGGGATCGAGCCATCGTCCCCATCGGTCGATCTGAACCTGCGGGACCGCGAGCCCTGTAATGCTCTCCAGCCGGTCGCTGGGCCCAACACGGCCGACACTCACTACCACGTCCGGGATCAGTCCGCGGGGTACCCCGCCCACCAGGAGATGGTGATAAGAGGAGACCACGCGGTGACCTCTCATGCCGGAAAGCGACGTCGCCAGGACCGGCCATCCCAGCCGGGCCGCCTGCACGGCCACACCGTGAGGGTCTTCGATCCCATGGCCCGCCACGATCAGACCACGAGCGACCTCCAGCCCGGCAACCTCCGCACCTCCAGGTGACGCGATCAGGCTCCTCTGCCAGGGGCGCGCGTCGGGGAGGCCCTCGATCGAATAGGAATACGACGCCGACAAGACCCGGCCATCATCGGTGGCCGGCACCGTGGGTTCGCGAAAACCGACATTGAGATGCACCGGTCCCGGAGCTCCTCCATGACCTCGCGAGCGCGCCACTGCCTGGGCGATCGTCGTCCTCCAATAGGTGTTGCCATCAACGGCTGCCTCTGCCAA
Source organism: Acidimicrobiia bacterium (assembly GCA_041599115.1). Lineage (GTDB taxonomy): Bacteria > Actinomycetota > Acidimicrobiia > Spongiisociales > ZC4RG35 > JACZUI01. The sequence goes on from JBFHXF010000007.1 coordinate 18,668, forward strand.
GCCAACATCGCAAAACCAGCGGACCTTCTTCCCGTAGAGCTCGATCTGGTCGATGGTCTGATTCGCCCCGATCCCCCTCAGGAGTGGGGGTCGGTCGGCCGTTAGCACGACCAGTGGAACCAGGTCTGAGTCCGCCTCGACGACGGCCGGAAGGAAGTTGGCGGCGGCGGTGCCGGAAGTCGACAGACAAATGGCCGGCCGTCCGGTGGCCCGGGCTGCACCGATGGCCCGGAAAGCCGCTGAGCGCTCGTCGAGAACAACGCTGACGTCAATCTCCGGGCACTCTTCGAGGGCAATAGCCAGGGCAGCCGATCGGGACCCGGGGGAGACAAACGCCACATCCACGCCCTGACGGCGGAACTCATCGGCAAAGACCCGAGCCTGGGCGGTACTTGGATTGGGCTGACTCATGTGAGAACCTCGGCCGCGGCCCTGACCTTACGCAGCATTTCTGCGGAACGGTCCCGGTCGGGGCGCCATCTGGCGAGCAGTTCGGGGTCAGGAGCGACCCGGCGGACATCGAGCAATCCGTCGCTGGCGATAAGAGGATCCCTGACGGCATCCCCCTCCAGGAGAGCAATCGTGCCGAGACCGCACGCGTGGGCCAGGTCGTCGAGCAGCGAGGCCGCCAGCAGCCCCGAATAGATACCGACCGATGTCTCCAATGCCGAACTGATCACGATGGGGACTCCAGCGCGACGAGCCAACTCGAGCACCCGCGCCACACCGCCCATGGGCTGGACCTTCAATACGAGAACGTCGGCCGCGCCTCGCTCGACGATCTCCAATGGGTTGGGCGTCGCCCGGACCAGTTCATCTGCGGCGAGAATCACCGGCGTTCGACGTTTGAGCTCGATCATCTCCTCGATCGTTCTCACCGGCTGCTCGACGTATTCCAGATCGAACCGGCTCAGGCTCTCCAACCGTTCCACGGCCGTGGTCACGTCCCACGACGCATTCACGTCGATTCGGATCCGACCTTGTGGTCCCAAACTCGACCGCACGGCCTCAAGCCGCTGCTCATCCTGTTCGAATGATTGACCGGGTTCGGCCACTTTGACCTTGGCGGTGGTGGCTCCGGACTCTTTCACCAGCGCGACTGCGATCGGGGGCTCCACCGCTGGAATGGTCACGTTGACCGGGATCGAGACTCGTTGCGGTTCCGGGAGGAAGTTGCAGGAGGCCTCGAGAGCGCTTGCCAGCCAGCGGCTGGTCACTTTTGGCGGGTAATCCTGAAACGGCGAGAACTCACCCCATCCCGACGGACCATGGATCAAGACGGCTTCCCGATGGTCGACCCGACGAAACCGATGACGCATCGGGATACGCACCGGGAACAACTCCAGCGACTGAAGAAGGTTTCTCACCCCGCCTCGACTTCCCGTAGGAACGCGATCAGACGCTGCAGTTGGGCGTCGTCGAGGGAGGTGGCAAACGAAGGCATCCTCCCCCGCCCCTCGATGATGGCAAACCGCAGGTATCCGTCGGGCTGGCCGGCTGCGAAGGAGCCGGGGCCCAGAGGCGGTCCGATCACGCCTTCGAGGTTCGCCCCGTGACAATTCGAACAGAGCTGGAGGAAGATCTCCTCGCCGGTGGCGCGGGCATCAGGTCGTCCGACGCAAGCCGCGATGACCACTCCGGCCAGAGCCACTGTCAACAGACGCGATCTCACAGTCTGAGATGGTACGGAGACAAGGGATCAACACTCAGCCGGAAGTGGTTCCCGGATGAAGCTCTTTGACCCGCTGAGAGGCGTCCATCCCCACGACCAAGACTCCTTCGGGAGCATCGACGACCACTACCCCTTCGAGTCCTGCCACCGCCACCCGCCGATCCGTCGAGTACAGGTACGAATCGGTCACCTCGATCGCGGTGACGTCACCGACGATTACGTTGCCCGAGGCGTCGCGCACCGAGGCGTCCCAGAGGGACCGCCACGAGCCGACGTCTGTCCAGCCGACATCGAGGGGGACGACCACAGCCCGCGATGTCGCCTCCATGATCGCGACATCGATCAAAATCGGTGCCAGGCCCGAGAATCTGTCATCCATCCTGACAATCCGCCCAGACTGATCTCCCAGCGAGGCCACCACTGCTTCGACCAGGTCGGGAACGAGAGACCCCGCCTCAGCCAGCAGTACATTGGCTTGGAAGACGAACATGCCTGAATTCCAGTAGTGATCGCCGTCGGAGACCATCGCCGAGGCCGCATCGAAGTCCGGCTTCTCTGTGAATCTGACGACCTCATATCCCCCCCCGACCGGACCCCCAGCCTCGATGTAGCCATAACCCGTCTCGACCCGGGAAGGGGTCACTCCAAACGTGACCAACCTCGTGTCTCGCGCCAGTTTCACTGCCGCTTCAACCGCCGCGAAGAGCCCGCGACCCTCTGCCATCAGATGGTCTGCGGGCAACACGACCATGATCTCAGCCGGGTCGAGCGTCGCCGCCGCAGCTATCACTGCAGGAGCCGTGTTGCGACCCTCGGGCTCGACCAGAATCCTGGCGACATCGACACCAGAGACTTCGATTGCCGCCTCCACGAGGTGTAAGTGCTCGGTCCCCGTGACAACCACTGGTGATCCGGCTCGTTCGAACCCGATCATTCGCCGCAGGGCCTGGACGAACAGCGGCTCGCCGAGGAGCTGGAGGAACTGCTTGGGCTTGGTGGGCGTGGACAGGGGCCAAAGCCGGGTTCCGGATCCGCCCGAGAGAATCACAGGTCTGACGGTTGGCGTCACCGCGCGAGGGTAAACAGTGGTTGGCGGTGAAACCTCTCTTTACCCACCAGGAGGTCGAGTTATCAGTCGGTAGACCCGATGGAGATGTGACCGCACTCCGAGCAGATTCGCCGTGTAAGGCCGATGCCACCCGGCGCCTCGACAAAATCGTGCTGATGGGGCTCTCGACTTCGCACAAACGCGGCCCGAACCGCATTGAAGAGACCGGATTTCTCCGCGATCGCCCCGATCAGGGCCGGCTCCAGCTCGGGTCCAACCTCCCCGAGCTCCGGTTTGGGGGCACTCTCCCGCTCCGGGTCCTCGAATTCGGCGAGATCGACAACCAATCGACGCCCGGGCCCGGAGCCATTGCCCGCGGCTGGTGTGGATGCGACCAACTCCCCGGAATCTTCGGGAGACGCAGCCACGGGTGCCGGTTCCGCCGGAGCCGCATCAGCGGTCGACTGGCTGACCTCCTCCACCTCGAACCGGGCAGGATCGTCTGCAGGCGTCGGTTCGACGATGCCCGCATGCTCAGGAATCTGATCCTCTTCGCCTTTCGAGATCCTTCGGGCCATGAGACCGGGGCCCGGCATGAGGGGTCGGCGCGATGGTTCCTGGGGTTCGAGTTCCTCGGGTGCGAGTTCCTCGGCAAACAGGGCAGACGCTTCGGCGGGAACGGCCGGCGATGGTTCCTCCGCCGCAGGCTCCTCCACAAGAAAGCCGGACGATTCGACGGCAAAGGCTGGTGAGAGATCCTCCACGATCGCGGCCTCCGGCGGCGCCTCCACCCGCATCTCCGCCGGTGTCTCGTCCCGGTAGAACGTGGGGGGCCTAGAACCGAGATTCTCCATCATGGCGTTGCGCAACTCGGGAATACGGGACAACCTGGTATTCCGCCGGGAACGCTTCACCGAGACCAGGCGCCGGGGCAGGGTCATTGTCTTGTACCGGGCCCACACTTCGGCCATGTGCTCAACGCCCTTGTAGGCGAAATCGACCGGCTCATCGGCAACGAAGGTGATCTCATCACCACCGGCTTTTATCGAAAATGCGCTGGAGACAAGCCTCGATGCGTGCACGTCGAAGAGCGACCACCTTCCCAGGGAGTCCCCGTCCAACAGCACTTCGGCGTAGTTGTCTTCGATCTCAAAGATCGCGGGAATCCCCGGGTGATCGACATCAGGAATTCTCACCTTGCCGGTGAATCTCACCCGATCACCATTTTCTAATTGCTCGAGGCAGTCTCACGATCCCATCCCACGCCGATTTGTCAAGCGAACTCTACGAGAACGCCTCTATTGGCGGACAGCCGCAGAAGAGGTTTCTGTCCCCGGCAACGCCATCGACACGGCTGACCGGAGGCCAGTATTTATCGGCTGATCGACCAGTTGGGAATGCAGCCTCATCACGGGTGTAGGGGTGTTGCCAGTCGTCCGTGGCCACATCGGCGGCAGGATGAGGTGCGTTCACCAGCGGGTTGTCGACTCGGGACCACTCGCCTGTGACTATTCGCTCGGCCTCGGAACGAATCGAGAGCATCGCCTCGCAGAAACGGTCCAATTCAGCCAGACTCTCCGACTCCGTCGGCTCGATCATGAGTGTTCCCGCCACCGGAAACGACAACGTCGGCGCGTGGAAGCCGTAATCGGTGAGCCGCTTGGCAACATCTTCGGCGGTCAATCCCGTGGCGCGGGTCAGCGGGCGAAGATCGATGATGCACTCGTGGGCCACCCTCCCGTTCACCCCCGAATAGAGAAGCGGAAAATGTGGGTCGAGACGGCCGGCCACGTAATTGGCCGAAAGGATGGCGATCTTCGTGGAGCGTCTCAAGCCATCGGATCCCATCAGCATCAGATAGGCGAAGGGGATCGGGAGGACACCGGCCGAGCCAAATGGCGCACCGGACACCGGTCCGACACCGGTCGCGGGGCCCGCACCGTCATCGAGAGGATGATTGGGAAGAAAGGCCGCGAGGTGCGCCTTGACACCAACCGGCCCCACCCCCGGACCGCCACCCCCGTGGGGAATGGTGAAAGTCTTGTGCAAGTTCAGATGGCCGACGTCGGCGCCGAGTTCTGCGGGTCTCGCAAGACCGACGAGTGCATTGAGATTGGCCCCATCTACGTAGACCTGGCCCCCGTGTTCATGAACGATGTCGGCCAGCTGTCGTATTCCTTCCTCGAACACTCCGTGCGTGGACGGGTAGGTGATCATCACAGCGGCGAGCCGGTCGGCGTGAGCATCGGCTTTGGCGGTCAGATCATCCAGGTCGACGTTGCCGGCTTCGTCCGTCGCAACCACCACAACCCTCATTCCGGCCAGAACAGCCGAGGCGGCGTTGGTGCCATGAGCCGACGCCGGGATCAGACAGACCTCCCGGTCCCCTTCACCGCGACTCTTGTGATAGGCGCGAATGGCGAGAAGCCCTGCTAGCTCTCCTTGTGAGCCTGCGTTTGGTTGGAGAGAAACCGCGTCGTATCCGGTCACAGCACAAAGCGCCTTCGACAAGTCTCCGATCAACCTGCGATAGCCCTGAGCCTGCGCGGGCGGAGCGTATGGGTGAATTGCGGCGAATCCGGGCCAGGTGATCGGGATCATCTCAGTGGTGGCGTTGAGCTTCATGGTGCACGAGCCAAGGGGAATCATCGTTCTGTCGAGCGCCAAATCGCGGTCGGCCAGGCGTCTGAGATACCTCAGCATCTCATGCTCCGACTGATGCTGCGAAAAGACAGGATGGGTCATGAACTCACTCTGCCGCAGCATCTCCGAAGGCAGGCCTGAGTCCTTGTCGTTCGACAGGTCAGCGATGCCAAAACCGGACAAGACGGCTCGCAGTACCGCCTCATCAGTGGTCTCGTCGAGGGCGATCCGGATGCGATCGCCGTCGACACGACCGAGATTGACGCCGGCTTGCAAAGCACGGGCGATGATCTCATCGGCCCGGCCCGGAATCTTCACCGTCAACGTGTCGAACCATGTGCCGGCGACAAGTGAATGCCCGCCCGCCGTCAAAGTGGCAGCCAGCCGCGAGGTCAACCCGTGGACCTCTTCGGCGATCGCCTTGAGACCCGACGGGCCATGCCAGCAACCGTACAGACCGGCCATCACCGCCAGCAGAACCTGCGCCGTGCACAAGTTCGATGTCGCCTTCTCACGGCGAATGTGCTGCTCGCGGGTCTGCAAGGCCAGCCGATATGCCACCCTGCCGCCCGCGTCCTTGGAGACACCCACCAGGCGACCGGGAAGTCCCCTCACCAACGACTTCCTGGTGGACATGAATCCAGCGTGAGGTCCGCCATAACCGGGTGGGACACCGAAGCGCTGTGCTGATCCCACAGCGATGTCCGCCCCCAGTTCACCGGGAGGTACCAGAACGGTCATCGCCAAGAGATCAACCGCCATGACCACCAGTCCTCCGCCATCGTGCATGTCGTCAATCAGCGGCCGCAGATCGCGAACCTCCCCGGACGAACCCGGGTACTGAAGCAAGACTCCAAAGGCGTCCTCTGCCTCCAGGCCATCCGAGAGCATCCTGATCTCTACACCCACGGCTGCGGCACGGGTGCGCACAACTGCAATGGTGGGTTGATGACAATCGTCATCGACATAGAAGACATTGCGCCCCTCGGGCCCTAGACGCCGACACATCGCCGCCGCCTCGGCAGCTGCCGTCGGCTCATCCAGCAGTGACGCGTTGGCTATCTCCAACCCGGTGAGGTCGGAGACCATCGTCTGGAAGTTGAGCAGTGCCTCGAGACGTCCCTGTGAAATCTCGGGTTGATAGGGCGTGTACGAGGTGTACCAACCGGGATTCTCCAAGACGTTGCGTTGGATGACCGCCGGAGTGATGGAACTGTGATAGCCCAAGCCGATGAGAGAGGTGACGATCTGGTTCTGATCGGCATACTCACGAAGCCGGGAGAGGACCTCGCCCTCGGATAGGGCGGCGGGAAGATCGAGTTCGGTGTTGATGATCGATTTCGGGACAGTCTGGCCAATCAGATCGTCGAGGGAAGATGCCCCGATCGTGGCCAACATACGCTCGACTTCATCCGGGCGCGGGCCGATGTGTCTGTCGGCAAAGAGTTCGTTGGGATTGGGCATCGTCTCCTCTTGGCTGCGCGCCCTCCCAGCTGTCGTGATCTTCAGCTATGCCTCGATCGAGTGGTCCTAGTGCCTGAGAGTTTCCGGGAGGTGTTGCCCCTTCGGCGTCCCTTTGAAAAGGGACTCTCCCACTCGGCGTCTTCGGCGTCCACCATCTTACGAGATCCCCCACTAGTTCGGGTCAGTGCAACGAGACGAGGGGGCTAGTGGGCGGGAGGCTGACCACTGCGACCGGGACCCCGGCGTTCTCCAGAATGTATGAGACGCGGTGTCCGTAGAAGGGACGATCCGTCAGGGCCCTCGTGCTGGTGCCGAGAACGAGAAGGTCGAAGGCACCCGAGTTGGCAAAGGCCACGATCTCCTCCTCGGCATTGGGAGCGACTCTCACACCGGCCTCTACGGATATTCCCAGTCGCTCACCGAAGGCCGCTGCCGCCGACACAAGTTCCTGGCCCGCCCTGAGGCTCTCATGCATCGACCCGCCCGGGAGGAGGATCCCCGAGCCTTCTGGTCTGTTCACTACATGCAAGGCGAACGGCCTGCCACCTGACGCCTTGGTGATCGAGTAGGCGAGCTCTTCCGCAGCCCGCGTGGACCGGGTGGCTGCAACCGGCACCAGGACACGATCGGGCAGTTCTTCACCAACCTCGTGATCGGGCGGAAACCGAACCACCACAGCGGGAATATCGATCCGCGCCAGAACCCGGTCGATGACGGTGTTGAAGCCACCGTCGCCCGGCTCAGTTGCTCCCATGAGCAACAGGTCGTATCCGAGGGCTGCCTCCCTCGAGATGGCACTAGCGGCGTCGCCAGCCACCCGACGGACCGATCTGGCACGTTCGACCAGCGCCAGCACGCTGCTGGGATCACCGGGATCTCCCTCGGCACGCCGGAACAACCGCCTCCAAAACCCGGGCTTTGCGGGATCGACCACGAGAACCGTGACGTCCGCATCGGGGAACACAGCGCTGGCAAGCCGGGCCGCGTACCGGCTGTTGGCGCCGCCCCGGGTCGGCAATAGCACCCGCTTGGCTCCCAGAATCTCGGAAGCGGCCTTCAGCTCCTCAGACTCGAGTCGTTTCGCCTCTTCCGGTGGGGTCTCCCAACCCCGTACGACCAGCTTGAGAAGCTGGGGAGAGAGAATCGAGGTAAGGATGGCCGCCAGGACCATCACCGTGTAACCGGTCTCCGAGACGACGCCGAGGTTGAGACCGACGATTGCCACCACGATGCCCATGGCTCCCAAGGCCGAAAGGCCGGCACCGAGGGCAACTGCCTCCCGTCCCCGGATTCCACCAAAGAAGCCACCGACCACAGTGCCCAGGATCTTGGAGACCACTGCCAGAACGATCAGGCCCGCGGTCCAGAGAACGGCCTCGGTGGTATTCAACAACCCGATGTCGACCCTCAAGCCCGAAAACGCAAAGAAGACCGGAGCGAAGAATGCAGCCGTAATCGTCTCGAGATTGGCGCCCACTTGAGGAAGCTGATGACGTAGCCCGGCCACCATGATGCCGACGAGAAAGGCTCCGAGAATGGCCTCGAGGTTCAACGCCTGAGTCACGATTCCCCCGACGAGCGCGGCCACGAGAGTGATCGACACCGCGGCAGTGACCGACGAGCCACGGGCCATGACAAACCTGAGCAGCCGATCGAGAAACCAACGGCCAACCGTCAGGGCAACGACCAGAAAAGCTGTCAGACCAATGAAGGAAACCAGCAGACGATCTGGGCGGAAACCATCCAGTGCGATGCCTGAGAGCGCCGCAAGGATGAGCCAACCGATCGAATCCATCGTCATCCCGGCGGCAAGCGTCACCTGACCGAAATTCCTTCGCAGGTAGCCGAGATCTTGAAGAATCTTGGCCACGACAGGCAGGGCGGATACGGAAAGGGCAAGGGCGAGAAAACCGGCGAAGACGCCGCGCTCTATGTTCTGTCCGACGAAGGACTCCGGGACGAGGAAAGCCACACTCCCTGAGGACAACAGCGGGACGAGCAGGGCACCTGCGGAAACCGACAATGCCGCGACCCTGTACCTGGCGATGATGCCCAGATCCGTTTCGAAGCCGATTACGACGAGCAGCATGATGACTGCGAGCCAGGCGATGCCGAATATCACGGACCTCACCGACATATCTCCGAAGACCCATTCGAAGGAGTCCGGGGCGAGACGGCCAAATACGGTAGGCCCGAGGATTACCCCGGCCAGGAGCTCACCCACCACCGGGGGCTGACCCACCGTTTTCATGAGCCAGCCGAACACCCTGGCCACGCCCACGAGAAGGGTGAGTTGCACCAGAAAGATGAGAATCTGGTGCTCGTCGAGAGGCGCGACCAGTGTGGACACCCCACCATCGGCAAATGTGTTCACAAGAGCAACTTAATGGCCGTGCTCAGACATTGAAACGAAACTCGACAACGTCATCCGGGCGCATGACGTAGGTCTTGCCTTCGGTCCTCACCAGCCCCCTGCTCCGGGCGGCGACCCTCGAGCCGGCCTCCATGAGAGCGGCAAAGTCCACCACCTCGGCAGCTATGAATCCCCTTTCGAAATCTGTGTGTATCACCCCAGCGGCCTGTGGAGCCGTCGAACCGGTGCGGATGGTCCACGCCCGCGCCTCTTTTTCCCCCGCGGTCAAGAAACTCTGAAGGCCAAGAGTCTGATAGGCCGCGCTGATCACGGCGTGCAGGCCCGGCTCGCCCTGACCGATCGACTCGAGCAATTCGGCCCGGTCCTCGCGGTTGAGACCCACCAGTTCCGATTCCACCTGGGCGTCGAGGAAAAGCGCCCGCGCGGGAGCCACCAAATCGCCAAGACGATCCCGCTCGGCGTGATCCCCCAATACCGCCTCACTGCAATTGAACACGTAGATCACTGGTTTTGCCGTCAAAAGGTGAAGATCGGCAAACTCCCCCTCCCTGGCCATCAGATCGGTCGACCTGGAAATGAGGTCACCCGAAGCCACGACCTCGCGCAGTCTCTTGATCAGGTCGACCTTCGGCAGAAGCGATTTGTCCAGAGTCGCCTCCTTTTCGAGGCGGGGCAATCGTTTGTCTATCGTCGCCAGGTCGGCAATCGCCAGTTCGGTCTCGACAATGCTCATATCCGACGCCGGATCCAATCGATCCCCCACGTGGACCACGTCGACCGAGTCGAACGCCCTGACCACATGACAGATCGCGGCAACATCCCGGATGTTGGCCAGGAAGCGGTTTCCCAACCCCTCGCCCTCGCTTGCCCCCTGCACCAGACCGGCGATATCAACGAAGGTGACCGTCGCGTGAACAATCTTCCCGGATTCGAACAGCCCTGCCAGGGCCTCAACACGTGGATCCGGTATCGGGACCACGCCGGTGTTTGGCTCGATGGTGGCAAACGGGTAGTTCGCCGCCAGAACCCCCGCGTCGGTCAACGCGTTGAACAGGGTTGACTTGCCGACATTGGGCAAGCCGACGATGCCGATTTCGAGACTCATAGCTGGCGCAGGTTAGGGAGGGCCGGTTTGTACCTGGCTACCGTGCCGACATGCAGAAGCTGGCGGTGATCGGAGCAGGCTCCTGGGGGACAACTGCCGGGGCCTTGGCCGCCCTTTCCACCCCAACACTGGTATGGGCAAGAAGAGAAGATCTCGCCGTCTCCATGAATCAAAGACGGGAGAACCCTCAGTACTTGCCCGGGTTTGAGTTGCCGCCCCTGCTCAGCGCAACGGCCGATCTATTCGAATGCGTGGAAGAGGCCGATGCCATAGCAGTCGCAGTCCCGTCACACGTCTTCCGCGAGGTACTGGCAACCGTCATTGCGTCCGTCGCCCCGGCCACGCCCATCATTTCACTGACAAAAGGCATCGAGCAGGGCTCTCTTGCGACAATGACACAGATAATCGCTCAACTCGGTCCGGGAATAGAGCGCTCGTTGATTGGGGTGCTGACCGGTCCGAACCTCGCCAGCGAAATCGTTGGCGGCCAGCCCACCGCAGCGGTCATCGCCATTGAGGACGAGTCGGTTGCTCGCAGCCTCCAGAACGTGTTCATGGGGCCGACGTTTCGCGTCTATACCAACAACGATGTAATCGGCTGCGAACTGGGCGGTGCCCTCAAGAACGTGATGGCCATTGCTGCCGGTATGTCCGACGGGCTCGGTTTCGGTGATAACACCAAGGCGACTCTGGTGACGCGGGCCCTGGCCGAGATGACCCGGCTTGGCGTTGCTCTCGGTGGCAGGCCATCCACGTTCGCCGGACTCGCCGGGATGGGAGATCTCATAGCGACCTGTATGTCGGATCGGAGCCGGAACCACAAGGTCGGCTTCGGGCTCGCCCGAGGACAGGCCTTGGATGACATCATCGACGACATGCGGATGGTGGCCGAAGGTGTGAAAACGACCCGGGCGGCGCTCGATCTGGCGGCCGATCGAGGAGTCGTCATGCCCATCGCCGAGCATGTCGGCAAGGTGCTCTACGAGGGACTCAAACCCCGCGACGCGGTTCTCGACCTGATGACTCGCGACGCAAGGGCCGAGTCCTGAGACGCAACCCCCATCTCTCCCAGGTGTTCTCATCATCATGAACGCAAATCGATTGATAACCACTGGTCATGGAACGAATCGAAGCGCCTTTTCACCATCAGACTGGGGGTTGTTCATCGGCCTGAGCTCGATATGGGGTGCCTCCTTCTTGTTCATGGCGATAGGCCTCGACGCCTTTCACCCCGGGCTGATCACTTGGATGCGGGTCGGTTTCGGTGCCCTCGTCATGTTGGCCCTGCCCCGGGCTCGCAGAAACCCCGTCCCGGTTGCGGACCGTGGCCGGGTTCGATTTCTCGGCCTGATCTGGGTCGCCATCCCTCTGACGATCTTCCCCATCGCGCAACAGTGGGTCGATTCCTCGGTGGCCGGGATGCTCAATGGGACCGTTCCCATCTTCACGGCGGTCATCGCATCTGTTCTTCTTCGACATCTCCCCGGAAGACTTCAACTCGTGGGACTAGCCCTGGGATTCGCGGGGATCATTGCCATCGCAGTACCTTCCTCGGGCGGCGGGCGGACTGCCGCCATCGGGGTATCCCTGATTCTCGTCGCGACCCTCTGCTACGGCTTCGCCACCAACATCATCACTCCTCTTCAACAAGCACACGGGTCGATCCCGGTCATTGCCCGAATCCAGTGGACTGCTGTCGTCCTGGTCACCCCCTACGGCATCTATGGGCTCTACCACTCGGAGTTCGCCTGGGCATCACTGCTAGCGACACTGGCCGTCGGCATCCTCGGCACTGGAATCGCCTTTGTGATGATGGCGACCCTGGTGGGCAGGGTCGGACCGACCAGGTCTGCCTTCATCACCTATGTGATCCCAGTGGTTGCTCTGATCCTCGGCATAGCATTTCGCGACGAAACCATCAGCCCACTGGCGATCGGAGGAGCAGTCCTGGTGATCGTCGGGGCTTTGCTTGCCTCTCGCCGGGAGACATGACGTGACATGCTCGCTGCAATGAGGCGATACAACGTCCGATGCGGAAGGAAGCACCCGGTTTGACCCTGCATGAGTCAAAGCTCCGGGTTTGGCTGTCGGTCAGCACGCCGGCGATGCTGGTCACGCTGGCCGTGCTGTTCGCCTTGAGCGAAGCCAATATCTGGATCTGGTTGCTCATGGGTGGGGCAGGAGCCATTCTCGGTGTATTCGTCCTGTTTGATTTCGCCTTGTCGGTGGTCGTTGACGATCGGGGTATCGCCCGGCGATGCGTCCTCCGGACTGAGATGATCGAGTGGGGAACCATCCAGCGAATCACAACCCCGTTGCGTCGTGGGATCGCAGTGGTCACTCAAGACGGCCGGCATCACATCCTGATCGACAGAAGACTCCACAGGACGGAACTCGACCTCTTCGCGACCCAGGCAAAACTGCGCGCAATAGAATTCAAGGAATGACCCGCTGGACATGCATGACGCCGATCAGGGCATAATCAGGTCATGGCAGACCGGTCTGATGCTGAACTGCTGACCGCGTCGTCCGCCGGTTCGGCTGACGCGTATTCGACCTTCTTCCGGCGCCACGTCGGGCCGATCACCCGCTATGCGGTCAGACGATGCAGCAACCCCGAGGACGTCGCCGATCTCGTCGCCGAGTGTTTTCTGGTGGCACTCCAGTCGGCGCATCGTTACATCCCCGAAACCGATACGGCACTTCCGTGGCTGTTTGGAATAGCGAGGCGACTCCTCGCCAAACAGCGTCGCAAGTTCGTGGGAAACCGCCGTCTGGAGGTCAAAGCCTCCAACGCATTCCCGGTCTTCTCTGCGGCGGAGGACAACGAGGTGGCTTCTGCGATCGACGCCGCCCGCCAAGCGCCTTCCCTGGAGGCCGCCTTGGCCTCGTTGACCAACGCGGAGCGGGAGGTTCTGGAACTGGTTGCATACGATGGTCTGAGCCCATCGGAGGCTGCCGCCGCCCTGGACATCACCCCGAACGCTGCCCGGCTCCGCCTCTCGAGGGCTCGTCGATCCGTGCGCGCTCAGATTGCCCCTGCCCCTCTTGCCACCACCGGAGCAGAGGACACCGAATATGCATTCTGAGCTACGACGCCCATCGTCGATTCATCTCGACAGGTTCGTGGCTGCCCTCGACGAGCGACTCCGCCACGAAGTCCGGGTGACCCGTCGTGTTCTGGTGCCGATCGCGGTAACGCGTCTGATCCGCTCCTTGAAGATCCGTTCGATGGCCTTCGTGCAGGGTGGTGCTCTGGCACTGACCGCACTGGCCGTGATGGTGGCGGTCGGTATCGGGCCGGCAGTCAACAGCCAATGGCACAACGGCCCTTCGGAACCGCTGGCTGCGCCGTCAATTCACTCGGATTCGCTGCTCCTCGTCAAGAGCCGCACCTCCGCCTTTGGGGTGGCGATCGAAGGGCGTCACACCACGCTCGTGACCAGGGGCATCTATCAATAGCGGTCACGCGGCGGCGACACGAAGGGCCCGCATCGCCAGATCGCGATCACCCAGGCGTCGGCGGAGCTCGCGTTCGAGCCCCCCAATCGGATAGAGGTTCTGCGGCGCCCGGGGGTCCTTGTGCCGCGCCGACGCATAACGTGGAAGAGAGGCCGTCACCAAGTACGCCAGCCGGGCCGCCTCCGCTACCGGCATATCTGCCTTCACTTCACAGCGCACCAGACCGCCGACCGGGCCCGATCCGTTGGCAAGACGCAAATACCACGAGAACCTGCTCCACGATGTGGCCGTCAGAAACAATGGAGTCCGCGATCCGACGGGCAGCTTCACCAGTGTCGCTCGCAAATCATCTGGCAAGTACTGGACATGTTGGGTCTTGATGTATCCAATAGCCCGATCGACATGGCGCCGGTGTGAGAGCGGTCCGTCGACCACCACGAGCTCGGCATCGGCCTGCCGGGAAGCCACCTCGCCCTCGAGATCGCCCATCCGCTCCTGGATCCCAAGCCAGAGTTCCTCTGGCGTCGACCCGCGAGTCGTCATCACCTCGTAGGTGCCCATGGAGGTTGCAACAGGATCGGCATCCACGCCCGTGAACAATCCACGCCGAACTTCTGCGGACACAACCTCAGCTCTTCCGTTGCAGCGGACGGCGCCCGCAGCGAAGGTGGCAGCAAGACCGAAGGCGGGAAACTGCTCCCCTCGCTCTATCCAGAGGTTGGCGTCCACTCTGCGAACACCGTCGACAAAGAGAATGTCCTCACAAGGACCACACTCGGGAATGAGTGGTCGCCAGTCGACCGACCGAACCTCAATGGAAGGATCGACATCCTTGGTGGAATCGATCAGCTCGGCCTGCGAGGGTGTCCCGTATTCAGGGTCCCACGATTCGACGGTGAATCTCATCAAGGACGTCTCCTGATTGTTGCCGTACCGGGTTGCTTTACCACCTCAAAACGCACCGGAATCCGCTCGGCCAGCTCCCTGACGTGGGTGACGATTCCGACGGTCCGCCCCTGAACTACCAGCTCGTCCAACACAGTGGCAACCGTATCGAGTGACTCCCGATCCAAAGCGCCAAATCCCTCGTCGAGAAACACCGATTCGAGACGCGAGGCGGCTCCGGTGAGATTCGCCAGCCGGGAGGCCATCGACAAGGCCAGGGACAACGAGACCAGAAACACCTCTCCACCCGACAGTGAGCGAGTCGTTCTCGTGAGATCCGCGTTGCGATGATCGACGACCGCGAAGCCACCCTTCTCGACCACAAGCGAATACGCACCGGAAGACAGATCGCCGAGCAGCTGGTTGGCGCCTTCGACCAAAGCTTCGAGCGCTTCGGTCATCACCCATGCCTCGAAACTGTTGGCTTTGAGGTGCTGGCCGAGCGCCGCCGCCACGGTGCCGCGGGCCGCCTCCTCTTTGATCTGTGATCGCATCGAGGCCGCGGATTCGATGGTTCGAGACATGTCGGCAACCAAGGTTCTCTGGGCTGCCGCGGCGAGGGCGAGAGCGGTCTCGGGGGACTCGCCGGCGGTGACGCCCAAAAGCTCCAGCCAGCCGCCGAGATCAGACTCCAGATGTTCCAGTCCCGCGCCGAGTTGCTCACGGATTTCGGTCGCAGCAGCGCCCTCGGTCTTCCACTCCGCCAGTCTTTCCAGACGCCACATATCGAAACGCCGCCAACTCTCAACTACGTCATCGGAAAGCTCGGGGGGTCCGTCCTCACCCACGATGGCGCGCTGCTGGTAGAGCGCGACTTTCAGAGCCTCAGCACTCTCAACTGTCGCGGACGCCGATACTCGAGCCTGCCGGCTCAACTCCTTCGCCGCCTCGATTCGAGTCTCCACCTGGCTCAGTTCGATCAACAGACCTTCGAGCGCGGCCAGGGCGGTAACTACGGCTCCCTCGTCCGGGGCTTCAGACAACAGGGCTTCTTCGTCCTCGATCTGCTTGGAAATCTGCTGCTCCTGGCCACGCATCCCGGCCAGTTCGGCCACGATTGCAGCTGCTTCGCTCTCTGCGGATTCGAGGGAATCTTTGAGCTTCTCGATCTCGACAGCCTTCGGACCGGAAGCAACCGGCACCTGGTGGACTTCCTGAGCACAGACCGGGCAGAGTTCGCCCTGTCGAAGCGACCGTCGCAAATCGTGCGCCGAATGGGCAGATCTCAACTCGTCGTACCGACTGCGCAGTTCCACGATCACCCGCTCGCTCTCGGCAAGCCGCTGCGCCACCTCGTCGATCCTGAGAGCCGCTGCGGCATCTTTGAGGGTTTTGAGATTTCGATGGGATCGGAGAAACCCTTCGAGAGCACCTTTATTCGGAGATTCATGGACCCTCGCCGATAGCTCGGTGTGTCGCGCCGCCAGATCCTCCGCCCTGGCGTTGAGATCATCCCTGGTTTCGCGCACGCGGGCGATGTCGGCCGCCAATTCCTCGAAGTCCCTCGGCGGCCCGGCTGCCTCGTATCGCGCCATTCTCTCGGTCATCACCGCCTCTTTCGCCGCCGCCTCGGCGAGAGTTCGGCGTCTGGCCCCGATCTCCGCCATTCGTTCTCCGAGCTCGCTGCGGGCGGCCTCGAGCTTCCTCAGGGCCTTCTTCGCCCTCTTGACCTCTCCGGGATCCGGAACCGCGAGCCGCTCGAGGCTGTCCGCCAGGCTCTGCTGCCGCCCCCTGGACATGGAAGCCCGCTCATTGGCGATCATCTTGATCTGCTCGAACAACCCGAGGTCGAGCAGCGCCCTCAAGAGATCCTGGCGCTCCGCGGGTGTATCCGTCAGAAACTCGGCAAACGCCCCCTGGGGGAGCACGACTGCCTTTGTGAAGTGCTCGAACCCGAGGCCGAGCAGATCTCCGACGGCCGCCGTGACCTCTTTCGACCCCGACTCGATGGTCTTCCCCTCCGATTCGAGCCGGGCTTCCGAGACCTTGGCGCCGGTTGAGGTGCGTTGCACCCGCCGTGCCACCTGATAGGCACGATCGTCGATGGAGAACTCGAAACGCACCTTGGCTGTGTCGGCCGTGGCATTGATGACGGGAGCCACGGCTGACCTGTGGCCAAGTCGGGGCACGGTGCCATAAAGGGCAAAGATGATGGCGTCGATCACCGAGGACTTACCGGATCCGGTAGCGCCTTCCAGTACAAAGAGATCCGCGTCGCGAAAATCCACCTCGGCCTTGCGTCGATAGGCGAGAAAGCCCTCGATCTCCAGGGACAGGGGCCTCACGGCTCGATCCCGGCTTCGATCTCATCGAACAATGCCAACACCGCGGGATCCTCAGCCCCCACTACCCCGAGATACTCGGCAAACAACTCGGAGGGTGTGCGGCCCGCCCGCTCGATCGTCTTGCGGGCACGATGGTCAACCGAAGCCCTGACCAGAACGTCGACCGCACCGGGGATGGCCTCCCGGACCTCCTCGTTCAGACCGGAGCGACCGACCTCGTCGAGGACCACCCTGACATACGCTCCCTCGAGCTCATCGGCACGGGACAGCACCTGTTCGAGAGTTCCCTCGAGCTGTATCAGAGGAACGCCACTGGACAAGGGGACGGGACGGACTGCTGCCGGTCGGGCAGGTTCCGCCTCCACAATCAGCACGCCCTTGGAATCGGCTCTCTCGCCAAAGTCGAGCTGAAGCAGAGAACCGCTGTACCACACCTGACTGGCTGCGGGAATGTTCTGCTGGCGATGGAGATGCCCCAGCGCCACATAGGAGAGATGTCCGGGAAACGCCTGCGCCGGAATGGCGTATCCAAAAATGTGGGACTCGCGCTCTCCTCCTCCTGCCGTCGCACCGTAGACCGTCATGTGGCCGGCCAGCACGTTCACCGTGTCGGTGCTCATCTCGCTGGTCAGTGCAGCGATGACCTGACGTATCCGGGCCTCGTAGTCCTGGTGATGCTGGTCGGGATCCAGATTCATGATCTGGGCGACCTTCACGATCGAGCGTTGGGAGACAAATGGGAGTAACGCCAGTTTCAGGCCTATATCATCGAATCTGACGACTCCGCCTTCCTCCGGACGGAGCACCGAGGATGCGACCACGACCCTGCCCAGTTCGAGCAGCGGTGTCACTGCCTCCAGACGGTTGGCGCCATCGTGATTCCCGGCAATCACGGCCACCGGAGAGATGGTGGCGAGATCGACCAGTGCCCGATACACCAGCTTCTCGTCCTCGGGGGATGGTGAGGACACGTCGAAGAGGTCGCCGGACACCACGGTGATATCCACCGACTCCTCACCGGCGATGGTGACAATCTCGCCAAGCACCGCTCGCTGCTCATCGCTTCGGCTTCGACCCCGGATCTTCCGGCCGACGTGCCAGTCAGAGGTGTGGAGCAGCTTCACATCTATCCCGTTGAGCCATCGACTCCGATCGTAGAGCCGCGCAGCGACAGAACCTGACTCTGCTCAGATGTCTTCGAAGGGGTCCTCGACCGTGCCGGCCAGACTCTGGGGGACGGCCTCGGAAGCCCGTGTTGCCCAGGCCGGGAAGGGGAACTCGATCACCAGAGGGATCGGCAACTCGGGTTGTGCGAGCAACATGGTGCCGGGTTTGAGAATGGTCGCTCTCTGACGTTGGGCTGCCGGAAGGAATCCATACTCTTCGCGGGCCGATTCGGCGGAATCGAGCCGGCCCACGACCCGGATGGACGAATTCGCAATGATGCGACGCTCGACCTCCGATGCAGTCTGCTGGGCCCCGATGAGAATCACCCCGAGCGACCTGCCCCGCTCCGCCACGTCCAGCAGAACCTCTTTGATGGGACTGACGCCCTCACGTGGTGCATACTTGTTCAACTCGTCGAGAACAAGAAACAGAAGCTCTTCGGACTGACCGGCCAGCTCCTTTTCCTCGAAAGCGCGCCGGACCGTCACCCCCACTACGAACCTCTTGGCGCGGTCGTTGAGATTGTGGAGATCGACGACCGTCACCTGATGCCCCCTGGTGTCTATCCGGTGACGGTCGGGGCTGGCGATGTCGCCACGCACCAGACGCTCCACGTGTCTGACCGAGCCTTGAAGTCGACGTATGAATGCGTTGACCGTGCCCTGGCCGATGTGCGGCCCCGCCCAGTCGTAGCGGCTCTCCTCGTCCTGCACCTTCCGCGTGATGAGATCGACCAGATCGCGAAACGTCCTGACCGTGTCGCCCCCGATGCGAACCGATCCCGCGTCGCCCGGATCGGCATGTCTCAGCTGGGCCATGACGTTGTAGACCACCATGGTGTACTGGGCCCGTTCGTCCTCGGCGTCGGCGAAGAGGAACAGCATCAGATCCTGGTGACAGAACTCCTCGAGCGTCCAGAAGAAGGAGGTTATGTCCGAACGGGAGCTGACGTCGGCCACCCCTTCGGCCGACCCGGCTCTGGGCGGCGCGTAGAGCCCGACCGATCCGAACGGCTGGGCAGGGAGTCCCATGACCGAGTAGGCCATTCGCCCGTCATCGTCCAGCTGCAGGTTTGGCCGGTCGATGTGCAGCAGATCCTCTCCCTTGACGTTGAAGATCAGCGCCTTGGTGTTGACGACGGCCTCACCCAGAACCGAGCAGTTGAAGACCGAGTGAAGCAGGAAGGTCGCGTAGCTCGTTTTTGTGGCAACGCCGGATACCCCCGAAATGTTGACGTGGGCGCCGCGCTGGCCGTTGAGAAACTCGAAGTTCGCATAAAGCGGTTCACCCGCACGCGACGCACCCACCGGGAAGCGTCTCTCCATGCGATCGAAGAACAGGGCTTGATCGCGTTCATCGCCCTTGGCGCGACGTACCGGCTGACCCGGCCTCGGGGGCACGAATATCTCGGGTTCGACCCGGGTCGCGGTGACCTGGGCTGCTTCGACAACCTCGGCCGGGAGCACCCCGTCTTCTATGAGAAATACGTCCGAGTCGAATCTCGCCCCCTCGTGACGGGCCCTCACCTGGCTGACCGTGCCGAAGATCTTCACCAACTCACCGGTTGGAAGAACCCGCTCGAGGGCGACGACATCGTCGAGTTCGAGATACTCGCCTTCCGCCACCCCAACCCAGAATTGGAGGGGCGTGGCGTCAACGGTGCCCAGCACCCGGCCCACCATGTCATCCATCCAATCGAGAGTAGACGTCGCAAGTGACGAAACGGGGGCGGGTGCAGGGAAGCTATGGAAGGACCTGCCTTAGGCTTCTCATATGAGTCTGGTCGTCTTTCCATTCAAGGATGAACCGGCCTCACTGGTTGCCGCCAACCTCGCGACGGCGGCACGGCAGGACAGAGTCGACGAGGTCTGGGCCATCGCCGCCGATGAGAAACAGCTGACCGCCGAAATGGTCGCGGCTGCACAGGACATCTCCACACAGGCCTCGACACCGGTGCGTCTCATTCTCCAGGAACGACTCGGCTCCTTTCGTCCCGGCAAGGGCGATGCCATGAACACCGCCTTGAGAAGGGCAGCCGGCCAGGGTCGTGACCGGGTCCATTTCTATGACGCCGATATATCGAATTTCGACGGGTCGTGGATCGAAGGAGCGGAGATTGCTGCGGATCGCGGCTATGGCGTGGTGAGACACCGCTTTCCGCGCCCATCGACCGATGCCATGATTACCTGGATGATCACCCGCCCCGGGTTGGCCATCGCCTTCCCGGGCACCCTTCTTCCCAGAATCAACCAACCACTCGGCGGCGAGATTCTGGTGACACGGGACTCGCTCGAGGCGCTCGCCGCTTCGACGGCGGTCCGGGAACGGTCCGACTGGGGCATCGATACCCTCATCACCTACCGCACTGCCATCCTCGAAGGCGGCCTCTACGAACACCATGTCGGCGATGGAAAGCGCCACGCCCTCTACGGCTCACTCGAGGAGCTGCGATTGATGATCGTGGAATGCCTCGATGCCGTTGCCTCGATCAGGGGAGCAGCCGAGCCCGACCCGGAAGCGGCTCATGGCACGGACGATCCAACGCCCACACCGCCCGATCTCGAGGGCATCGTCGCCTACGACGTGGAGAGGTCGATCGGCCTGCTCACCAGAGGATGGAGCGAAGCCGAACTGGCGATCGCAGCAGGTCTTCCCGCGGAGATCGCAGCACCCGTGCTGCGAAACCGAATCCAGCCCAGTTTCTCATTCATGGACGAAGAAGCCTGGTTCACGACCCTCAGCCATCTCCTTATTCGATTTCGCCTCGGAGAGCCTGCTTGGGAGTCCCTGGCCTTCCGTCTGTGGCTGATCCGGGTCCTGTCCTACACCACAGGCAAGGCCTTGGCCGGATATCAGGGCGCCATGGATTATCTCGAGTCCACCATCGCCGCGTATGAGAAGTGGAGTTCGACCTAGGCCGATCCGAAGGGTCTGTCATCCCAGTGCGATCAGCCCGAGCGACATGAGCGTCAAGGCGAGACCGGTCACCTGCCGACCACGCAACATCTCCGAATTCACCACCCTCGCCATGAGGACGGTGACGGCCGGATAGAAAGAGGCTGAGACGGCCGCCAGGGCCAGCGAGCCTGCTCTCAAGGCGAGCAGCAAGGTGACATTGGCAGTCACATCGAAGAGCGCATTCGCGGCGACGATCAGCCGCGGCATCCGGGAAAGGCCGGAGATTCTCCAGATGCCGAGTGTGCTCAACCCGATGATGACCGCCACAGTCGCCCCTCTGGACGCGATCAATGGCAAGAGGCTCGATTCGGGACGGGTCAGCCGAATGATGACCGTGAAGCCACCGAAACCCAGACCGGCCACGAGGCCATAGAGGATGCCGGCAGCGCGGAGAGCGCTGGCGTCTGCAATCCAGGAGCACAGGGCGATAGCGGGAAAGGCGATAGCAACTCCAACCCAAGCCCGCGCCGACTGTCGGTCGCCTTCCAGGATCCCCACCAAGACAGGGAGAATGGCCGTCATCGAGGCCGATACCGGTGCCACGACTGCCGCCTGGCCGCGACTCAGCCCTGCGAAGAGAGCGACCAGGCCGAGAACCCCGCAGGTTCCCGCCAGTCCTCCATACACGAAGTCGCTGATACGAGCTTCGCCGCCGACCGCCAGCGCCAGAAGTGAGATCAGCGGAAAACTCATGACACCCGACCAGAGGACCACCGACGAAGCGGGAGCGCGCTTCGCCCCCTCACCGCCAAGGAAGTCGCCTACACCGTAGAGAAGCGACGAAATGCCCCCGAGGAGAACTTCCACCTACTCGGAGACCCCGTCGAGTCCCGCTGACCTGAGGGCGTATCTGATCGACCCGGCGGCCTCTTCCAGTTTCTCCCTCGGTACTGACACCGCAGCATTGGAGAACGCCAGTTCCTCCTCCCGATCAAAGGGAATGACGTGCAGGTGGAGATGGGGAACCTCCAGCCCGACAGCGAGCAAAGCCACTTTGGCCGGTCGGTAGACCTTGTCTATGGCCCGGCCGATCTCCTGGGCGACCAGAAAAAGGTGGTCGCGCAGATCGGGGGGACAATCGATCCAGTGGTCGATCTCCAGACGGGGAACCACCAGTGTGTGACCGTCCCGCAGGGGGTTTATCGACATGAAGGCGACGCATTTGGCGTCTCGCCAGACAAAGGTGCCCGGGATCTCGCCCTCGATGATCCTGGTGAATATCGACGCCATGATCGGAGCCTATCGCAGCAAACTCATCTGACCCCCGTCAACCGATATACGGCGTTCGTCGTCATCACATAGATCTCGCCCTTGCCATCAACCCCAAAGCCCACGACCCTCCCCGGGACGCCCACGTCTTGAGTCCAGTCCCTGACGTCAACCGCCGCGCCGTCTGCGACCCGGAAACTTCGCAGATATCCACCGCAGTAGTCCGAATAGAGATAGGCGCCTGCGATCTCGGGAATCCGACTGCCCCGGTAGACCACGCCCCCGGTGATCGAGCAAGTCCCGGCGTCGCCGTGGGAGATCTCCACCAACGGAATCACCGTGTTGGTCGTATCGCAATTCGCCTGTCTGAAGCAATGGAGGCCTTCGGTGACAGGCCAGCCGAAGTTCTTCCCCTCGACGAATTCGGTGACGGAGACCTCCTCGAAAGAACTCTGTCCCACGTCGGCCACATATAAGAGTCCGTTGTCTATCCAGAACCTCCATGGGTTCCGCAACCCATAGGCGAACAGCGCAGGCGCCGGGTCACCCGTCGTCGAAATGGAAACGATTCCGGCCAGGAGGGTGTTCTGATTCTGCCCATTCCCGAAAGTGTCGTTGGCACCCCCGCCATCGCCCAGACCCACATACAGGACATCGCCCACCAAGACGATCATCCCCCCGTTGTGATTGGCGGCCGGTTGATCGACTTCGAGGAGGACCCTCTCGCTGCCCGGGTCCGCCTCCACCGGACTCGACAGTTCAAATCGGGAGACCACCGTGTCTCCGGCGTTGTCCGAGTAATGCAGATAGAGATACCCCGACTCGACGGCGATCGAAAGCAGACCTTGTTCCCCGCTATTGCGTACCAGCGATCTGATATCGAGCACGGGTGTGCTGGAGACCTCCCCATCTTCGAATGCCCAGACCCGCCCGTCCTTGGTGATGATGTAAGCAATGGGGGCTCCCGGAAGAGCCGTCATCTGCACCGGGAAACCCAGCCGTGCCACCTCCTGATACTCGAGCTTGACCAATGGCGGAAGGGTGGACGTGGTGGTGGTCTCGATGGTCGCGGTGGTGGAGGTGCTGGTCGAGGAGCTCGTCGGCGAAACATTTGTCCCGCTGATGGTCGGTGGCGGGGTCACGGTGCCGCGGGATGTGACCGTTGTTGCCGTTTTCGTCAACGGGGCACACGCGGCGAGAACAACTGCCCCGAGGACAACGAGCCAACGCACAGAATCAGGCTATCAGGACCACTTGGGCGTGCCGATCGACGCGCTCGGTCGTAGAATTCAACAGATGAGCGACAATCCCAAAGACCCCGGAGGACCGGCAGGAGAGGCCAACACCCAGCCGGGTTTCACCACTGGTTTCGCCTGGGGAGTGCTGCTGCTGTTTTCCGGGATCGCCCTGGTGGCAATTTTCGTGGTTCAGAACACCAACCAGATACCGGTTCGTTTCCTCTGGTTCGAAGGTCTGTTCCCACTGTCGATCATCATCCTGGTCAGTGCGGCGGCGGCGAGTCTTCTCACCGAGTTGGGTGGAGCCATCTACAGACGACGGCGTCGCAAACGAATTGCGGAGAAGGAGGAACTGAGGCGTCTGAGGGCCAGCTGACAAGCTGATTGGCCGATGCCGCGGTGATCGGCAGAGTGTTCGGATCTTCTACGATGACCCGAACAGGACGAAAGAGGAACATCATGGGATTCATGGACAAACTGAAGGAGTTCTTCGGGGCCGCCAAGGAACAAGCTGCCCCTTATGTCGAAAAGACCAAGGAGGCGGCCGCCGGTGCCGCCGAGAAGGCGGGTCCACTAATGGAGAAGGCGAAGGAGGCAGCCGCTAACGCTGCCGAGAAGGCTGCTCCGTATGTGGAGAAGACGAAGGACTTCGCCAGCGACACAGCCGAGAAGGTCATGGAAGCGACCAAGGAAACCTACGAGAGGGCTCAGGCCAAGGTCGACGAGATGCGGGGGGCTGACGTCGCCGACACTGCCGGCGACCACGCCGAAGAGGCTGCGGACACCGCTATGGAGCCAGACGCTCAAACAGCCGACGAGGTCTCGGGTGAGGCCGAAGCCGGCGATGAAGAGGAGTAGGCGGGTCCCAGCTACCCGAGGCGGAGAGCGGCCATGAGGCGGGTGTCCCAACGTCTGTCCCGTCTCCCTGGTTCGGCGACCATGGCAATAAGCGCCAGGGCCCGTCAACTGGCGGCCGAGGGCAGGGACATCATCTCATTCGGGGCGGGTGAACCCGACTTCGCGACTCCCGAGCACATCGTGGCAGCGGCGGCCCGTGCCACCCATGATCCGGCCAACCATCACTACACGGCCAATTCCGGCCTCGCCCCCCTTCGAGAGGCGGTTGCCGTCAATACGGCTCGCTACTCCGGAGTTCAGGTCGACGCCGATGAGGTGATCATCACCAACGGAGCCAAACAAGCCGTGTTCCAGACATTTGCAGCCCTGATCGACCCCGGCGACGAGGTGCTCCTGCCCTCCCCGCACTGGGTCACCTATCCCGCCGGGATCGACCTCGCGGGCGGGGTTACCGTGTCGGTGCCCACCGCGACGGAGTCAGGATTCAAGGTGGGTGTTGCCGATCTCGAGGCGGCGCGCACCGACCGCACGAAGATGTTGGTGTTCGTGTCTCCCTCCAATCCCACGGGGGCGGTGTATGACGCCGATGAAGCCCGCGCCATCGGGCAGTGGGCCGCCGAACACGACATCTGGGTCATGGCGGACGAGATCTACCAGCGGTTGGTCTACAGCACCGATGTCGCCCCATCGATCGCTGGGGTGACTCCGCGTTTCGAGAACTGGGTCCTCGTCAACGGGGTTGCGAAAAGCTATGCGATGACGGGTTGGAGGGTCGGGTGGATGATCGGACCCGAGGACGTCATCGCCGCGGCTGCACGCCACCAATCTCACGCCACGTCCAACGTCTCCAATGTCGCACAGCACGGCGCCCTAGCAGCACTGACCGGATCGCAGGACACTGTCGAGACGATGCGTCAGGCCTTCGATTCCCGACGCAAGCTGATGTACTCACTCGTTTCCTCGATTCCCGGTATCACCTGTCTAGAGCCGGCCGGTGCCTTCTATGTCTTCCCCGATGTCACCGCGGCAATGGGTGATCGGTTTGAGACCTCGGCCGATCTGGCGAACACGATCCTCGAAGAAGCCTCCGTGGCGGTAGTGCCGGGCGAGTCGTTCGGTGCACCGGGTCATATCAGACTGTCCTATGCGCTGGGCGAGAGTGATATTCGCCGGGGCGTTGCGAGGATCGGCGAGATCCTCGGGTCCTGATTTGGTGATCACGAGGCGGGTTTACACTCGCCGGGATGGATCTTGGCACAAAGGCGCGCGCCATGATGCTCGTAGAACCCCGTCACTTCACCATGA
>JBFHXF010000008.1:0-44116 GCA_041599115.1 Acidimicrobiia bacterium
CGTCGAATGCTCGAAGAGGGGGCGTCAGCAGTGGGGTGGAAGGTCGGTTTTGGTGCCCCTTCGGCACTGGAGTTGATGCAGATCACCGCACCGCTGCTCGGGTTCATGACCGACGCCACTGTGCTCGAGCCCGGCGCCACCGTCGACACCTCCAGCTGGACCCGGGGGATCGTCGAGTTCGAATTGGCGGTGTACCTCGGTGAGGATCTGGGACCAGCTGCCACGGAAGAGGAGGCCCGAGCAGCAATCTCGGCGGTGGGATCGGCCATCGAACTGGCCGATATCGACCTTCCGTTGCAGGCGGCTCAGGTCGAGGAGATCGTGGCCGGTAACATTTTCCACCAGGGCGTGATACTCGGGTCACCGGCGCAGGATCGAGCCGGATTGGATATCTCCGGTCTAGCGGCACGGATCCTCATCGACGGCGAGGAGCGGATCGCGACGACCGACCTGCAGGCGATCACCGGCTCATATCCGTGGATCGTCACGACCGTGGCAGACACCCTTGCCGCCAATGGTGAGATGCTGCGGTCAGGCGACGTCATCATCACCGGCTCGGTGATCCCGCCCATTCCGGTGGCAGAAGGAATGGAGTTCACCTTGGCCCTCGACCCGTTCGACCACATCTCGGTCCGGGTCACCTCAGATGGATAATGGAGCAAGACGCGCTGATTGTCGTGGAGGGCGGGTACCGTCGCGCACCATGTCGGCTTTGAAAGCTTCGGTCATGCCTGCGATTTGTGAACGGACCTGGCCTTGGCATGGCTAAGAAAACTCCTTCCCAGAAGACGCATTCGAAGCCTCCCGGGTCCGCCTCCTCGAAAAGGGAAAGTGGGGTGCGCACCCGCCGCCTTCTCTGGATCCTTGGTGGGGTTGTCCTATTCGGTGGAGCCGTAGTTCTCGCTCTCGACGTCACCCAACCGCCGCCACCGCGTCCTCCGGAGCTCGATGCAGTCCAGACATTCCCGGCGATGGACGCCACGCATCTCGATCCGGGTGCTCCTCTTCCCGTATACAACTCGGATCCACCGACATCCGGTCCCCATGACGTAACGCCGGCGGCGTGTGGCATCTATCGGACGCCTGTTTCAGAGCTGAATTACCTGCACAGTATGGAGCATGGTGCCGTGGTCGTTCAATACGACCCTGCGTTGGCTCAGGGCGAGGTGGAGCGGCTCGAGGCAATTGTCCGCTCAATCCGAGGCGAGATACTCCTGGCCCCGCGACCCAACAATTCGGCGACCGTCTCCCTTGCGGCATGGACACACCTACTTCTCCTCGACGAGGTGAAAGAGGACGTGATACGTGCTTTCGCCAGGGAGTATTCCAACCGCGACGCCCCGGAGCCGGGGGCACTATGCCAGTTTCAGGTAGACCAGGGACGCTGAGTCGATTCAAGGCCTCCGGCAGCCTCGTCAGCGGCGCTCTGGCCAGACCGGCTGGCGTTTTTCGAGAAAGGCGCCCATCCCCTCCTGTGCGTCGGCGCTGGCGGCGGCGGCGGCCATGATCGGTGCGGTGATCTCATAGGCACCATCCTCGGGAAGCTCGGCCTGTGCGTAATAGGCGCCTTTCCCGACCGCGATGGTGTTGGAAGAGAAGCGGAGGATCCTCTCGGCGAGATCACGGACTGCATAGTCCAGCTCACCGGATGGGACTGCCTTGTTGATCAGACCCCACTCGACGGCCTCCTTGGCCGATACCGGCTCGCCGGTGAGCAGCATCTCCATCGCTCGCTTGTGGCCCACTGCCCGGCTGACCGGAACCATCGGGGTGGTGCAGAACAATCCGATCGAAACTCCAGGAGTTGCGAACCAGGCGGTATCGGCGGCAACAGCCAGGTCGCAAGAAGCCACCAACTGGCAACCGGCCGCCGTGGCCACCCCCTGGATCTTGGCGATGACCGGTTGGGGAATGGAGTGGATGGCCGTCATCATGCGAACACAGGTGTCGAATAGCTCGGTGAAATAACCGTCAGGCCTGTCGATCATCTCGGCCATGTCATGACCGGCGGAAAAAACCTTGCCCTCTGCTGCGAGGATCACCACCCCGACGTCGGGAGGCACTGCTTGGAGGGCCTCGATCAGTTGCTGCAGCATCGCGAGGCTGAGAGCGTTTCGCTTCTCGGGACGCGCCAGGGTGATAGTGGCGATCCGTCCATCGACCTCGAGGCGGACTCCGTCAAGATCCATCTCGCCAACCGTAGCCGACTGGTCAGAGATGTCGTGCCCGTTGGAATCGTTTTCGCTGCCCCACGGCGGTCTTGGTGAGGATTGAAGGGCACTCCACTCTGGTGGCAATCTGATGCGCCAAGGCTCCGAAGAAGAAGGTTCGCATCCAGGGCTCTCCGCGCATCCCGAGGATCACCAGATCCTGCTCCCTCGCTTCGCTGACCACGAGGTCGGCAACGTCGTGGCCCACGGCTACGACGAGTTCGGCATCGTCGACGCCATACAACTCCGCGGCTCGCTGCAGGATCTCCCGGGTTCGCCGTTCTCCGGCTACTCGGGCTTCGGGGGGGACAACCGACATGAAGGTGATGACACTCTCCTGATCTCGTCTGAGACTGTTGACGAGGCGCGACTTGAGACGATCGTGGACCTCTTTGCCCCCGAGTGGCACCAGGACACGGCGGAAAGGACCTGACTGGGTCCCATAAGCCTTCACCACCGCAATGTCACAAGGCTGTCGGTTGACGACATGGTGAATGATGCTGTTCTCCAGGGCGTCCTCATCTCCCTTGTAACCCAACATGATCAGGTTCGCCCGATACTCGACAGCCGCCGAGACGATCTCGTCGCCGATGGAGCGTCCGATCTTCACCACGGACGTGAAAGAAACGCCCTGGCTCAGGGTGAGATTTCGAGCTGTGTCGAGAAGTGCCTGAGCCTCGTCGACCAGGGGCTCGCCGCTTTCATAGGAAGTGATGTCGGGTAGCTGGAGCACCCGAAGCGCCAGCACGTCTCCTTTTGAGGCTTTGGCGAGCTTGGTCGCAATCGAGAGAAGAGGCCTGATTCGTTCGGGATTGGCGATCGGGACCAGGGTCCGGTAATGGGCGGCCCGCTTTAGCTCCAACAGGGCGGGAGAATCGATGTTCTTCCGGACGTCGGCTACGACCACGCGGCGTCTGAAGAAGACGACAAACACTCCCAGGCCCACCAGAAGCCAGGTCCCGGCGAGCAGAGACGCCAGGCGGTCGTGCACCAGGAGGAAGACCGCCAACCCGCCCGTGGTGATTATTCCCAGCGCCGGCGTGAGCGGGAACCAGGGAACCCGGAACACCTCATCCCCCGCCCGGTCAGATCGCCGCCTGTAGACGATGAGAACCAGGTTCACCAACATGAACGTGAGCAGGAAAAAGAGGCTGCTGGCCGCGCCGATCGTCTCCAATGGAAGAGTTGCCGCGATGGCGATGAGGAGGATCCCGGTCACGGTGATGGCCAGGACCGGCGTCTTGCGCACTGCGTGAAGCCGGGAGAGGCGGTGGGGCAGCATCCAATCGCGGCCCATGGCGAAGGCGACTCGAGAAGAGGCCATGATGGTTGCGTTGAGGGCGCTCAGGGTTGCGAAGACGCCTCCGACGAGCACGAGGAACACACCGAAAGAGGGCATAAAGGCCTGAGCTGCTCCGATGATCCCGGTCTCACCCAGGGCTCCGATCGCCTCCCAGGTGGGCACCCCGCCAGCTGAGGGCACTGCTGCCAGGGTGACGAAGACCACGAGCATGTAGATGACGATCGTGATCCCCAGCGAAGCGAGGATGGCTCGGGGGATGGTCCTTCGCGGATCCTTGACTTCTTCGCTGACCGTGGCGATCAGGTCGTATCCCTCGAACGCGATGAATATCAGACCCATGGCGGCGAGGACACCGGTGAATCCTGTCGGCTGGAAGGGGGAGAAGTTGCTCGAAACGATGCCGGGCGATGTCACTACCGCCACCAGCCCGAAGCCGATGAACACCGCCAGAATGGCGATCTTTGCGACCGTGATGATGTTCTCGGCCTTGCCGGTTGCGTGGGTCCCGATGATGTTGAGCCCCAGGAATGCCAGGGCTATCAGGACGGTCAATGCCACGGCCGTGCCGGTGTCGCCGAGGGTGGAGCGGAGCACCGTGGCCAGCCCCGGCGCGTAGTCGCTCAGGAACTCGAGTAGGTAGCTCCCGAACCCGCGCGCATAGAGGCTGCACGCCACTACATAGGCGAACCAGAGCATCCATCCCGAGATGAAAGCCACCCAGTTCGGCATAACTTTCTTGACGAAGGCGTACCCACCCCCGGCTTCGGGGATGGAACTAGCGAGCTCGGCGTACGACAGGGCCGTGAATAGGGTGACGATGCCGTTTAGACCGAATGCGAGAAGCGCCGCCGGGCCTGCTCTGCCAATGGCGAGACCGGTGAGAACGAAGATGCCGGCGCCGATCATCGCACCGACGCCGATCATCGTGGCATCGAAAAAGCCAAGGTTGCGAGACAATTCCACCCGGTGGCGTTGCTCTACCCTGGCCATGGCGCGAAGTTACCAGTCGGAGAGGCATCGCACCCGGGAGTCTGGCGGCGAGAAAGCCGTATCCGACATCTTTGTTCAGGCCGGAGGTTGAGATGAATCAGGCAGCTCTGGAAGCGGTCCCGGAGAGGATCGAAAAGGTGAGGGAGCGTCTTCGCACAGAGGACTGTGACGCCTTGCTCCTCACGATCGGGCCTGACCTCGAGTACTTGAGCGGGTACAGCGCACTTCCCCTCGAAAGACTCACAATGCTGGTGTTGCCAACGGTTGGCGATCCGGTCTTGGTGGTGCCGGAATTGGAAGCTCCCGGCTTCACCAGCGGGGAAGGCCTTATCGAAGCCAGGCCCTGGACGGAGACGGAGGATCCGCTTCGGATCATCGACGACTTGTTACGTGGAGCAAGCTCAGCTGCCATCTCCGACGAGGCCTGGGCGATGTTCGTCCTCGGCATCCAGGAAAGGAGGCCTGGGCTTGCGTTGCGTCGCGCTTCGTCGATCGTGGCTCCCCTTCGCCGGGTCAAGGACCCTGCCGAGCAGGAAGCGCTGGTTGAGGTCGGTGGAGCGGCGGACCAGGTCATGGAAGCCATTCAGACCGGGCAGATTCCGGTTGTCGGACGCACTGAGGCAGTTCTGGCCGAGAAGGTGCGTGGCGCGCTGGTCGACGCCGGACACGACACCGTCGAGTTCGCCATTGTCGCCTCGGGCCCCAACGCTGCCTCCCCCCACCATCAGCCGGCTGATCGTGTGGTCGAGAAGGGGGAGATCCTCCTGTTTGACATCGGAGGGCGTCGTCGCGGTTACAACAGCGACACAACACGCTGTGTGGTGGTGGGGCGGCCCGATCCCGAGGTGGTCGACGCTTATGCGGTTCTGGACGCCGCCCACCGTGCCGGGATTGCAGCGGCCCGGGTGGGCAATACCTGTCAGGACGTCGACAGGGCGGCCCGTTCCGTCATCACGGCTGCTGGATTCGGCGACAGGTTCATCCACCGGACCGGACACGGGATCGGGCTCAACGTCCATGAGGAGCCTTACATAATCGAGGGCAACCAGTTGCCATTGGAGCCTGGTTTTGCCTTCAGCGTGGAGCCCGGAATCTATGTCGGCGGCATGTGGGGCATGCGTCTCGAGGACATCGTCATTGTCGGAGATGACCAGCCCACTCTCTGTAATCGCAGTTCCCGTGAATTGGTCTCACTCTGATTGGCCTCCACCGGCCGGACTACCCTCCGAGCCAGCACGGAGGCCCAAGAAGTGACACAACCATGGAACAGCGGGATCCTCCCCGCCGGAGCCGACGACGCCGTGGCCCAGGTTGAGAGCCCGGCCGGAGAGAGTCACTACACCCCTTCGGGACGTCTCAAGAAGAGTTACTACGAATCTGAGCTGGCGCGTCAGCAGGAGGAGTTGGTCGCCCTGCAGTACTGGGTGCAGGAGAAAGGGCTGAAGGTCCTGATCATCTTCGAAGGCAGAGGTTCGGCAGGGAAGGGGGGCGTCATCAAGCGCATCACCGAGCGAACCAGCCCCCGGATCGTCCGTGTGGTGGCCTTGCCCAAACCGACCGAACGTGAGCAATCCCAGTGGTATTTCCAGCGCTATGTGGAACATCTGCCTGCTGCCGGAGAGATCGTCCTTTTCGATCGGAGTTGGTACAACCGGTCCAATGTCGAACGGGTGATGGGGCTGTGTACCGAAGATCAGTATCAGGAGTTCCTGCGCAGCTGTCCCGAGTTCGAGCGCATGCTGGTGCGGTCGGGGATGAAGGTGTTGAAGTACTGGTTCTCTGTCAGCTGGCAGGAGCAACGAAAGCGTTTCGAATCCCGGAACAAAGAGCCATTGAAGCGTTGGAAGCTCTCAGGGATGGACCTGGAAGAGCACCGTCTGTACGTCAAGTACTCGATGGCAAAGGACAGGACGTTCGAATACACAGACATCAAGCAGGCCCCATGGTTCGTGGTCCCCTCCGACGATAAGCGCTCCGCCCGACTCAACTGCATCAGCCACATCCTCTCCCAGTTCGAGTACGACAACGTGGTCCCCGACCCGGTTGTCCTCCCCGATGCCGAGCATGTGGCTTACGTTCGTCCGCCGATGCAAGAACAGACTTTCGTTCCCCAGATCTACTGAACCCGCTTCCGCCTCTGTTCCCCTCCGGTTCAGGGAGTAGACCTATTGGGCCGATAGTCTGACCGGTGATGCTTCGACGTCTCTCGCTCCTGGTGGCGCTCGCGCTGCTCATCGCCGGGTGCGTTCAAGGTTCAGGCAGCTCCACGACGACCCTGACCGTCGCGCCGTCAACGAGCAACGGGCAAGGGACCTCGACCACGCTGGGATCGGTCGATGAGACCACCACCACCCTCGCCTCGACCTGGACGCAACTGTCGGGAGTAGATGATCTGCCACAGGCGGTCCAGGAAGAGCTTCTCGATCTGGTGAGGGAGACAGAGAAGATCCGCGGTCTCCAATTCGTCGACCCGCCATTGATCACCGTGGTTACGGATGCCGAACTGGAGCAGCGAGTCCGCTCCAAGATCGAGGAGGACTCGAGCGATTTTCCCGCCGACGAGGCGCTGTACAAGCTGCTCGGTCTTCTGCCGCCCGGTGCCGATCTAGAGACCCTTCTCCTCGACGTATACGGCGAGCAAGTGGCCGGGTTCTATGACGGCGATACCGGCGAGTTGGTCGTCCCGAAGCGTCAGGAGGGGTTCACCGTGGCACAGCGCTCGACTCTCGTCCATGAGTTGACGCACGCCTTGACGGATCAGCATTTTCATTTCAACCCGGTGCTGCAGAACATGTTCGACGAGGATCGACTCGACCAGGTTTCGGCCTTCCAAGCACTGGTTGAGGGCGATGCCACCGAAACCCAATTCCTGTTCCTGAGGAGTCTGTCCGAGCGCGAGCTCGGGGAGTATCTGGCAGAGGCCCTGCAAACCGACACCTCGGCGCTGGATGCTGCCCCTCAATTCGTCCAGGACAGCCTGACTTTCCCTTACGACTCAGGTCTGGCCTTCGTCCAGCGTCTCTACAGAACCGGGGGATGGGCGGCAGTCAACGATGCTTATTCGACCTTTCCCAACCTCCCCGGCTCGACCGAACAGATCATGACGCCGGGCGACTACCGGCGCGACCTTCCGATGCGGGTCACACTGAAGTCGATCTCGATTCCCGGCTACGCCCTGGAGCGCCGCTCGGTTTGGGGGGAGCTGGGTTTCAGAATCATGATCGATCAGGTACTGGGCGAGGAAGTGGGGGTCGATGCCGCCGACGGGTGGGGAGGTGACGTCTACGACCAGTGGTTCGACGGTCAGAACGCGGCCATCGTCATCGCCTATGTGGGTGATACGGCAAAAGATCTGACCGAACTCAAAGACGCCCTGGTCGACTATGCCCTCAAGGCCGTGCCCGAGGAGGCCTATGTGTGGGTGGAGGAAATCAATGGCACTCTCTATTTCATCGCAGCCGATGAACCAGCGGTGGGGCTGTCGGTCCTGGCTGCGGTCAAAGGCTGACAATCTTCTGTTCTCGGTTCTGTCGCCCTAACTTCGGGGTTATGAACGTCGTCGCCCTCACGGCTGGAGCCGCGGATCCGATCATCGCAAGTCATGCCATCCGATTTCATGAGCGGCTTCTCGGCCGCCGGGCCCCGGGCTGCCTCGATACATTGCTCATGGAGACTTCCAGCGTCCACACCGTTGGGCTCAAGGAGTCGATTTCGGTGGTGGGGCTCGACGGCAACCTGGTCGTCGTTGCAGCCCGGATCCTCAAGCCCAATCGGGTGGCCTGGTTCAGAAAGGCTCGCCACATCCTCGAGATGCCCGGCAGTGCCGCCATGCCGCGAGTGGGCGATCGCTTGGTCTTGACCGATGTCTGAAGGAGGTCGGTTATTCGTCTGCGCAACCCCCATCGGGAATCTCGAAGACGTTTCGGCTCGGCTCCGCCGTACGCTCGAAGAGGTGGATCTGATCTACGCAGAAGACACCCGCCGTACCGGCACACTTCTGCGGCACCTTGGCGTCAAAGCCAGATCGCGATCACTTTTTTCGGGCAACGAGAGAGAACGAACCGGAGAGCTGGTCGCCCATGTGGTCGAAGGAAGATCGGTCGCTCTCGTGTCCGACGCCGGCATGCCGACTGTTTCCGATCCCGGAGCAGAGGCGGTGCGTCGGGTGCGCGATCTGGGGCTACCCGTTCTGATTGTTCCGGGCCCATCGGCTGTGACCGCCGCAGTGGCGCTGTCCGGTTTCGCCGCAGATCGATTCGTGTTTGAGGGATTCCTTCCCCGGAAGGGAAAGGAGAGGACGGGCCGCATCGAGCGTTTGATAGGGGAGGACCGTCCTGTCGTGCTTTTCGCCAGCCCGAACCGCCTCGTGGAGGATCTCACCGATCTTGCTGATGCGCTCGGCAACGATCAATCGGTCGCAGTTACCCGGGAAATGACCAAGATCCACGAAGAGCTCTGGGTAGGCACGTTGGCTGAGGCGATCGCGGTTTGGACCGCGAGGGAACCAAGAGGTGAGTTCACCGTGGTGCTGGCTCCAGGCGAAGGTGTGAAGATCTCCCTCGACGACGCAATCGCAGAGGCGCGATCATTGCTGGATGAGGGCATGTCGCCATCGATGGCAGCTCGGCAGGTCGCCGGCTCAACCGGGGTTTCACGGCGGATGATCTATGAGGGACTGATGGCGGGTCAGGACTTGAGCTGAGTCAGGCAGTCTGCGCAGAGACCCTTTTCCTTGAACTGGGCGACCTTCTCGTCGGAACCACAGAACGTGCAGGTGTCTGTCATTTTTCGCAACATGATCGATCCCCCATCGACCGAGATGAAGAGGTGATCCCCCTCGCGGATGTTGAACAGCCGCCGTGTCTCGGCAGGGATGACTATGCGACCGAGGTCGTCGATCTTGCGTGCTATTCCAGTTTCCATTGGCTTTCTCAATGAGCATGGGGAGCCTACCTTGCTCGACAAGGGTCATGGCGACCCGTCCCGCCCGAGGCTGGTTACCGTCGCGAACATGGCATGGGTCGATACACATTGTCATCTTCAGCTCGACGACCGCCACCCCGATGTGTTGCTCGCCAGGGCTCCGGACGTCGACTGGGTGGTTGCGCCCGGAACCGACCTCAACTCCTCGCTTGCCGCTGTCACGCTGGCAACCGCCCGCCCCGGGGTGGTGCTGGCGACAGCTGGGTTGCACCCCCATCAGGCCGAGGACTGGGGACGCCAAGCCGACGGCATCAGGGAACTGGCCCCCACGGTGAGTGCGATCGGCGAGACCGGGCTGGACTTCTATCGCAATCTGTCGGACCGGGACGCCCAGCTCGCGTCTTTCAGAGCTCAGGTTCGCCTTGCTGAGGAGTTCGACAAGCCGTTGATCGTTCACTGCCGGGACGCCTTTGCCGAGGTGTTTGAAATACTCTCAGAAGCCCGGGAGAGTTTGCGGGCGGTCCTCCATTGCTGGACGGGAGGGCCCCGGTGGACGAAACGTTTCCTCGAGCTTGCCGTTGTGTTCTCGTTTGCCGGCCCGGTGGCCTTCGAGACGGGAGAGACGGTCCGTCTGGGAGCCGCGCTGGTGCCACCCGATCGCGCCCTCGTTGAAACAGACACCCCTTATCTTGCACCGCCTCCTCATCGGGGGGAGCGGAACGAGCCGGCCTGGGTCGCTCTCAATGGTGCGGCTCTGGCAAAGGTGTGGAACATGGCCATTGAAGATGTGGCCTCGGTCACCACCGCCAACGCAGAACGGCTGTTTGCTCAATGAGTGCCCAAACTCGGTCGGAGATCTCGGATCTTCTGCGGCGCCACGGTCTGGCTCCGGCGCATCGGCTCGGTCAGCACTTTCTCGCCGACGCCAACATCACCCGCAAGATCGTGTCGACCGCAGAAGTGGGTCCGGGCTCGCAGGTGGTGGAAGTCGGCGCCGGGACCGGCACTTTGACCGTGGCGCTCGCCTCAGCGGGTGCGCATGTGGTTGCCTACGAGATCGACGGAGGGCTTCGCCCGGTCCTCGAGGAGGTCACCGCCGGGCTCGATGTGGAGCTCAGGTTCGAGGACGCGATGAGGGCCGATCTCGAGAAGGATCTCGGCGAGGGGGATTGGTCGATGGTGGCCAACCTTCCCTACAACGTGGGCACACCCTTGATCCTCGATGCTCTCAGAAGCGCTCCCAGGATCGCCACATTCGTGGTGATGCTGCAGAGGGAGGTGGCGCAGCGCCTGTTTGCGTCCCCGGGAACTGCAAACTACGGACTGCCGTCCGTTGTGGCCGGTCTGTACGCCCGGGGCTCGGTGGCCTTCTCAGTCCCGCCCCAGGTGTTCTTGCCGGCTCCCCGAGTAGGGTCGGCGGTGGCCGTGCTCCACCGCGTGGACCCTGCACCCGATGCGGAAAGGGCTATCGAACTGGCCTCGGCCGCCTTTGGTCAGAGACGCAAGATGCTCCGGAAATCGCTCGACGAGGTCTTCCAGGACTCGATCTCGGCGCTTGCAGCCTGCGGGATCGACCCCACCCGGCGGGCGGAAGACTTGACTCCGGAGGATTACCTGAGACTGGCACGCGCATGAGGAGGTACGAGGCGCCGGCCAAGGTCAATTTGTCCCTTCACGTCGAGCCGCCCGACCAGGGGTACCACCCGCTTTTCTCGTTGGTGCAAACCATCGAGTGGTGTGACCTCCTCGGAGTCGAGCCATCCGAGGACCTCTCGCTTTCAGTTACCGGGCTCGATATCGAACCCGAGGAGAATCTGGTGACCCGGGCCTTCGGCCTGGCGGGGATAGACCGGGTGAGTCTGTCGTTGGAGAAGCGGATCCCTGTGGCGGCCGGACTTGGTGGTGGAAGCGCCGATGCGGCCGCTGCCCTGATAGCGGCGGCGGATCATGGTCGACTTGACCGCGACCTCATTGTCGGCCTGGCGCCCGAACTGGGCGCCGATGTTTCGCTGTTCCTTCGCGGCGGTACCCAGATGATGACCGGCCGTGGTGAGAAACTCGAGGTCTTGTCGCGGCTGGCAGGATTCGCCGTTGCGGTCGTTGTTCCGTCATTCGAGATGTCGACCTCCGAGGTCTACCGACGATGGGACTTGATGGAGGGGCCGCAGGGGGAGGCCGTGGAGACGGACGAACTGCCGCCCTCTCTGCGTGACGGGATGCCACTGCGCAATGACCTTCTTCCGGCCGCGATCAGCCTCCGGCCGGAGCTGGGCGATTTCATGGCCGACATCAGATCGATCTGGGGTGTCCCGGTCTTCTTGACGGGCTCGGGCCCGGCCAGTTTTGGTCTTTTTCCCGACGTTTCGGAGGCAGCCGATGCTGCGGCCGCCATCGCCGGGACGCGGGCTGCGGTTGGGGTCACCTTGCGTGACCACGGCGTCGCTGAGCGGTCTTGAGCACGCGCTCAAGACCGTTAACCTGCGGCGGGCACTGAACAACCCTTGGTTTGGGGGGTGGTGTAACCGGTAGCACAGCAGGTTTTGGTCCTGCCAGAGCGGGTTCGAGTCCTGCCCCCCCAGCGTCATCCATCGAAAGGCAGAACTTGGCCCTCCATGTCATCATCCTGGCCGCGGGCAAGGGCAAGCGGATGATGTCGGATCTTCCCAAGGTGGCCCATATCGCGGCCGGTAGGCCGCTCATCGGATGGGTCATCGAAGCCGTCGCCCCGCTCGCGCCGACCAGCACGGTGGTCGTCCTGGGTCACGGGTCGTCCCAGATCGAGCCCTTCCTGCCCGAGGGAGTCGTTGTCGCGATTCAGGGGGAGCAACTGGGCACCGGTCACGCAGCCCGGGTGGGTTTGGGGGCAATCGACCCTGCCCCTGATGACACTGTCGTGGTGCTCTATGGGGACATGCCGCTTTTGACGACCGACCTACTGCGCGAGCTGAGTCAGCGTCGGGCGGGGGAATCGACGCGATTGGTGACGTCCGTGTTGGAGAAGCCGGCCGGATACGGACGTGTCCTCCGCGACGCGAGCGGAGCGGTCGTCGGCATCGTCGAGGAGAAGGATTGCTCCCCGGACCAGATTGCCATTAGTGAGATAAACGCCGGTGTCTACGCGTTCTCCGCCGGTGACATAGCCGATGCCCTCTCCGACCTTTCTGCCGGCAATGCCCAAGGTGAGTTCTATCTGACCGACGCGGTTGGCATACTCGTGGGGCGCGGAAAGCGCGTGGAGCCGCTGATGGCGGCGTCTGAGGAGGTGATCGGTATCAATTCCCAGGACCAACTGGCTGAAGCGACTCGGCTCTTGCAGCGGAGAACAGTGCAACGATTGATCGATTCCGGAGTCTGGATTCTCGACCCTGAGCGAACCTATGTCGACGACACAGTCACCGTGGAGCCGGGGTGTCGAATCTATCCCGGCGTCCACCTCGAGGGGGCTACTTCGGTCGCCGCAGGGGCCCGGGTCGGCCCGGAGGTGTTTGCCATCGACAGCGTCATCGGGGGCGGCTCGATCGTGTGGTATTCGGTGCTGCGGGGTGCCGTCGTGGGAGAGAATTGTGAGATCGGGCCATACGCTTCGCTCAGGCCCGGGACGGTCCTTATCCAGGGGTCCAAGGTGGGGACATTTGTCGAGACCAAGAACACGACGCTCGGCGAGAATTCGAAGGTGCCGCATCTCTCCTACCTGGGCGACGCCGTCGTCGGATCCAGGGCGAACATCGGCGCCGGGACGATTACGGCGAATTACGACGGAGTCGACAAACATCGAACCGAGATCGGCGATGACACCTTCATCGGATCGGACACGATGCTGGTGGCCCCGGTGAAGATCGGGGACAGGGCGGCGACCGGCGCCGGATCGGTCATTACCAGGGACGTCAGCGACGGGGCTCTGGCCGTCGAACGGACGGAGCAGAAGGAGATCCCAGGCTACGCTGACCGGCGCGAGGCTCGACGGGCCGCTAAGAAGAAAGCCGAGGACTGACAGGCGTGGACATCGTCTCCCGTAACAGGATGATGCTCTTCACCGGGGGTGCCAACGAGCCTCTGGCCGAAGAGGTGGCCGAGACGCTGGGAATCCAGTTGGGAAGACTCGATCGTTCCACCTTTGCCAACGGCGAAATCTACGTCCGCCCCAACGAGAGTGTTCGCGGCGCCGATTGCTTCGTCATGCAAAGCCACTGTCAGCCCATGAACGACAACATCATGGAGCAGTTGATCACCATCGACGCCTTGCGGCGGGCATCGGCGCGTCGGATCACCGCAGTGATGCCTTTCTTCGGCTACTCGCGACAGGACAAGAAGGTGCTCCCACGCGAGCCGATAACTGCTCGTCTCGTCGGCGATCTGTTCATGACTGCGGGCGCCGACCGGCTGGTCTCGGTCGATCTCCACACCGGCCAGCTTCAGGGGTTCATCTCGAAGCCCTTCGATCACCTCACCGCTCTCCCCATCCTCATCGACTATTTGTCGAGTCAGGTCCAAGGTCGGATCGCAGTCCTATCGCCCGACTCCGGGGGTGTGAAGCGGGCCGAGCGTTATGCCCGCCATCTGGGTGCTTCGGTCGCCTTCATCTACAAGCGACGCGACCCGTCGCAACACAACGTCTCCGCGGCGCTGGCCATGGCCGGCAAGGTCACCGACAAGCACGTCGTGATCGTCGACGACATCATCGATACCGCCGGCACAGTCTGTCAGGCGGCGGACATGGTTCGAGATTTCGGTGCCCTGACCGTCCGGATCGCCGCCACCCACGCTGTCTTCTCCGAACCGGCGGTCGACCGGCTGAAGAATGCCTCGGTCGACGAGGTGATCGTCACCAACACCCTTCCCGTCTCCTCCGAGATCCTGGAACTCGACAACGTGAAGGTCCTCTCGATAGCACCGGTCCTGGCGGAGGCGCTCCAGGCCATATTCATGGACTCATCGGTTTCTGAGCTGTTTTTGGGAGAGAACACCTAGGACTCGCTTCGGTGAAAAGGGTTTCTACAATCG
Organism: Acidimicrobiia bacterium; assembly: GCA_041599115.1. Lineage (GTDB taxonomy): Bacteria > Actinomycetota > Acidimicrobiia > Spongiisociales > ZC4RG35 > JACZUI01. The sequence goes on from JBFHXF010000008.1 coordinate 14,428, forward strand.
CGGCGCCGTGACCGCTCGCCACCGTCAAGATCCAACGCCTGCACAGGTTCGGCTTCGCGCTCTGGTCATCGGACTCATCGGCGTCTTCTTCGTTGCCTTCCTTCTGTCGCGGGTGCTCGGCGGCGAGTCGACCGGCCCGGGCACGCCTGTGGCCGGAGCAGCCACCACCACCACGCCCGAAGGCGGGACATCGGTGGCCTCGGTCACTACCAGCACCGGTTCGCCCGGCACGACGGGAACCGTTCCGGTGTTGCCACCACTGCAGAAGATCGAGCTGCGGAAGATATTCGAGGGATTTCGCCAACCGACAGTTATCACCGCTCCAGCCGGGGACGACCGTTTGTTTGTCGCCCAGCGGATCGGAGTCATTCGGATTCTCGACGCGAATCGGGAAATGGTCGATCCGGCGTTCCTCGACATAAGCGACAGGGTGCTCGCCGGGGGAATCGAACAGGGCCTGCTCGGCCTGGCATTTCACCCTGACTATGCCAACAATGGCCGCTTCTTTGTCTACTACACGGACCGGGGTGGACGTCGTCAACTGTCTGAGTTCAAGGTCTCGGCCACCAATCCGAATCGGGCTGAACCCGAGTCGGAGAGGGTGCTCATCGAGCGCGAGCAGCCTCCGGACTCTGTCGACATTCGTCACTATGCCGGCCAATTGGGCTTCGACCCGGAAGGGTTGCTCATGGTCTCGATGGGAGACGGCGCCGACTCCCGACGGCAGGCCCAGGACCCCAATACCCTTTTCGGCACGGTGGTGAGGATCGATGTCGATCGGGGCGATCCCTACGGGATCCCCCCCAACAATCCTTTCGTCAACGGTGGCGGTGCCCCGGAGGTGTGGGCCTACGGTCTCCGCAACCCGTGGCGATTCTCGATCGACCCCGTCGACCGGCTGATCTACATCGGTGATGTCGGTCATGCCGACCAGGAGGAAGTGGATGTCCTGTCGATCGATGATGGGGGATTCAACCTGGGGTGGTCCGATATGGAAGGCACCCGGTGTTTTCACAAGCAAGGGTGCGATCCTGCCGACTACACCTCGCCGGTGATCACTTACAGCCACGATGAGGGTTGTTCGATAACCGGGGGTTACGTCTATCGCGGATCTGAGATCCCCGAACTGGACGGAATCTACTTCTACAGCGACTGGTGTTCTCAGTGGATCCGGTCGTTCAGGTTCGTCGCCGGGCAAGTGACCGAGGAAAAGGACTGGACTTCCGAGCTGGGAACTATCGGGCAAATCGACGCCTTTGGCATCGGCGGCGACGGCGAGATGTACGCGGTGACCTACGACGGCGTGGTCGCCAAGTTCACTGCCGTCCGGTAGCCATCTCGGGGAGCAAGACCGTCTCTCCCGGATAAATGAGGTCGGGGTCTCCCGATCTGAGCCGTCCGGCGTTCGCCAAGATCACCCTTCGCCAATAGGGAGAGATCTCACTGTCAAGGGCGCGCCGGTTCCACAAACTCGCCAGGTGATGCTCCGAGATACTCCAGAGATGGTCGCCCTTTACCACGGTGACAAACACGTCATCTGATGCGGAAGCGACCTCGATGGGCAACTGCCCGCCATTCATCGCCGGGGCCCCGACGGCCGCCGGAGCGAGAAACCAGACCGCGGTCAGGCCGACCAGCGAGAGAAGACGCGCCGCTTCATGCATAGGTCTCAAGGTATGACAGCGAAGACATCATTGGAAGAGGGTTACGATCGGCACCGTGCCGACAACTGGAGATTCATGAAGGTTCGGATCGGGATCGCCGAGACCACGAAGCTGGTGGAGCTCGATATTGACGACGCCAAGAGCTTCAAGAAGGAAATGGAACGAGCCATCGCCGAGGGAGGGCTGGTCTGGTTCACCGACTCCAAGGGGCTTGAGGTAGGTATTCCCGTCACCCGTCTCGCCTTCGTCGAGATAGAGGGGGCCGACGGCGGAAGGTCGGTCGGTTTTGCCCCTACCGGGTGACTCGAGAACGGGCAAGGAAAAGCCCGTCCTCAGCAGAGGACGGACTCTCTGGATTTGAGCTCTTCAGACGGCTCGGCGGCGACGCTCGGCAAGCCAGCGCTTGCGGAGGCGTCGACGGTCGTCCTCGGCGAATCCGCCCCAAACGCCAGATTCCTGGTTGGTCTCGAGGGCATATTGGAGACAGTCTTCTTGAACGGAGCAGGTGGCGCAGATGGCGATGGCGGCATCGATCTGCTCAATTGCAGGCCCGGTTGTGCCAACCGGGAAGAAGAGACTGGCCTCCGAGTCCCGGCATGAGGCCAGGTCTCGCCAGTCGGTGGTGATTGTTGTGAGCACTGAGGTTCCTTTTATTTGTGATCTTTTTCACAAGTGTCCTCCGGCGAAAGCTTTCAGAGGACTTGGGAAATTCCGGGGGTGAGGGTAACTGGCTGCTCGCCTCATGTAAACGGATTTCTCGGGTTATTCAGATGAATTCTGGCAAAAAACTGATCGGCCATCGGGGTTGGCCGGAGCGATATCCGGACAACACCCTCGCCGGATTCATCGCCGCGACCTCCGTTGTCGATGCCCTGGAGCTCGACGTTCGTCGATGCTCCGATGGAAAGCTCGTTCTCTCGCATGACGCCGAATTGGTTGGTCATACGGTGGCGAACCATTCCTGGTCTTCTCTGGCCGAGTTGGATCTGGGTGGGGGTCATCGTCCGGCGCTCCTCGACGAGGTGCTGTCCTCGCTCCCGGGTGTACCCCTCCAGATCGAGATCAAGAACGATCCGTGGCAGCCCGGGTATGAGCCCGACCACCGTTTGGCCCTCGACGCAGCGGAGCGGGCGAGGCCGGGTGACGTGATCACTTCGGCGAACTGGGCAACTGTGATGAAGGTTCGACGGACTTTTCCAGACGTAGCCACCGGGGTCATATTGGCGCGCCACCATGATTTGTCGGAAGGTATCGGACACTGTCTCGAGGCCGGTCACTCCCTCCTTGTTCCCGAACACCACCTGATCGCATTGCCGCTCACCGGCCTTGCGGACGATCTTCAGGTGACGCCTTGGGTGGTGAATGACCTCGAGCTGGCCCGCGAGTTGGTTGGCTTTGGTGTGTCGGGCATCATTACCGACGACCCTGTGGCAGTTGCAGCGATACGGAGCGACCGATGAGCATCAAGGAAGAATTGGCGGCGGACCTCAGGACGGCGATGAAGTCCAAAGACGCACCCAGGCGCGATGTGATCCGTCAGATCGAGACCGAGATCGCGCTGGCGAAGACCGACCCTGGGTTCTCGGGCGAAGTCGACGATGCTCTCTACGAGAAGGTCATCGCCTCCTATGTGAAGAGAATGGACAAGAGCAGAGCCGAATACCAGGGCTATGGGGAACGCGGCGCAGCCATGGCCAGAAAGCTCGGTGCGGAGGTGGAGTATCTCTCCCGGTGGCTGCCCAAGAGGCTTGATGAGGCGGCTACTCGAGAACTGGTCATGGGCTCGATTGCCGAATTGGGTGTCGCCGGGGAAGAGAAGGCCGTCGGCCGCGTGATCGGTCATCTCATGCAGACCCACGGGAAGGAACTCGACGGCGGTCTGGTCAACCGGGTCGTGCGAGAAGCGCTCTCTGCCGATTGAGCCTCCCCACCTTCGAACCGATGTTGGCGGTGCGTTGGGACCGGCCTTTCGACGACGAGAACTGGTGGTTCGAGGTCAAATGGGACGGGTTCCGGGTGGTGGCAGGCCGGGACAGAAGTGGTGTCACGGCCAGGTCGAGACGAGGTCTCGATCTGACCGCGACCTTCCCGGAACTTTTGTCCACACCACTCCCGAACGACGTTGTCGTGGACGGGGAGGTTGTCGCCTTCGATCCCGAGGGAAAGCCTTCCTTCTCTCTGCTACAGAGGAGGACCGGGTTTGGCGGTCGCGGCACCAGCGCGGCGGTTGGAGTCAGCCTGGTCGTTTTTGACCTTCTCCATGACGGTGTTCCACTGATCGACCATCCCTACGAGGTGAGACGCCGCAGACTCGAGGGTCTCGATCTCCCACCACCGGTGGTGGTCCCGGATGCGACGCCGGCTACCGGCCTGGCGCTTTTCGACGCAGTCGTCTCTCAGGGCATGGAGGGGATTGTCGGAAAGCGGATGGGTTCGGTCTACAGGCCCGGTCGCCGCTCGTCCGACTGGCGCAAGATCTCGATTCGTCACCGTCTGCGCGCCGTGGTGGGTGGATACGTTGCCGGGACCGGGGGTAGATCGGGTACCTTCGGCTCGGTGCTGATCGGGATTCATGCCGATGAGGGGCTTCGCTGGGTCGGAGCCGTCGGGTCCGGATTCGATGACGCCACCTTGATGGCATTCAAAGATGCCTTTGGCGAGTTGGAAAGGCCGACGAGTCCATTCGCCAACGAGGTGCCCTTGGCGTTGAGCCCGATCTGGCTGGAGCCGGGGATAGTCATCTCCGTTGAGTACAAGGAGTGGACCGCCGACGATCACCTCAGGGCGCCGGTTTACAAGGGGATCGAGTTGACCGATCCAGAATCGGTGACCTGGGAAGAAGAGGGCCCGGGTTAGCCCGCTTTGGCCTGCTTGGTTTTGGTGGCTTCGACGGATGCCTTGAGGGCCTCGAGGAGATCCACGACCTTGGTCGGCTCCGGCGACGCCACTGCGACGATCTCTTCGCCGGCCACTTTCTTGGCCGCCAGGTCTTCGACTGTCTCCCTGGTCCGGTCGACATAAGCCGCCGGGTCGAATGGTTTGGTGAGGTTGTCGATGAGTGAGACGGCCATTTCCACTTCTTCCGGGCGGATCTCGATATTGGTGGCCTCCAATTCCTCGAACTCCGCCAGTCGGATCTCATCGGGCCAGAACATGGTCTCCATGACGATCACACCATCCTTGGCCCGGATGGTGGCCAGTTGCTGTTTTTCTCTGATGGAGACCTTGGCAATGCCGATCCGACCCTTCTCGGCGAGAGCCTGCTCGAGAATCCGATATGCCTTGATACCGGTCTTTTCCGGAGCCAGGTAGTAGGTCGATTTGTACATCATCGGATCGATCTCGGACTCATCCACGAACTGGACCACGTCGACCAGTTTGTTTCCCTCAGGGTTGGCTGCAGCCAACTCGTCGTCGGTGAACACGACATATCGGTCTTTCTCGAACTCGTAACCCTTGACTATGTCGTCCCAGGTGACTTCCTCGCCATCGGCCTCAGCCACCCGCTTGTAGCGGATCGGGGAGTGATCGGTCTTCCTCAATTGCTTGAACTTGGGGCTTTTGTTGTCGGTGGCAGTGTACAGACCCACGGGGATGGTCACCAGCCCGAAATTGATTGCACCCTTCCAGATGGCTCTCGGCATGTGGATAAGTCTATGCGCTCGTCGGGACAGGAACGTTGGGTTGGAGGTGGGCCCGTCGCCGCTTACTGCCAGACGGCCAAGATGGCACCCATGATCACATAGCCGAGCAGGGTGTATGGAGCGTTGACCCGCATCAGTGCCGTGTTTCGACCTTCATACGCAAAGGAGACGATCCGATTGGTCCCGATGAAGCCAAAGCTGACGAGCAGCCCGAGGACCACGCCATCTGCTATCGAATCAGCTCCGATGGCTTTTGATATCAGACCGAGGACGAGGGCCGCGATGAACCATCCGACGAAGTTCAGAATCATCGGACCCGCGTCGGGAGTGCCACCGCTACCCATATCCTGACCGGTGGCGGCACGCCACTGTTTGCCGTACAAGGCGTCGGAATACCACACGGCGCCGAGCGCGAAATAGGCCAGCGCAGCGACCAAAACGGCAAGCCAATTGAGATCGGAGAATGCGTCGAGAATCACAGAGACCTCCTTCGAAGGGTCCGCTCAAGGCTACGTGATCGGTGTCTGTCGATGACGGAAATCGTTGACGATCGAGGGGTTTCCGATCAGCCGACACTGACGGTGATCGGCAGGGCGAGCTGTTCCAAGAACTCCGGATAGGCCTCCGAGCCGTGTTCGATCCTGTCCAAGCCCGCCAACTCCTCACTTGGGGACACCCGAAGGCCCCACGTGGCCTTGATCGATCGGAAGACGACGCTCGACAGTGCGAACGTCCAGGCAGCAATGGCTATCACCCCGACAACCTGCGCCCCGAGCAGCTTCAGGCCACCTCCGTAGAGGAGGCCCCCATCCGTGGCGAACAACCCAACCGCCAGCACACCCCAGACGCCGGCGCTCCCGTGGACAGATATCGCTCCAACCGGATCGTCGATGCCGCCTCTCTCCAAGCACACGATCGAGAACACCACGATGACCCCGGCGACCAGACCGATGACGATGGCGCCGAAGTTGCTCACAGCCGCGGTGCCCGCGGTTATACCGACTAGGCCCGCCAATGCCCCGTTGAGGGTCAGGCCGACATCTGGCTTCCCGTAGACGGGGAATGTCCACGCGGCAATCATCGCCGAGAGCGAGCCTGCTGCTGCCGAGAGAGTCGTGGTGACTGCAACGGAGGCGATGTTCTGACCCACGGCGCCGAGGGTCGAACCGGCATTGAATCCGTACCAGCCGAACCAGAGGATGAAGACCCCAAGGGCGCCCAGGACCAGTGAGTGGCCGGGAATAGGGATGGGCTTCCCGTCCTCGTCGTACTTGCCGATTCGGGGCCCTATCGCAAGCACACCAGCGAGGGCGGCAACACCGCCGGTCAGGTGAACGACGCCGGAACCGGCGAAGTCGACGTATCCGAGTTGGCTCAGCCATCCCTGGCCACTCCACACCCAGTGGGTGATGATCGGGTAGATGATCCCCGAGATGAAGGGTGTGTACAGGAGGTACGCCGAGAACTTGGTTCGCTCGGCCATCGCACCCGAGACGATGGTGGCCGCGGTCGCGGCAAACACCACCTGGAAGAACCATTCCACCGACCTCTCCGGGTTGTTGAAGAAAAACTCGCCATATCCGATCCAGCCACCAAGTGTCGATCCTCCGTAAGCCAGCCCGAAGCCAACTGCCCAGTAGGCGAGGGCGCCCACGCTGAAGTCCATGAAGTTCTTCATCACGATGTTCCCGGTGTTCTTGGCTCGGGTAAAACCGGCTTCGACAAGGGCGAACCCGGGTTGCATGAACATCACCAATATCGCGGCGATCACGACCCACACGTCGTCCACGGCGCGAGCAACTTCACCCAGATCGGCTCCGTCCTGCGCCAGGGCCGGAACAGCCATAGGGCCAACAAGCATGACGAAGCCCAACACTGCCGCCTTGATGACACGTCTCATCTTTTGTCCGCCCTCTCGTTCGCTCCAGAGAGCAGAGTTACCCGGAAAGATTTCTATTGCGTTTCTCGTTCGTTACGGGTCGTTGAACGGCGGCTTGTCCCATCTTTGGCTCCGACCATGTTTCAGCCAGCAATTGCCGGGTTTACAATCGATCGCTCCCCAACCGAGGAAGCCCGTGGAGGCACGGTGGTTTGAGCATCCCAGGGAGCATGACGCCTGCGGCGTGGGATTCATCGCTGTCCGGAACGGCAAACCCGCTTTTCGTCTCACCCGCATGGCGGTGGAGGCCCTCATCCGTCTCGATCATCGCGGTGCCGAGGCTGCCGACGGCACGGGAGACGGAGCGGGACTTCTCACCCAGATACCCCGCAAACTGATTGCCCGCGAATTGTTCAATCGCGGGTTTTCCCTCGAGGATCAGTCGCTCGGAGTGGTCGTCTGCTTCCTCCCACCGTTGGAGGCGGCAGCGTCACGGGCGTTGGTCTCCGAGTCTCTGGAACGAGAGGGTCTTCGCGTCCTGATGTGGCGCGCCGTACGGTCCGATCCGGGAGTACTGGGCAGGCACGCCGTGGAAACGTTGCCCATGATCGAGCAGGCCATAGTCCTGTCATCACTTGATGTGGATGATCTGGATGCGAGTCTCTACCTTGCTCGGAAGCACATAGAGCGGTCGGCCAGGCCAGGGTTGAGTATCCCCTCGTCCTCAGCGAGAACCGTCGTCTACAAGGGCTTGTTCACCGCAAGTCGCATCGCCGACTTCTACTGGGACCTCCGAGACCCCGACTTCGAAACGGCATTCGCCATATTCCATCAGCGTTACTCCACCAACACCTTCCCTTCATGGGAGAACGTCCAGCCGTTTCGGGTTCTCGCCCACAACGGCGAGATCAACACCATCTCTGCCAACAGGTCATGGATGCTGGCCCGGGAGAAAGGTTCCAGTCCCGGACGATGGGGCGATCGTCTACCCGACCTGTTTCCGTTCCTACAGGAGGGCGCCTCGGACACCGGCAGCCTGGACAACGCGTTCGAGCTCTTGATGAAGAGCGGACGTTCCCTTCCACATGTGACTGAGTTTTTGATACCGGCCGCCTGGGAGAATGTCCCGGACCTGGATCCTGATCTGGCGGCCTTCTACGAGTACAACGCCTTTCTCACCGAGCCGTGGGACGGCCCGGCCGCCATCGCAGTCACGGACGGCGTCTCCTTGCTCGCCGGCATGGACAGGAACGGTCTACGGCCCGCCCGATGGTCCCTCACCCCCGATGTGATTCTCGTTGCCTCTGAGGCCGGGGTGTGCCCCGACGAGGAGAGCAGGGCCATCGACACCGGGCAGTTGGGTCCGGGGGAGCTGATCTTCTTTGATGGTGAGACCGGCACGGTGATTCACTCCGACGACGTGAAAAGGGCTCTTGCCTCCAAGAACCCCTATTCGGATTGGATCAACACCGAGACGCTTCGCATCGGGGCACCCTTTGATGCCGTGGCCGATGATCGTTTCGACGGGGGTGCGTTGTCCAGGGTTTTCGGGTACACCCCGGAGGAAAGGCGCCTCATCCTCGCCGAGATGGCTCTGGGAAGAACTCCTCTCGGAGCGATGGGAAACGACACCGGTCTGGCCGCCCTCTCAGAGCGTCCCCGACGCCTCACCCACTATTTCCACCAGATGTTCGCCCAGGTGACCAATCCGCCGATGGATCCGATACGGGAGAAGCTCGTGATGTCAACCCGCATTCAGCTTGGCCGACGGGGCTCCATCCTCGACGACGGTCCCCAACAGGCTCATCTCATCGAGTTGACCAGTCCGGTGTTATCCGATGCGGAACTCGAGGCAATTCAGTTGGCCAAGGATCCCAGTTTCAAATCGCATTGGATCGAAGCGACCTGGCCGGTCGTCGCCGGTGTCGGGGGAATGAAGCGAAAGCTCGATGAGATCTGTTCGACTTCAGCGCAGGCGGTCAGGAACGGGGCGAGGATCCTGATCCTGTCGGATCGTGAGACCGATGCCGGCAACGCCCCGATTCCCATCCTCTTGGTTGTGGGCTCGGTGCATCACCACCTCATCGATGAAGGGGTGAGAGGTCAGGTTTCACTGGTTGTCGTCTCCGGCGAACCCCGCGACTCCCACGACCTGGCCTGCCTGATTGGACTCGGCGCCTCCGCGGTCAACCCGTATCTCGCCATTGATCAGGTCCGCGACCTTGCCGTCTCCGGGATCATTGACATCGATCCCGTGATAGCTCAGGAGAACTACCGCGAGGAACTCCAGTCGGGGCTGCTCAAGATCATGTCGAAGATGGGTATTTGCACGCTTTCGGCATACCGGGGCTCAGAGCTCTTTGAGGTGATCGGCCTCTCCGAGGAGGTCTGTCGGTACGCATTCCGCAACGCCCCCCGCCGTCTCCGCGGGTTTGGTTTCGAGGAGCTGGCTTCGGCAGCAATCAAGGGTCATACACGCTTTAGGGGAGGAGATCCGGGCCCCGGAGGCTTCTACAAGCACCGGAGTGGAGGGGACCGTCATATCACGAGTCCCATCGCCGTGCTGGCGCTGCAGAGATCGGTTCGTTCTGGCGAGCCCGATCAATGGGTCCACTACCTGCGAAAGATCGGCGACCGACCGCCCGCCTTGATACGAGACCTTCTCCGGCTGGTGGACCATCAGCCGGTCCCCGTCGAGGAGGTCGAATCAGCCGGAAGAATCATGACGAGATTCACCACCGCGGCGATGTCTCACGGTGCCATATCCAGGGAGGCGCACCAGGCACTCGCCGAGGCGATGAATTCGATTGGAGCCAGATCCAACTCGGGGGAGGGAGGGGAGGACCCGTCGAGATACGGAACTGTTTTGAACTCCGCCATCAAACAAGTGGCCTCGGCGAGGTTCGGAGTAACCCCGGCTTATCTCAATGCCGCCGAAGAGCTTCAGATAAAGATGGCCCAGGGCTCGAAGCCGGGTGAAGGGGGTCAGCTCCCGGGTCACAAAGTCACCGCTGAGATCGCCCGACTGCGGCATACCGAACCAGGGGTCACATTGATTTCCCCACCGCCGCACCACGACATCTATTCGATCGAGGATCTTGCAGAGCTGATATACGACCTCAAGGCCTTCAAACCAAGGGCCAGGGTGTCCGTCAAGCTGGTTTCGGAGCCGGGGGTGGGCACCATCGCCGTGGGAGTGGTCAAGGCCGGTGCCGATGTCATCACTCTGTCCGGCGCGGAGGGCGGGACCGGTGCTTCGCCGCTCATGTCGGTGAAGCACGCCGGCTCGCCTCTGGAGCTGGGACTTGCCGAGGCCCATCAGGTCTTGGTGGCCAACGGTGCCCGGTCGAGGGTGGTGCTCGAGGCCGACGGCGGCCTGCGGACGGGCTGGGACGTCGTCGTGGCGGCGCTTCTCGGTGCGGAACGTTTTGGGTTCGGCACCCTTCCGTTGCTCGCTCTCGGATGCAAGATGGTCAGACAGTGCCACCTGAACACCTGCCCTGTCGGAATAGCCACTCAGGATGAGAATCTGAGGGCTAAGTACTCCGGTTCTGTCGACCAGGTGATTTCTTTGTTCCGGCAACTCGCCGAGGAGGTCCGGCATTATCTGGCGAGCATCGGAGCTCGCTCTATCGAGGAGATAGTGGGTCGAGCCGACCTGCTGCGGCCGAAGGACCCCTCGCATCAGTTCTCATCCGATCTGACTTCGATGCTCGTACGGGCGGAAGGCAGAAAAGAACATGGGGGCTACAAGCCCATTCCGCTGTCATCCCTCTCCTATCGACTCGAGGCCGACAGCCGGGAGGCCGTTGAAACCGGGACTCCCGTCCGCCTTGCCTATCCCATCCAGAACCTGGACCGTGCCATAGGGGCCCGTCTCTCCGGTGCCATCACCGAAAGGTACGGCGGGCAGGGCCTCCCAGACGGGACTGTGGAGGTCTCACTCTCGGGAACAGCCGGCCAGAGCCTCGGGGCCTGGCTTTGCCCGGGTGTCACGCTACGCCTCGAGGGCACCGCCAACGACTTCGTCGGCAAGGGGATGGCCGGGGGAATCATCGCTGTGATCCCGCGGCTTGCCTCGACCTCCACTCCTCATGCCGCCGGCAACGCGGTCCTCTACGGGGCCACCGGCGGATCCGCATTCTTCGCTGGAAGGGTCGGGCAGAGATTCGGGGTTCGCAATTCAGGGGCAACCGCCGTAATCGAGGGCTGTTCCGACCACGGTTGTGAGTACATGACCGGCGGAGTTGTCGTGATCCTCGGGGCGCCGGGCCGGAACTTTGCGGCCGGAATGACTGGGGGCACAGCCTATGTCTGGGATCCGCACACCTCACTCAAGGGACAGCTTGCGGAGACTGCCCCGCCGATGCGTCGCCCGGGGCCTCTCGATGTTCCCAAGATCGAGGCTCTCCTGAGGCAGCACCAAAAGATGACCGGAAGCCGGTTGGCAGCGGGGCTGGTGGAGGACCTGGAGGACCAGCGGTCCTCTTTTTGGGTTGTGGAAGGCCAGGGTCCGGTCATCGTCTCCGAGACCGTGTCTCCAACCGAGTTTGCGGTCGCCACTTGACGGAAGCCTTGCCGTAGCCGTTGGGAATCGGCCCGAGCGGGCGAGGGGGATAGAGCGATTTGCGCCCCCGGCAGGATTCGAACCTGCGCACCCGGCTCCGGAGGCCGGTGCTCTATCCCCTGAGCTACGGGGGCGGGCGAAGAGAGTGTAGAAGGAGGACGGGATCTAGCCTCAAGACCCGTGCAGTACGTGTCAACCCGCAGTGCGTCGCCCGAAGTCGACTTCGAAAGGGTGCTTTTGAGTGGAGTCGCTCCCGACGGCGGTCTGTATGTCCCGGAACACCTTCCCCGACTGCCCGGGGGCTGGCGCGATTGGGACTACTCCGCGGCGGTCTCATGGTCTCTCGGGGCCTTCGGGGCAATCGACGTCGTGCCTCTGGTTGCCGACGCCGTGTCCAGGTTCCGTCCTGAGGTGGCTCCGCTCGTCGAGGTCGGCGACCGCTCGGTGTTCGAGCTGTTCTGGGGGCCGACGCTTTCCTTCAAGGACCATGCCCTCCAGGTACTGGGCCGGCTTCTCGCTCGTGCCACGGCCGGGAATGATCGCACATCGGTTGTTCTCGGCGCGACCTCTGGCGACACCGGTTCCGCCGCGATCGAGGGTTGTCGGGGTTATCCGAATCTCCGGGTCGTGATCCTGTTCCCCGACGGGATGGTCTCCGAGTTCCAACGTCGCCAGATGACCACAGTTCCGGATGAGAACATGCTGGCGGTATCGGTCAGAGGCACCTTCGACGACTGTCAAGCGATGGTGAAGCAGGCTTTCGCCGAGCGGCCGGGTCTTCTCGCGGTGAATTCGATCAACTGGGTCAGAATCGCCGCTCAGATCGGGTATTACACATATTTGGGCACTCTGGTGGGTTCCAAGTTTGATGTCGTGATCCCCACCGGGAACTTCGGGAATGCCCTTTCGTGCTGGTCGGCGAAACAGATGGGGGTTCCCATCGAGACGATCACGCTCTCGAACAACTCCAATCATCGTCTGGTCGATGCCATCAATGCCAGCCCCGGAGGAGATACTCCGGTCGTCCCAACCCTGGCTCCCGCCATGGATATCGCGATCCCCTCCAACTGGGAGCGGTTCAGCGGTGACCCGACCATCGAGTTCGCTGCAGGCTGGGCTAGCGACGAGGAGATTGCTCAAACGATTGCACACGTGCACGCCAAACACCGCTATCTCCTCGACCCTCACACCGCTACGGCCTGGCGAGTCGGGGAGTCGACGCGGACCGAAAGACCCCAGGTCGTTGTGGCGACCGCTCATCCGGCGAAGTTCGGGGATGCAGTTGCCCGGGCCATCGGAGCTGCTCCCGAACTCCCGGAAGGCTATCGAGAGATACTGGAGCTTCCCGAGCGTATGGAGACAATCGAGGTCAGTTCTTCAGAGTTTTACAAACTGATCCGATAGTCACCACGTAGCAGCTTTGCTCAGACGCGACGATTGGCTACCATGTTGAGGGCTGGCGACGCCAAGGGACGCCGCAGCACTCCCCCAAACCCTCTTTCGAGGTCTGCCCCATCGTGACGCGATGGCGCAGTATCCCGGTCCAACGAGCCCAAGGCACGAACCGCGAAGGATCAGATGACCACACGAGCTCAACTCCAGAGCAAGCAAATAGACGAACTGCGCGAGATCGCCACAGCCGTGGGGATCGAGGCCGACGGTCTGCAGAAGTCCAAGCTGATATCGGCACTCATGGAGGCCGGCCAGGTGAAGGAAGGCTCTCCGACCGAGGCGATCGAACTGCCCCAGGCCACGATGCGGGCCGAAAAGCCCGACACCTCGGAGTCAGCCGACCAGGGTCGGCGCGGCGACCGCGACGGTGATGGTCGCGACCGTGATGATCGTCATCATGATGATCGAGGCGGCCAAGACGGTCAGCGAAATCGTCGGCGGCGGGGCGGCGGCCAACGCGAAGACTTCATCCCCGAGGAGGACCTCGAAGTTCGAGAAGGTCTGCTGGACATCCTTCCGGAGGGCTACGGGTTCCTCCGAGTGACCGGTTATCTGTCGGGAGAAAAGGACGTTTACGTCTCTGCCAACCAGGTCCGCAAATTCCGGCTCCGCAAGGGGGACATCGTCTCGGGCCCGATTCGGCCGCCACGGTCGAAGGAGAAGTTTCCCGCAGTGGTCCGGATCGACAAGGTCAATGGCATGGATCCCGATGAGGCGATGGGTCGACCCAAGTTCGAGTCACTCACTCCGCTCTTCCCGGACGAGCGGCTTCGTCTCGAGATCGATGGGAGAAAAGACGGGATTCTCACAAGGATCGTCGACCTGATTGCCCCCATCGGCAAGGGTCAGCGCGGGCTCATCGTGTCTCCGCCCAAGGCAGGGAAGACGACGGTCCTCCAAGAGATCGCCCAATCAATCACCACCAACAACCCCGAGTGCTATCTGATGGTGGTGCTCGTCGACGAGCGCCCCGAAGAAGTGACCGACATGCAACGTTCTGTGAAAGGTGAGGTCATCTTTTCGACGTTCGACCGACCCGCTGAGGAGCACACCCAGGTGTCCGAGCTTGCGATCGAGCGCGCCAAGCGTCTCGTCGAGATGGGCACCGATGTGGTGATACTCCTCGACTCGATCACCCGTCTGGCGAGGGCTCACAACCTGGCGACGCCGGCGTCCGGGAGGATTCTCTCCGGTGGTGTCGACTCTCAGGCTCTCTATCCACCCAAGCGGTTCTTTGGTGCAGCCCGAAACATCGAGGAGGGAGGCTCGCTCACCATCCTTGGCACCGCACTCGTCGAGACCGGATCGAAGATGGATGAGGTCATCTTCGAGGAGTTCAAGGGCACCGGAAACATGGAGTTGCGTCTCGATCGCAAACTTGCCGACAAGAGGATCTACCCGGCTATCGACATCGAGTCTTCTGGAACAAGGAAAGAGGAGCTCCTGTTCGACAACAGGGAGCTCACGCAGGTTTGGAAGCTTCGTAGAGTTCTGCTGGCATTGGAACCGGGCGCCGCGCTAGAGCTTTTGATCGATCGCCTCAAGACGACCAAGACCAACTTGGAGTTCTTGACCGAAGTCGCCAAGAGCAGCGGCTGAACAGGAGACTGAATTGAAGACCGATATCCATCCGACGTACGAGGACACGCACGTCACCTGCTCGTGTGGGAACACCTTTACTACCCGGAGCACCAAGCCAGGCGACATGCACGTCGAACTGTGCAACGAGTGTCATCCGTTCTTCACCGGCAAGCAGAAGCTGGTAGACGCCGGCGGACGCGTCGAGCGTTTCCAGAGGCGTTACGGGAAGACCTCGTTCACCAAGGCCGGGGAGCCGCTCGTAGAGGCTGACAAGGTCGACACGGCTGACGCCGAGTGAGCGCATCGCTCCAACCGTGAGCGGTGATATCGATCCGGCGAACACTGTCGGAGGCCAGGCGGTAATCGAGGGCGTGATGATGCGCGCTCCTGGTGCATGGTCGGTGGCGGTTCGGCAGCCGGACGACACCATCGTGGCGCGACGCGATGAGCTACCCAGGCTCGGCGAGCGTAACCGTGGCGCTCGGGTCCCTTTGTTACGGGGCGTCCTGGTCCTCTGGGAATCACTGAGTCTCGGTTTCAGGGCTCTGTCCTGGTCTGCCGAAAAGGCCAGTGGTGAAGAAGAGAAGCCTCTGACGTCGATGCAGATCGGGGGGACCATGGCCGTTGCCCTGCTCTTCTTCGCGGCGGTGTTCATCGTGCTTCCGGCGGTGGTGGCCGGCGTTGTCTCCCGGGAGTCGACTCTCCTGTTCACGACGATCGAGGGTGTGTTCCGACTGGCCCTCTTCGTCGGTTACATCTGGGCGATCGGGCGTTCCGAAGAGATCGGCCGCGTTTTCGAATACCACGGTGCCGAGCACATGACTATTCACGCCTTCGAAGCCGGCGAACCGCTCGACGTTTCTTCGGTGCGGCGTTACCCACCTGAGCATCCCCGCTGTGGGACCAGCTTTCTTCTCATCGTCGTGCTGGCTTCCATCGTTCTTTTTTCGTTCCTGGGACGCCCCGGTGCTGTGTTGCTGGTCGTGTCGCGTGTGGCAGGGATTCCGCTCATTGCCGGTATCGCCTATGAGCTCCTGAGATGGTCGGGTACCCGAACCACAGGGAAGCTGTCAGGGTTTCTCGCCGCTCCCGGGCTCTGGCTCCAGAAACTGACGACGCGAATCCCCGACGATGAGCAAATCGAGGTCGCGGTATCCAGCCTGGTAGTGGCGCTCGACGAGGAAAGACTCGGGTCTGTCCTCGAACGCGGTGGAGTGCCCGAGGCGGCGATGGCCGCACGCAGGGCGTTGCTCGCCGCTGACTCCGGAGGGGACTTTTGATGGACCACGGTCTCGAAGAGCGACTGGCCGAGATCGAGGCCGCCTTTGCAGAGGTGGAGGGGCTCCTTTCCGATCCGGAGGTGCTCGCTGATCCGGGTCGCCTCGCCGAACTGGGCAAGCGACACGCCGACATGCGCGAGGTGGTCGGCGACATCCGCCGACTCAATCAGGCCTCCGGCGACCTGGCGGTCGCCCGGGAGATGTCCCATGACGCCGACATGGAGAATCTCGCCATCGAACTGGGGAACGAAATCGAGCTGTTGGTCGAGCGTATCAAGCGGTCCTTGGTCCCCACCGATCCCAACGATTCCAAAGACGTCATTCTCGAGATTCGCTCCGCTGCCGGTGGTGACGAGGCGGCCATTTGGGCCGGTGATCTTCTCCGCATGTATGAGAGGTATGCCGACAGGTCGGGGTTCAAGGTGGAACCCATGGACTCGTCTCATTCGGAAGCTGGCGGCTACGACCGGGTGACCATCGGGATCAAAGGTCGGGGCGCTTATTCCCGGTTCAAGTACGAAGCCGGAGTGCACCGTGTACAGCGGGTCCCGAAGACCGAGTCGCAGGGCCGGGTGCACACCTCGACGGCGACGGTGGCCGTGCTTCCGGAAGTGGAGGAGGTCGAGGTCGAAATCGATCCCAATGACATCAAAGTGGATGTCTACCGATCCACCGGTCCGGGAGGGCAGTCGGTCAATACCACGGATTCGGCGGTTCGGCTCACCCACATCCCATCTGGAATGGTGGTGACCTGTCAGGACGAGAAGAGCCAGCTGCAGAACAAGGAAAAGGCCTTCCGGATCCTGCGCGCCAGGCTCTATCAGCTCGAGTTGGAGCGGCAGCAGTCCGAGGTGGCGGGGGAGAGGCGATCCCAGGTCGGCTCGGGAGAGCGGGCAGAGAAGATCCGCACTTACAACTACAAGGACAACAGGGTGACTGATCACCGGATCGGCTTGACCATCCGGCGGCTCGACCACGTGCTGGAAGGCGATCTCGAGGAATTCGTCGAGGCCTTGGCTGCCGATGAGCAGGCGACCCGGTTGGCGGATGGCGATCTCTAGAGCTGCCTCGCAGGGGGCGACCGATGGGCTCGATGATCGGTGTCAGGGGATGAAACCGACTCGAAGTCGTCGACAACGAATCTAGGCTGTGCCATCCACGACAGGAGCGTCTAAGAGCTGCGAGCGTCCCCGAACGGAGGGACCAGCGATGTCAGACTTGGGGAAGTATGTCGGTGATTCCGGAGAATGAGCGAAGACGTCTCGAGATGGTTGCCAGCCAGGGCCAGCCTCTCGATCAACTGATCGCCAGGAGAGTCGCTGGTGAACCCCTCCAGTACATCGAGGGCTCCGCGGCGTTCGGGCCGTTGACACTGAAGGTCGACGAGCGTGTCCTCATCCCGCGACCGGAAACGGAGACGCTCTTTGAGATTGCCGCCAGAATGGTCAGGGCTCCGGAAGTCATCGTCGATCTGTGCACCGGCTCGGGCGCTCTTGCCCTTGCCCTGAAGAATCGTTTTCCAGGGGCGGCTGTCTTCGCGACTGACAGTTCGCGCGAAGCGTTGGAGGTCGCCACCGAGAACCGGTACGGAACTGGCCTGTCGATCTATCTTGCCGACGGGGATCTGTTCGATCCCTTGCCCGCCTCGATACTCGGCATGGTCGATCTGATCGTCGCCAACCCGCCCTACATCGCCGAGGTCGACTATGCGGGTCTGCCGCGCGACGTCCAGCGAGAGCCCAAAGTCGCACTGGTTTCAGGCCCGAGCGGACTCGAGGTGATCGAGAGAATCGGTGCTCATGCCGCCGAGTGGCTCAGACCCGGCGGGGTGGTCATCTGTGAGATAGGGGAGACCCAGGGGGTCTCGGCGTCGAGCTCGTTCAATGGCTTGCCGGCAGTAGTGCGTCAGGATCTGACCGGGCGTGATCGCTATGTGGTTGCTGTCAAACCTTGACGTCGATTCCTCCAGAGCCACAGATCGAACAAGGAGTTTCCGCGATTCGGGAGGGGTTGATCGTCGGCCTTCCCACCGACACCGTGTACGGCGTGGGTGTCGACCCTTTCAACGATGATGCTGTCGCCCGCTTGTTCCAATTGAAGGGCAGACCCAAGCACAAACCGGTCGGACTGCTTGTCTCCTCGATGACCCAGGCGGACGCCTGCGGCGTGCTCCGAGATGACGCAAGAGATCTGGCTGAGAGACACTGGCCCGGTGCCCTGACGCTCGTCGTCACTCCGAAGGTGATCCTTGCGGATTGGGTGGGCGACATACAGGCGAAGACCGTTGGTATCCGGGTTCCGGACCACCCCGTCGCCCTCGCACTTCTTTCGGCTGCGGGGCCCCTGGCAGTTACCAGCGCCAATCGCAGTGGAGGACCCGAGGCGATGAGCGACGTGGAGGCCCGCGCCCTCCTTGGCGACGATGTCGCGGTCTACTTGAGTGGGGAAGCTCCCGGTGGCGTCGCCTCAACCGTGGTCGACGCAACCCTGCCGGGGTTGGCGATCCTTCGCCAGGGGCCGGTGCACCTCTAGCGAGTTACTCTTCGGATCATGATCTCCATGAACCCGATCGAAACAGTGGACCCCGAGATGGCCGCGCTGATCCGCAAGGATCTGCAGCGGCAAAACACCCATATTCACCTCATCGCCTCGGAAAACTTCGCGTCGCCGGCCGTCATGGCCGCATCAGGCTCGGTCTTCACCAACAAATACGCCGAGGGTTACCCGGGAAGGCGGTACTACGAGGGTTGTCAGGTCGTCGATGAGATGGAACAACTCGCCATCGACAGGGCCAGGGATCTCTTTGCGGCTGAGCATGTCAATGTTCAAGCTCACTCCGGCGCCCAGGCAAATATGGGCGTCTACTTTTCACTCATAGCGCCGGGGGACACGGTTCTCGGGATGCGGCTCGACCAGGGTGGTCACCTGACCCACGGCTCACCGGTGAACTTCTCGGGCCTGTATTACAACTTCGTCGCCTATGGCGTCGATCCAGAAACTGAGATGATCGACATGGACCAGGTCGAGACCCTGGCAAAGATCCATCGCCCCAAGATCGTCCTCGCCGGCTATTCGGCCTATAGCCGCAAACTCGATTACCAGCGGTTCAGAGCGATCGCCGACGAGGTCGGGGCCATCTTCATGGTGGACGCCGCTCACTTCATCGGGCTGGTGGCCGGCAGGTCCCACCCGTCGCCGGTGCCGCAAGCAGACGTGGTGACCGGCACGACCCACAAGGCGCTCCGTGGCCCGCGGGGCGGGCTGATCCTCAGTAAGGACCAGTACGCCCAAGCCATCGACAAGGCCGTCTTTCCCAATGCGCAGGGTGGGCCGATCGAATCCCAGATCGCCGCCAAAGCCGTGTGTTTTCACGAGGCCTCCCAGCCGGCCTTTCATGATTACACCGAGCAGATCGTCGCCAACGCGGCGGCGATGGCCGCAGCTATCCAAGAGGAGGGGGTTCGGGTGGTGTCCGGCGGGACGGACAATCACCTGTTCCTGATCGACCTTCGCTCGGTGGACGAAGAGCTGACCGGCAAGGAGGCCGCCCGAATGCTCGATGGCGTCGGCATCACGCTCAATTTCAACACCATCCCCAACGACCCCAGGCCGCCGTACCGGGCTTCGGGTCTTCGCATCGGGACTCCGGCCATGACCACCCAGGGGATGGGGGAAGCGGAGGCGGCCGACGTCTCCCGGTTGATTGCCCGGGCTTTGAAGGAGCGCGGGAGTGATTCTGCCCTCTCCGAGGTGGCTGCCCAGGTCTCGGATCTCGCTTCCAGGTTCTCTCCGTACCCGTCGGATTTTGCCGGCCACGTTTGACCCTATTCTCATGTCCGTGCAGGTGAAGGCGCCTATTTCCGTTGTGTTTCTGGCGGTGGTTTTGCTGATCGGGGGGTGCAGTCCCGCGGGTGACTCCGAGCCCTCGACCACCCCTGGCGGGCAAGCCGCTCCGACCACGACTGAGGTTGTCACGACAACGACCGTGGCTCCTTTCTCGACAACCACCTCGGCCCCGACGTCGACGACGATCGCGCCAAAACCGAGCACCACTTCGGGTGTCGATGGCGTCTTCTACAGCGTGACCGGTGCGCCCGATCTGTCGGCGCCTGAGCCGTTGCCTGGCAGCGATGGCGCGGGGGGCTCCGGATGCGCTCCAGGATCGGCTGCTCTGCCTGACGGTGTTTGGTTCGGATACGTCCTCAACAAGAACCCGCATTCCCTCCTATTCGATCTTGCCTGTTTCTACACGGGCGATATCGCCAACCAGAGAGCGTTGGCGGCAGGCCAGGAGCCCCACGATTTCTATATCGCCAACGACAGTTCAACCACAAGAGATGTGCCTTTTGGTAATGGCGCCACGGTATGGTCGATCACCGGCGATCCCACGGCCGGCCTGCAACAGCTGTCCATCGCTGATTGGCCGGGCGCTGAGTTGACCTACACCCCATGTCCGGGTGAATACTGCACTGTCTGGATCTACGTCAACTCGGGCTCCGTGACAGAGATCATGGAGCAGTACCTCCCCTGACCGGCTTACACCGTTGCTCGCTGGCGGCGGACTGAAAGGCCCTGCTAGGTTTCGATGTCTCCAAATGCCCTCCGCTCCTTACACTTTGTGAGACTCATCACAAGGACCCTCTGGCCGTGCAACGACAGACCAAGACAACAGAAGTTTCCAACGCGCTCCATGATGGCTGGATGGAAGGCGGTTCCTTTCTCGGTTCGGTCCTGGCCGGCACTCTCCTCGGTTATCTCGCGGATCAGTGGCTCGGCACGGACCCCTGGCTAATCGTCGTCGGGATCCTGCTCGGAGCGTATTCGGGTTTCATGAGGCTGTGGCACTACTCGAAGAGGATCGAAGAGGACCCGCGTGACCGTTGACCTGGGCCCGGTCCCGGTCGAGCGGTTGTTGGCCCGGCGCACCATCGGCCGTGCCATCTATGTCGGTCCGACCCTGATCCTGGTCTTGGGGCTGGCGCGGGGGTGGGATGGGGCCTGGGCTGCCGCTCTGGGTGTGGGCATCGTGGTATTCAACTTCTGGATTTCGGGGGCAATCCTGTCGATTTCGTCAAGGATCAGTCTCCAGGCTTATCATGCCGCCGCCCTGATCGGCTTCTTCCTGCGCCTTGGGCTGTTTGCCGGGGCCGTCTACCTCGTGGCGACATTGGTGGAAGTCGACCGGCTGGCATTCGGGATTTCGGCGGTGGTCGCCTACTTGACCCTGCTGGTTCTGGAGGCTGTTGCCCTATCGAGGCGTGAAAGAAGGGAAGAGAATTGGATCCGTTGATTCTGGCCAGCGAGTGCGATGTTGCCAATGAGGTGATTTGCGCCCCCGCCAACGTCAAAGAGCTCTTCGAGTTCCACGACGCGATCTTCACCATCGGCGGTGTTGCTATCACCAGAACCATGATCCTCATGTTCCTGGCGGCCTTTATCGTGATCGGCCTTCTCTACTTCGGCCTGCGCCGGCAGCGTCTCGTGCCCTCCAAGTTCGATGTGATGATCGAATCACTGGTGGCGTTCGTGAGGGATGGTGTGGCCAAGGACATCATCGGTCCCGAGGGTGTCAAATACGTGCCCTACCTTCTCTCGATCTTCCTGTTCATTCTGGTGGGCAATCTCTTTGAGATCACCCCCCTCGTCAACTTCCCGATCACCTCCCGGATGGCCATTCCGTTCTTTCTGGCGATCGTCACCTACGTCATATTCGTGATCATGGGGTTCGCGAAAAACGGCTTCAAGTATGTTCTCGATACGATCTGGCCCCGTCATGTCCCGATCGGCCTGAGATGGCTTGTGGGCTTGATCGAACTGGTCTCCATTTTTGTTCTCAGGCCGTTCACGCTCGCGGTGCGGTTGTTCGCGAACATGGTCGCGGGGCACCTCATGCTCACCCTGTTGCTCGGTTCGGGTGTGATCTTCGTGCTCGCAGTGGGCGACATCGGTGCCCGCTCCATTATCGGGATTCCCTGGTTCGCCCTCGGTCTGGGGATCTATCTCTTCGAGATCGTGGTGGCGGTCCTGCAGGCGTACATTTTCACCCTTCTGTCCGCGGTCTATATCCAATCGTCGGTCCATTTCGAGCACTAAGGAGAAAGAATGACAGGCAATATCGAGCTTCTCAAAGGAGCCATAGCGCTGATCGGGTACGGGCTCGCCGCGGTCGGGCCGGGTATCGGCATCGGCATCGTTGTGGGAAATGCCATCACCGCAATGGCCCGACAGCCCGAGATGGCCGGAACGATTCGAACCACGATGTTCTTGGGTATCGCGTTCACCGAAGCCCTGGCTCTCATCGGCTTCGTTCTGTTCTTCATCGCCTAGGAGGCCCATTTTGCTGATGATGAGTACCGCGATCCTGCTGGCCCAGGAAGAGACAAGCGGCTCCAACGTCGCCTTGGTCCTCCCGGAGCCCGCAGAGTTGATTGCAGGCATAGTGGCCTTCGCCATCGTCTTCTTCTTCGTGTGGAAATGGGCGCTTCCGACAATCAACAAAACTCTGGCGGCACGCCAGGACGCCATTACGGGTCAGATCGCCGAGGCCGAGAAGGCCAAGGCCGAAGCCGAGAGCTTGCTCGCCGATTACAGGGCCCAGCTTGCCGAGGCCAAGGCCGACGGCAACAAGATCGTCGAGGAGGCACGTGGCGCCGCCGAGCAGCTCAAGGCGGACATCGTTGCCAAGGCGGAATCCGAGGCGGGCAAAATCGTTGCCAAGGCCCGTGACGAATCCGGGGCCGAGAAGGCCCGCGCCCTGGCGGATGCCAGAGTGCAGGTGGGTGAGATCTCGATTGACTTGGCCGGTCGTATCGTGGGTGAGTCCCTCGACGCCGAGGCCCACAAGCAGCTCGTTGAGCGCTACCTGGCAGACCTGGAGCTCATGTAAGTGGACGATCGCACTGTCGGTTACGCCAACGGAATCCTCGAGCTCGCACGAGCCGAGGGCCAGTTGGAGCGTGTCGAGAGCGAGATGTTTGCTATTGGACAGGCCCTGGACACGTCGGCAGACTTGCGCTCGGCCCTGACAGATCCGCAGCTCCCCCTGGAGCGAAAACAGGCGATCATCGACGAGTTGTTGGGGGAGAGGGCCTCGACCTTGACGGTCGGGTTGGTGCAATTCGTTGTGGGCCAGGGGCGCGCCCCTGAACTTCCGGCGATCGCCAAGAGGCTCGTCGAGCAGGCAGCCGCGTCACGCTCGAAGGCGGTTGCCGAAGTCAGGTCGGCCGTGCCGTTGGATGCTGACACCGTCGCTCGTCTCGCTGCCGCTCTCGGCAGAGCGACGGGCAAGAACGTCGAGGTGAAAGTGATCGTCGATGAGTCCGTCGTCGGCGGGATTGTTGCCCGGGTAGGTGACACGGTCATCGACGGTTCCCTTGCAAGAAGAATCGACGCGCTTCGCCAGGTTGTGCGGAGTCGCTGAGGAGGAATATGCCTGATTTGACAATCACAGGCGACCAGATCACCGAGATCCTGCGGAGCCAGCTTGCGGACTGGAAGCCCGAGATGGGCAAGGAGACGGTCGGTTACGTGACCGCCATCGCCGACGGTGTCGCCCGGGTCGAGGGCCTGCCCAATGTCATGGCCTCCGAGCTGCTCGAATTCCCCGGTGGCCTGATCGGTGTGACCCTGAACATCGACGAGGCCGATCTTGGCGTCGTGATTCTCGGCGAGGCCAGCCACATCGAGGAAGGCGACCCGGTAAAGCAGACCGGAACCCTGCTGTCGGTTCCCGTGGGCGACGGACTTCTGGGACGGGTGATCGACCCGCTCGGCAACCCAATCGACGGGAAAGGCCCAATAGACACAACCGAGCGGCGGCTCCTCGAAACCCAGGCGCCATCGGTTGTGGAGCGGCAACCCGTCAAAGAGCCCCTCCAGACCGGTATCAAGGCCATCGACTCGATGACCCCGGTCGGTCGTGGTCAGCGCCAGTTGATCATCGGCGATCGCCAGACCGGAAAGACGGCGATCCTGGTGGACACCATCATCAACCAGAAGGTGAACCAGGGAACGAAAGACCAGGTCAAATGTATCTATGTGGCCATCGGCCAAAAGAACTCGACGGTGGCCGAGGTCGTCGCCGCTCTCGAGGAGCACGGTGCCATGGAGTACACGGTGGTGGTCAACGCCTCCGCCTCTGCCGCTCCTGCCCTGCAGATGTATGCCCCCTACGCCGGTTCGGCCATAGGCCAGCACTGGATGTACAAGGGCGAACATGCCCTGATCATCTTTGATGACCTCTCCAAGCAGGCCGTCGCCTACCGCGAGATCTCGCTCCTGCTGCGCCGGCCCCCGGGACGCGAGGCTTATCCCGGCGACGTCTTCTATCTCCACAGCCGGCTTCTCGAGCGTTGTGCCAAGCTCTCCGATGAGCTCGGTGGTGGGTCCTTGACCGGTCTCCCGGTAATCGAGACCAAGGCAAACGACATTTCGGCCTACATCCCCACCAACGTGATCTCGATCACCGACGGGCAGTGCTTCCTGGAGACGGACCTTTTCTATCAGGGGGTTCGTCCCGCACTCAACGCGGGCACCTCAGTGTCCCGGGTGGGTGGAAATGCGCAGATCGGCGCCATGAAGAAGATCGCCGGCCCCCTACGCCTCAATCTGGCTCAATACCGCGAACTCGCCGCTTTTGCCGAGTTTGGCTCCGAACTGGATGCCGTCTCTCTGGCCCAGCTGGAGCGGGGTCGTCGGGTCGTCGAAGTACTCAAGCAGCCACAGTTCGTTCCCATGCCGGTGGAGGAGCAGGTGCTGGCGGTGTTCGCCGTGACCGAGGGTCACACCGACGGTGTTGCCGTCCCGGATATCCGCCGATTCGAATCCGAGCTTCTTGGATTCATCCGCGGACGGCACCCGGCGCTACTCGACAAGATTCGCACGACGGGCAAGCTGCCGGACGGCGACGAGTTAGTCGACGCTATTGATGCCTTCAAGGAGAGCTTCGCCGGCTCGGTGACAGAGGAATAGCCGGTAATGGCAGGAGCGCAACTTCGCGATACCCGACGCCGGATAAAGAGCGTCGAGGCCACCAAGAAGATAACCCGCGCCATGGAGTTGATCGCCGCCAGCCGGATACCCAGGGCGCAGGCCCGGGTTCATGCCTCCCAGCCGTACACAGCCAAGCTCATCGAAGTGATCGAGAACGTGGGTTCGGCAGGCTCGGGAGCCCACAAACTCCTCGAGCGGCGTGATGCCAAGACGGTGGGCCTGATGGTCGTCACCTCCGATCGCGGTCTCGCCGGCGCCTACGCGTCCAACGTGATCCGCCTGGCCGAAGCACGCATGAGAGACTTGGACAGGGAGGCCAAGGATGTCGTCCTCTATACGGTCGGGAAGAAGGCACAGGGCTACTTCCGCTACCGCGGCTACCGAATCGAACAGGCATATCTGGGAGTGACCGACACTCCGGGATACGGAGACGCCCGGGCAATCGCCAATGCCGTCATGGTCGCCTATGTGGACGGCCATGTCGACGCCTTGGAGGCTTTCTCCACAAGATACATCTCGGCCTTCACCCAGACGCCCACGAGTCTCGAGCTGCTGCCAATCACGCCACCGGAGATCGACGAGGCCGAGAAGCCATACAGGATCGCTTACGAGTTCGAGCCGTCGCCCGACGAGATACTCAACCGCCTCCTTCCCCGCTATGTGGAGGCGACCATTTTCAACATCCTGCTCGAGGCGTCCGCCTCCGAGCACAGTGCGAGGAGGAGGGCGATGAAAGCGGCGACCGACAACGCCGAGGAACTCATTCGCATCCTCACCGTCCAAGCCAACAGGGCCAGACAGGCAGAGATAACCACTGCGATAACCGAGATCGTGGGTGGCGCCGAGGCCCTGGCCGAAAGCAAATGATTCCCCGAACAAGTTTCCTGAAAACGAAATGAATGGAGCAAGAAGATGAGTGAGGCCAAGAGCCTGGGCCGGATCGTGAAGGTCGCCGGCCCGGTGGTGGACATTGCATTCCCGCCGGACGGGCTACCCGAGATCCTCCATGCCGTGGTGATCGACTTCGAGCTCGACGGTGAGGAGAAAAGCATCATCTGCGAGGTAGCTCAGCATCTGGGCAATTGGAAGGTTCGAGCGATCGCCATGGCTCCGACCGACGGTCTTGTCCGTGGTGCCACGGTCAGGAACACGGGTGAGCCCATCACCGTTCCGGTTGGTGACCAGACTCTCGGTCATATTTTCAACGTGTGGGGCGATTCGCTGGACCAGCCCGACGGTGATTTCTCCGGACTGCGCTGGCCGATTCACCGAACGCCTCCGGCCTTCGAGGATGTCGAGCCACAGAAGGCGGTGTTCGAAACCGGAATCAAGGTTCTCGATCTGATCAGCCCCTATCTGCAGGGTGGGAAGATCGGCCTGTTCGGCGGGGCCGGCGTGGGCAAGACGGTTCTCATCCAGGAGATGATCAACCGGGTGGCCACCCAGCACGGCGGGGTCTCGGTGTTCGCCGGTGTTGGTGAGCGGACCCGTGAGGGCAACGACCTGTTCTTGGAGATGCAGGAATCTGGTGTCATCAGCAAGGCGGCACTGGTGTTCGGCCAGATGGACGAGCCGCCGGGGGTTCGCCTTCGCGTGGCGCTGTCGGCCCTGACCATGGCCGAGTACTTCCGCGACGAGCAAGGTCAGGACGTGCTGCTGTTCGTGGACAACATCTTCCGGTTCACCCAGGCGGGGTCCGAGGTGTCGACTCTGCTCGGCCGCATGCCTTCAGAGGTCGGTTATCAGCCAACCCTCTCAGACGAGATGGGGTTCCTCCAGGAGAGGATCACATCGCTGAAGGGCCGCTCCATCACCTCGCTTCAGGCCATCTACGTCCCGGCCGACGACATAACCGACCCGGCGCCGCACACGGCGTTCGCTCACTTGGATGCGACCACGGTGCTCTCGAGACCGCTCACGGCGTTGGGGATCTATCCGGCGGTGGATCCACTCGACTCCAACAGTCGCGCTCTCGACCCGCAGATCGTTGGGCAGGAGCACTATTTCGTGGCTACCGAGGTGCAGAGGATCCTGCAGCGTTACAAGGACCTCCAGGACATCATCGCCATTCTTGGAATCGACGAGCTCTCCGAGGAGGACAAGTTGGTCGTGGGGAGAGCAAGACGCATACAGAGGTTCCTGTCTCAGCCGATGTTCGTTGCCGAGCAGTTCACCGGCCAGGCGGGCATCTACACGCCGATCGAAGAAACCATATCTTCGTTCAAGGCTGTCATCGATGGTGAGATGGATCAATACCCGGAGCAGGCGTTCTACATGGTCGGTGGTCGCGAAGATGTTGAGCGCAAGGCTGCGGAACTGACCGGAAAGGGCGCCGCCGCCTGATGGCCAAGTCCTTCCAGGTCGATATCGTCTCGCCGGAGGCCACCGTCTGGAGCGGTCTGGCAACGATCGTCATCGCCAAGACTTCCGACGGGGAGCTCGGGGTGATGGCCGATCACGAACCCCTGATGGGCTCACTTGTCACCGGACCGGTCATCGTTGAGGCGGAGTCCGGGCAGCGAACGACCATTGGCGTGCACGGCGGGTTTCTCCAGGTGCTGGACAATCGCGTGACCCTGATCACCGATCGTGCCGAGGTCGCCGAGGGTGGACGCGACGCGGCCACCGTCGTGGCGCAACGTCTCGCCGAGGATGGCGCCGAATAGCGCTTGAGCACTTGCCGGGCTGCTAATGCAGGCTCGCGGCGAATCTATCAACAGCTTGGGGAAAGCCCGAGCCGATGGCGCCGGCGATCATCGGGAAGAACATCGAGGAGAGGACTCCGAGACTCTCCACCGTGAGGCTCACCTCGACCCTGGTGCCCGGTTGGGCGTCGAATAGCCCGACGCTCAGCACTCCGTTGATTTCTGACGTCGCGAGGTCCCACGACATCAGACGGGTCTCGAACCGCTCGGCCAGTGTGGCCTTTCCCAGGTAGGTGCGACCGCCGGCAGCGCTCTCGAATGCGAAACCCCGGAGCGCGCCTTCTGGATCCACCTGAGGATCGAAGACACGGTTGACACCGGGTATCGCCTCCCAGGTCTGGGGCCGGTCCAACGCTCTCCAAACGGCGTCGATTCCCGCAGCGGTGTGGGAGGCATGAGTGAAGGTCTGACGGGGCACCGGGGCAACATAACGAAATCGGGGCGACGTTGCCGTCGCCCCGAATGTCCCTGGGAGGAGAGGGAGTCTTATGTCACCGATCGATGGGAATCGTGACACTCAGATTGTCGCGCCACGGAGATAACGAGGATGTAAACCGGCTCCCCTGGAATCAAGGCCCCTTCGTCATTCAACTGGAGAACCGGGGTGTTAGCCCGTAATCTGGGGCCCGTTCCCGAAACGTCATGTTGATCGCCCGCGACCTCCGCATCGATGTCGGCCCCCGAACGCTCATTGCGGGGGCTTCCTTGAGCGTGCAGTCAGGGGATCGGATCGGTCTCGTTGGCCGCAACGGGGCGGGAAAGACCACCCTCATGCGGACTCTCGTCGGCCAGATCTCTCCGGCCCAGGGCTCGGTGCTCCGATCCGGCACGATCGGCTATTTCTCGCAAGAGGCGGCCCTGCCGGAACTTGATCATCCTCAAGCCACCGCACTCGAACGAATCCTCATGGCACGCGACATCGGCGCGATGCAGCGCCGTATCGAAGAAGCCCGGCAGCGGTTGGAGGGTCTCACCGGTACTGCAAGGGACAAGGGGATTGCCAGGTTCAGCAGGTTGCACGACGAGTTCGAGGCGAAGGGAGGGTTCGTTGCCGAGGCCGAGGGGAAGCGGATCGCTGCTTCACTCGGGATCGGGAATGATGAGCTGACCCAGTCGGTAGTGACCATGTCGGGGGGACAGCGAAGACGTGTTGAACTTGCCCGGATTCTCTTCGCCGAGACCGACATCATGATCCTCGACGAACCAACCAACCACCTCGACCTCGACGCCAAGGCATGGCTCATCGAGTATCTGAGCACCTATCGCGGCGGGATGCTGGTGGTGTCCCATGACCTGCCCCTTCTCGATGAGGCGATCACATTGATTCTGGCCCTCGAGCACGGAGACATCGAGGCCTATCGGGGCAACTACACCCACTACCTGGTCGAGCGTGACGCCCGCCGGGAGCGCAAGGAGCGGGAACGCCGCCATCAGGACGAGCACATCGCACGTCTCGAGGAGAACATCAGACGTTTCAAGGGAACCACCGAGAAGATGGCCAAAGTCGCTCGCGCCATGGAGACCCGGGTGGAGAGGATGAAGCGGGAACTCGTGGAGGTGCAGAAGGGCGGCAAGAAGGTCCGTCTCGCCTTCCCCCAGCCTGTGAAGTCGGGCCGGGTTCCGCTCTCGGCCTTCGGGCTGGCCAAGTCGTTTGGCGACAACCTGGTGTTCGTCGACATCGAGTTTGCCGTGGAGCGAGAAGAGCGGATGCTGCTGGTCGGGCTGAATGGCGCGGGCAAGACGACCCTGTTGCGGATCCTGGCCGGTGTGGAGACCGCCGATCTCGGTGAGGTCTCACTGGGTCATCAGGCATCCTTGGGGTATTACGCGCAGGAGCACGAGCAGATCGAGGGCGGCAAGACGGTTCTCGACCACATGCGGGATGCGGCCGGTCTCGGGGAGCAGACACTGCGCAGCCTCCTCGGC
>JBFHXF010000009.1:0-40298 GCA_041599115.1 Acidimicrobiia bacterium
AAGAACTCCTCGGCGGCGGCCTTGACGCCATAGGCGCCGGACCCGAAGTAGATCGAGTTCAGATAGAACTCGAGAATTCGCTCCTTGGAGAACCTCCGTTCCAACTCGGCGGCGACGAAGACCTCATTCACCTTCCGCCGGATGGAGATCTCCGAGCCGACGAACGACTTCTTGACGACCTGCTGGGTGATCGTCGATCCCCCTCGGGTGGTGTCGTAGACGAAGTTGTCGATGGCCGCCGACACGATTGCGGAGAAGTCGACCCCGCTGTGGGTGAAGAAAGCGGAGTCCTCGGCGGCGAGAAATGCGTGCACCACCATTTCAGGTATCTGGTCATAGGGGACGGGCTCGGAGTTGCGCCCATCATGGAGTTCGGCGAGGACCTCGCCGGAGTCCGCATAGATGCGACTGACCCGGCTCAAGTCGGGGAGGGTCAGCTCCATCGACCTGGTGTCGGGGACCCACTCAGCCTGGAGCTCCTCGAATGTCCCGTAGGCGGAATTGGCGCCGAGAAATGCAAAAAGCCCGATCCACCCTGCCAGCAGCAGGGACATGGACAGGAGGATCGCCAGAGCGCCAAACCATCGGCCTCGGCGTTCCCGCGCTTCCACAAGATGAATGAGGGCCTTTTTTGCCATTGAGGGAAAGGGACGTCGTAGAGGGTCCTGGAGTTCCCCAATACGATTGCGGAACCGTGTCAGGATACCTGTCCAATGGATGAATCCCGCAGCACCTCCAGCGGCGTCGAGATCTCGGTCGTATACGACCGCCCCGCCGACTTCGAGCGGATCGGGGACCCGGGTCGCTACCCCTTCACCCGCGGCCCCTACCCCACCATGTATCGAACCCGGCCCTGGACTATGCGCCAGTACGCCGGTTTCGGAACTTCAGAGGAGACCAACAGACGTTTCCGCGATCTGCTGGAAGCAGGACAGACCGGTCTCAGCGTCGCCTTCGACTTGCCCACGCAGATGGGTCTCGATTCGGACGCTCCTCTGGCTATGGGCGAAGTAGGCAAGGTGGGAGTTGCCATCGACACCCTGGATGACATGCGCCTCCTATTCAAGGGTCTCCCCCTTGATCGCGTGTCCACGTCGATGACCATCAACAGCACGGCGGCGATCCTGCTGCTGATGTATCAGTTGGTTGCCGAAGAGCAGGGGATCGCCCCATCCGATCTCCGCGGGACCATTCAGAACGACATCCTCAAGGAGTATGTGGCGAGGGGGACATATATCTATCCGCCCCGGCCTTCGATGCGACTCGTCACCGATACCTTCGAATACGCCGCCAGCGAATTGCCGCGGTGGAACACGATTTCGATAAGTGGGTATCACATCCGGGAGGCGGGTGCCACAGCTGCCCAGGAACTGGCGTTCACCATCGGCAACGGGCTTGCCTATGTCGATGCCGCCAAAAAGGCGGGCCAGCACATCGATACGTTTGCCCCCCGCCTTTCGTTCTTTTGGAACGCTCACAACAACTTCTTCGAAGAGATCGCCAAGTACCGTGCGGCGCGTCGCATCTGGGCGCGACTGATGAGGGAGGAGGTCGGGGCGAAGGATCCCAGGTCGTGGGCGATGCGTTTCCACACGCAGACGGCGGGATCGACCTTGACGGCTCAGCAGCCACTCACGAATGTGGTGCGCACCACCATGCAGGCGTTGTCGGCGGTGATGGGGGGTACCCAGTCGCTGCACACCAACGCCTTCGACGAGGCGCTTGGGCTGCCCACGGACGAATCAGCTCTCCTGGCTCTGCGCACACAGCAGGTCATTGCCCACGAATCGGGTGTGACCGACACGGTCGACCCGTTGGGCGGGTCGTACTTCGTGGAGCAACTGACGGATGAGATGGAAACGCGGGCCCAATCGCTGTTGGATGAGATCCAGAGACGGGGAGGGGCGATCTCGGCCATCGAGTCGGGGTGGATCCAGTCTCAGATCGAGGAATCGGCCTATCAGGAGGCCAGGCGCCAGGCGGCGGGGGAGACCATCGTGGTGGGTGTCAACGCCTTCCAGATCGAGAATGAGCCCGAGGTACCCCTTTTGTCGGTCGATCCCGGGTTGGAATCCGGTCAGATCGAGCGTCTGAGACAGTGGCGGGCTTCTCGAGACGAACCGTCGGTCGATGCCGCCCTCGATCGGGTGCAGGGAGTCGCCGCAACCGAGGCGAACCTGTTGCCGCCGATCAAGGACGCCCTGGCCGCGGGCGCAACGGTGGGTGAGGTCTCGGCAACCCTGAAGCGGGTGTTCGGCGCCTATCGAGCGATTTGATGTCTGTGATGTTCGCACCCCAGGTACCGTCGAGCGGATGACCGACAACCGGACCCATCTGCTGATCGTCGGGGGCGGCCCTGCCGGCACTCAGGCGGCGACAACGGCTGCAGCCCAGGGGGCCCGGGTCACTCTCATCGAAAAAGACATTGTCGGTGGCGCCGCCCATCTCTGGGACTGCATACCTTCCAAGACGATGGCGGCGAGCGCCCTGCGACACACCTCGATCCGCAATGCGGCCAAGCTGGGGTTGGTGACCGATCCGGGTCGGGTGGATCCGTCGGTCCTCGCCGAGCGAATCCAGGTGATCACCGGGGACATCAATCGAAACTGGCTGTCGATGCTGGCATCCCAATCCGTGGAGATGATCGATGGATTCGGGAGATTCGTCTCGGCCAACGACGTGGAGGTCGAGACGCCGCGGGGAAAAAGGCGCATCCGATTCGACAAGGCGATCATCTCGACCGGGTCTTCCCCCCGCGTCCCCGAGTGGGCCCCTGTCGACGGGTCCCGGGTGTTGACGACGCGCCACTGCTACCACCTGTCCGATGTGCCCGAGCACATGGTGGTTATCGGGTCGGGGGTCACCGGTGTCGAGTTCGTGCACATCTTCGAGAGTCTTGGCTCCAAGGTCAGCCTTGTGGTCTCCAGGCAGCAGATCCTGCCCCACCGCGATGCCGAGGTCGCCGCGGTGCTGGAGGAGGACTTCCTGGAACGTGGGGTGCGTCTCGTCATCGGGGCCCGTGCCGTTGGGATCGAGGTCGACGGGGCCGAGGTCTCGGTTTTCTGCGATGACGGGCGGGTCGTGAGAGGATCTCATGCCCTTCTCGCGGTGGGCTCGGTTCCTCTCAGTTCCGGGTTGGGTCTCGAGGCTGCAGGCGTGGAGACGAGCGAGGGCGGCTACATCGAAGTCGATGAGTTTCAACGCACCACCGCGCCCAACATCTACGCAGCCGGAGACGTCACCGGGCAGATGCTGCTTAGCTCGGTCGCCTCCATGCAGGGCCGGAAGATCGCCCGACATGCCCTGGGCCTCCCGGTCTCGCCGCTGGATTACTCCAAGGTGGCCGAGGCGATCTTCACCGAGCCGGAGATCGCTTCGGTGGGTCTGGTGGACGTGGAAGCCGCCGCACTGGGCCGGAAGGTGAGGACGATGAAGGTTCCCTTCGCCTCGAATGCGCGCTCGGTTCTCCAGCATTTCACGAGGGGCTTTGTGAAGATCACTTCAGACCCAGCCACCGGAGTCGTGCTCGGGGGCACCATTGTCGGTCACCGGGCGTCGGAGTTGATCGGGGTGATCGCCCTCGCGGTGCAGGCTCAGGTCACCGCCAACGTGGTGGTCGAAACTCTGATGGTCCATCCTTCGATGACCGAGGCCATTTCCGACGCAGCGGAGTGAGTTTTGGGTGGGCAGAGGCATTCCATCGTCGGGACGCCGGATGTAGAAGTGAAATGTGCAGGACTTTCGAAGTCTCGATGTTTGGCAGAGGGCCGTCGAAGTGGCAGAAGAGATCTACAAACTCACCGCGAGCTTCCCAGAGACCGAGCGATGGGGTCTCACATCCCAGATTCGGCGATCCGCAGTTTCGATCAGCTCGAACATCGCCGAGGGCGCTGGCAGGGCCACGTCGAAAGAGCTGGCCCGCTACTTGCGAATTGCGCTGGGTTCATTGGCGGAGCTCGACAGCCAACTGGAGTTGGCGCGCCGCATCGGGCTCTTCGATGCAAAGCCAGCGGCGAGCGATTCGATCGTTGCTCTCAGACGTCAGCTAATCCGGTTGCACCAGCGAATCGTTGCGAACTCATAACTCATAACTCATAACTCATAACTCACAACTCACCGCACCACCGCGATGACCTGTCCCGATGTGACCGTGTCACCCGCCTCGACCCGGAGATCGATCACCTCGCCATCGGCCGGCGACTTGACCTCGTTCTCCATCTTCATGGCTTCGAGAACACATATCGGGTCGCCTTCCCTCACGGCCTCTCCGGCTCGGACCGAGACCTTGACGATCGTGCCCTGCATGGGGGCAGTGACCACTCCGTCGTGGGCAACTCCGCCGCCCGATGGAGCCAGCTTTGGGGGCCTGCGGCGGATCTGGCTGCCGGCAGGCGCGGGCTCGGGCGCCCAGTAGGAGACGGTGAAACGCCGTCCTCCGATCTCAACCGTTATGTCCCGGCGCGACTGTTCCTCGTCCTCCGGCAACGATGATGTCACTTCAGGCCCCGTCAGCGAGAGGACCACACTCTCCTCCATCCACTTGGTGTGGTGTCTGCCTGCGAGGAAGTCCGGATGATCCAACACGGCCAGATGCGCGGGAATCGTGGTGGCTACGCCCCTCACCTTGAACTCCTCCAGGGCCCGTCTTCCCCGGTTGATGGCGGTGGTTCGATCGGGGCCCCACACGATCAGTTTCGCCAAGAGATTGTCGTAGTACTGGGACACCGTGGAACCCGTTCGCACCCATGAATCCACCCGCACCCCCGGTCCGGCCGGTTCCTGCCAGTCCACGATCTGGCCCGGAGACGGCAGAAAACCGGTGGCCGGATCCTCGGCGTTGATGCGGAACTCCATGGCGTGACCCCGCGGCTCGACTTCGGTGATCTCCAGCGGCTCGCCGGAAGCGATACGCAACTGCCATTCGACGAGATCGATGCCAGTGACCAACTCCGTTATCGGGTGTTCGACCTGGAGACGGGTGTTCATCTCGAGGAAGTAGAACTCGCCCTGCTGATCGAGGAGGAACTCGACCGTTCCTGCGTTGACGTAGGAGCACGACCTGGCCGCGGCAAGGGCAGCCCGCCCCAGGGCTCGTCTCTGTTTGACGGAAAGCCCGGGTGCCGGTGTCTCCTCGATGAGTTTCTGGTGACGTCTCTGAACGGAGCAGTCTCGCTCGCCCAGGAACAAACCGTTGCCCTGGTTGTCGAAAAGCACCTGCGCCTCGACGTGACGCGGTTTCACCAGATACTTCTCAACATAGACCTCGGGATCACCGAAATATGTCTCCGCCTCACGGCGGGCCCCTTCGAAGGCACCCGTGACCTCCCCGACGTCGTGCACGACCCGGAGGCCCTTGCCGCCGCCTCCGTGGGCGGCCTTTATGGCGATCGGGAATCCGAACCGTTCGGCCAGCTCCTCGACTTCGGCCAAAGTCCGCACCGGGGCGGTAACGCCAGGCACGGTGGCGACGCCGCCCTTTTCCGCGTTCAGCCTGGAGGTGATCTTGTCTCCCATGGCCTCGATGGCCGAGGGAGGCGGACCGACCCAGATCAGGCCGGCGTTGGCGACAGCCGTAGCAAACACGGCATTCTCCGAGAGGAACCCGTAACCCGGATGGATAGCCTCGCTCGCCGATTCGTGAGCTATCTGGAGGATCCTCTCCTGATTGAGATAGCTCTCCGCCGCGGGCGCGGGGCCGACGTTCCAGGCTTCGTCGGCGAGATCGACATGGCGGGCGTCGCGATCCAACTCCGAGTAGATGGCGACGGTGCGGATTCCCAGGTCGCGGGCGGTTCTGATGACCCTCACAGCTATCTCGCCACGATTGGCGATCAGGAGGCTCTTGATCACTGGGGGCCGTTCCCGTGCTTCTTCGGTGGGAGCTTTTCCCGCTTGGATCTCAGTATGTCCATCGTTCGAATCAGCTTTGCCCTGGTCTCACGTGGCTCGATCACTTCGTCGACCAGTCCGAGTTCGGCAGCGACGTAAGGGTTGTTGAACTTCTGCTCGTAGTCGGAGATCAGCTCTGCTCGCTTGGCTTCGGGATCATCCGCCTGCGCCAGTTCTCGACGGTGGATGATGTTGACGGCTCCCTGGGCGCCCATCACCGCAATCTCCGCTGATGGCCAGGCGAAGACCATGTCCGCTCGAACTCCCCTTGCGTTCATGACCAGATAAGCCCCACCGTAGGCCTTTCTCGTTATCACCGTGACCCTGGGCACGGTCGCCTCGCAGTAGGCGTAGAGCAACTTGGCCCCGTGTCGAATGATGCCTCCATGCTCCTGATCCACGCCCGGCAGAAACCCAGGGACATCAACAAAGGTTATGAGTGGGATGTTGAAGGCGTCGCAGAATCTGACGAATCGAGCGGCTTTCTCGGAGGCATTGATGTCGAGTGTGCCTGCGAGCACCGCCGGCTGGTTCGCAACGATCCCGACGCTGTGCCCGTTCAGCCTTCCAAACCCGGTGACGATGTTGCGCGCCCAGTGCTCGTGGACTTCGAAGAACTCATCCCCGTCGAGGACGGTCTCGATGACTTCGACCATGTCGTAGGGCTGGTTCGACTCATCGGGGATTATCGAGTCGAGCGAGTCATCGACGCGGTCCGGACGGTCCGTCGGGGCGAAGTAGGGCGGCGTCTCCATGTTGTTGGCGGGGAGAAACGACATCAGATAGCGGACCGCTTCGAGAGCATCGGCACCGGTGGGGTATACGAAATGAGTCACCCCAGACTTCGATGCATGGGTGAAGGCGCCACCCAGCTCCTCCATCGTGACTTCCTCGCCGGTCACGGCTTTGATCACATCGGGCCCGGTGATGAACATGTGGCTTGTCTTGTCGACCTGGAAGACGAAGTCGGTGAGTGCCGGCGAGTAGACGGCACCGCCTGCACTCGGGCCCATGACGACCGAGATCTGAGGGATGACTCCCGAGGCACGCACATTGCGCTCGAATATCCGGCCGTAACCATCAAGCGAGGAGATTCCCTCCTGTATGCGGGCCCCGCCGGAGTCTTTCAGCCCGATCGTCGGGGTGCCGGTCTCGAGGGCGAGGTCGAGGATCTTGCAGATCTTGTCGGCAACGACGCTGCTCAGACTTCCCCCGAACACAGTGAAGTCCTCGGCAAAAACAAAGACGGGTCTCCCCTCGATCAGACCGTGTCCGGTGACCACGGCGTCACCGAGCGGCCGCTTGTCCTCGGTCCCGAACGCTGTCGAGCGGTGCCTGACGAATTGGTCGATCTCCTGAAAGGTGCCTTTGTCGAGGAGGCTGTCTATGCGCTCACGGGCGGTGAGCTTGCCTTGCTCATGCTGGCGCGCCACGGCGCGTTGGCTTCCAGAATGAAGGGCTTCGTCACGGAGCGCCCTCAGTTTTTCGATATGCGCTTCAGTGCCCAAGACTCCTCCGTAACCTCTGTTTGACTTTCAGGAGAGCTAGATGGCTACACCCTATTTGCAGATCCGCAGGGATGAGGTCGCTTCGACCCAGGATCTGGCCAGGTCGGAGCTCGGCGATTTGCCCATTGTGGTGATCGCTCAGCGACAAACGGCCGGCCGGGGACGGTCCGGCGCGGAGTGGCTCAACGCGACCAGAGCGTTGGCGGTGTCGCTGGCTCTGCGGGTTGAGACTCGCGATACGAGGCCGTTCTCGCTGATGGCCGGGGTTGCGGCGGGTCGGGTGCTCGAGTCGATATATCTCAAATGGCCCAACGATCTGCTGGTCGGCACGGAAAAGGCGGGTGGCATCCTCGTGGAGAGATCGGAAGGTGTCATGGCCGTCGGGGTCGGGCTGAACCTGTGGTGGCCCGATCGCCCTGCAGGCTTCGGTCAGGTCTACCCAGAGGATCCGGGTTTGCAGGCTCACGCCGAGATCGCCGGGCTGTGGGCTGCGGAGATGATGCGGATCGTGGATGGCCCAGGATGGCCGGCCGACGAGTATCGGAGTCTCTGCGTCACGATCGGGCTAGGGGTCTCATGGGATCCGGAGGGATCAGGCCGGGCGATTGGCGTTGACGATGACGGCGGATTGATCGTGGACACGGGAGGGGCCACCAGGACACTCGTCGCCGGCGCGATTCGTCATGTTCGTGGCTAACCGAGATCGATCAGAACCGGAGTCGGGAGGGTTGCCTTGAAGAAGGCGAGAATCCGGGCCATGGCGTCATCCGCGGCTGACGGGTCGAAGTGCTCGCTCTCGCCGTCGAGGAAATCGTGTCCGGCACCGTCGTAGAGGAGCCACTGGCCATGGTCGTTGCGTCGCTGGGCTTCGTCGACGGTTGAGGCTGCGATGAGGTCGTCTTCACCTCCATACAGGCCAAGCACCGGGATGGGCAGATTCGACAGGTAATCGGCAACTTGGTGAGCTCGCTCTTCGTCACCCGTGAGCGGTGTGTAGGCGACGACCAACGAGCGAACCCAAGCACGAGTGGCGGCGCGTATGAGCCCGAAACGTCCCCCCACGTCGAAACCAAGTATTCCGATGTTCCCGCTGACCGCCCAGTCGACGTCATCAGAAACTATGAACTCATGGGTTTCGTCGATATCGGTGAGCGCTCTGTCGTCGCGGACCGCGTCGTAGGAGGCGATCGGGTCTTCGCCCTCACCGCGGTAGAAATCGAGGGCGATCGCTGCGAAGCCCGACCTCGCCAGACGTCTGCACATGTCCTTCTCCATGCCTCTGAGACCGCTCACTGCGGGCAGCACCATCACCACCGGAAACGATCCGGCAGCATCGGGTCGGGCGATGTAACCGGTCCGTAGCTCAGACCCGACGGGAAGCGGCAAGCTCCCGTAGAGAATCGAATATGTCCCCTCATGGGAAAGCACTGCCAACCGAGAACCTCCGGAATCGAGGGTGTTGAGATTAGCCGTGACCTCGCGAAGGGCTGATAAGGGGGAAACCACCGGTACGATGCCGACGTCTGAGTGACAATGACTCCCACGTCTCCACCTCCCACTTCTGGCCTGCCGCGTCGCAGGCTGCCCAAATGGCTCAAGGTCACGATCATCGCGTTTCTGGTCGTGGCCAACCTTGCCGCGCTCGGCCTGTATTGGGCGATCAGCACGGGTCGGAACGTGCTGGCTGGAGCGGCCACCGATACCGGTGTGGTCGACGTTCTCACCGCACCGTCGGGCGACGCTCTCTACTTCCTGGTCGTCGGAAGCGACTCGAGAGCGGGTCTCGCCGATCTGACCAACTTCGGGCCAGCCGGTGGCGAACGTGGCGATGTGATCATGTTGGTGCGTCTCGACTCTTCCACAGGCACGGCTCGCATCCTGAGCATTCCCCGTGACCTCTGGGTCGACATTCCCGGCCACGCCAAAGGGAAGATCAACGCCGCGTACGCCTATGGCGGCCCGGCCCTGATGGTGGAGACGATCCGCCAGAACCTGGGGATTCCGGTCAACCACTATGTGGAGGTGGGTTTCACGGGCTTCATTGCCATGGTCGATCAGATTGGTGGCATCGAGCTCGATTTCCCCTACCCGGCGCGCGATGCCTCCTCGGGCTTGAACGTGGCGGCGGGCAACCAGGTCTTGGACGGCAAGACGGCTCTGGCCTATGCCCGTTCCCGGAAGTATCAGGAACTCCAGAATGGTTCCTGGGTCAGCGTCGAGGCCAACGACATCGGCCGGACGAAGCGTCAGCAGGAGGTCGTCGGTGCCATCCTGCGAAGTCTCAAAAGGCCTTCGTCCATCGCCGAGGCGGGTCAGATCGCATCTGCAGTCTCAAGACATCTGACCATCGACGCCAACCTGGCTTCATCCTCGGTGGCTGGTCTCGCTTGGAACTTTCGCAGGCTTCTCTCGGGTCAGTTCGATGCGACCACACTGCCAGTAGATCTGGCCACCATCGGTGGGGCCTCCGTCGTTCTGGCGCGGGAGCCGGATGCATCGGCGGCCGTCGCCGACTTCCTCACCGGCGGGGGAACTGCCCGGCCGCTGATCGGTGTCCAGGTTCTCAACGGAAACGGCATCGGTGGTTCCGCCGGCCGCGTCGCTCAGCAACTCGAAGAGGCCGGTTTCGCGGTTCTTTCGATCGGCGATGCCAAGAACAAGGATTACGCGACCACGACCATCATGGTCCCGGAGGGGAGCACCGCCGGACAAATCATCCGTGATGACCTGGGTTTTGGCACAGTGATCACCGGTGAGATCGATGCCGCCTTTGACGCCGTGGTAATTGTCGGCGCCGATGTTTCTTAGCGACTCCACCACCTCGACCTACCATGTAGGGCCGTGAACATCGCAATCATCGGGGCCGGCTACGTCGGCTTGGTCACCGGGGCCGGTCTGGCGAGTCTGGGCCATCGAGTCCGTATCGGGGAGTCCAACCCGGAGAGAGTGGCGTCGCTGGAGGCTGGTGAGATCCCCATATATGAGGAGGGTCTCCCCGAACTTCTGGCTGAAGCGAGGGCGACGGATTCGATCAGCTATCACCTGTCCAATCTCGACGCGGTGGCCAACGCCGACTTCGTGTTTCTCTGCTTGCCCACCCCGGAGGGAGAGGACGGGCGCGCCGATCTCCGGTACGTGAATGGCGTCATCGACGAGCTCGCCGGCGAGGTGGGGGAACAGTCGGTGTTCGTCATCAAGTCGACGGTTCCTCCAGGGACTGTCGTCGGGTTGCGCAAGCGTCTGGCGGATCGCGGGTCTCAAGCCAAGATCGTCTCGCATCCCGAGTTCCTCCGTGAGGGCCGTGCCGTACCCGACTTCCTCAACCCGGACAGAATCGTTGTCGGTGCGTGGGACCGCGCGGAGGCCGAGGCGGTAGCAGCGCTTTATGAGACGCTCGACTCCCACGTGGTCATCACCGATCCCACGTCCGCGGAGATGATCAAGTACGCCTCAAACGCCTACTTGGCGGCCCGGCTCACCTTCGTCAACACCCTGGCCAACGTCTGCGAGGCGGTAGGTGCCGATGTGCTCGACGTTGTTGACGGGCTTGGTCGCGACCACCGTATCGGTCCCCATTTTCTCCAGCCAGGCCCGGGTTACGGAGGATCCTGTTTCCCCAAGGACACCTCGGCGCTCATAGCCGTTGCCCAGGACGCCGGGTACGACTTCGAGCTCTTGCGCGCCGTTATCCGCGCCGACGAGGAACAGCGTCTCCGTGTGGTTGAGAAAGTCAGGCAGGCCGCCGGCGGCGGACTCAAAGGGCGGCGAATTGGGATGTGGGGCCTGGCCTTCAAAGCCGGCACCGACGACGTGCGGGAGTCACCGGCGGTGAGGATTGCCACCATGATTCAGGCCGACGGCGCGGAAGTGGTGGCCTATGACCCCGAGGCGTCGGTGTCGACGCTGACCATGGCATCCGACCCTGTTTCGGCAACGACGGAGGCCGATGTGCTTCTGATCACCACCGAGTGGCCCGAGTTCACCCAAGTGGACATGACCGCAGTGGCCGCGGGGATGCGCGGATACAGGGTGGTCGACGCCAGGAACCTCCTCGATCCGAAGACGGTCAGAGCGGCCGGTCTGGATTATTGGGGTTTCGGGAGACCGGGGGCCTGAACCGCAGGCATCTAGCGGAAAAGATCCTCACCGGGAGGTCGGATCAGGTCGGAGCCCAACCCTGAACCCAGGCCGCTTTCCAACCCTCGAACCAGGGCACCCGGGATTCCGGACGCCTTTCCCATGACCAGGTCGGCGGCTGCCGCCAGCTCGTCGGCTATTGCCACCTCCGTCACGTCGAGAACCCGTCCGGTCCAGTCGGTTGAGCCCCTCAGGTCCTTGATGGCCGTCACCCCGGAGACCCCGATGGCGATGTCCGTGAGGCCGCGCCGCCACGGCCGCCCAAAGGTGTCGGAGATGATCACCCCGAGGTCGACGGTGAAATAACGCTCCAATCTCATGCGAATTCGATGCGCCGACTGATCGGGATCGCGGGGAAGGAGAATCATGGTTCCGGGAGAGGCGTTGCTTCGATCGATGCCGGCATTGGCGCAGATGAAGCCATGTTTTGTCTCGGCGATGACCAGATCTCCGCGACGGCGCACGATCGACACCGCCTCCTTTTCGATGAGACTCCTTCTGAACGCCTCTTCGTCCCCCTCGATCTCGACAACCGATCCTTCGGCCTTGGAAACGATCTTGTGGGTGACGATCACGATGTCGCCGGATTGCGGCTCCAGGGCCTCCAACGGAGGGATCAGAAGCTCTGCCACGTCGTCGCCGGGTCTGACCTCTCCTATCCCGGTCAGCGGATGGATATGGAGGCTCACAGCGCCAGTATGGCCGTCGCCAGTCGTCGGGCTGCGTTTCGGTCGGCGATAGCCGTGTCCGCCACTTGCACGTCAAGCCCGGATAGCGATTCGGCGTCGGCGATGTCCGACACATCTATCACGAGCCGGTCGATCAAGCCCTCATAGGCCGACGCCACTCCGGCGTTCCCTGGAGGAAGGCCCAGCGATCGCAGTACTCGATCGGCGGGCCCCTTCACAGCCTTGCCGCCGATGAGGGGGCTGACCGCCACTGTGTGACGGTGAGCGCTGACGGCCTCTTTTATCCCGGGCACCGCCAGAATCGGCCAGATCGAGAGGGGGGGGTTGGAGGGAGCGACCAACAGGAGATCTGCTGTCTCGATCGAGTCGATGACGCCGGGAGCGGCGGTCGACGTTTCCTCCCCTGCGAATCGAAGCCGGGCCACCTCGTCGGTGTGGCGGCGGTGAACGAAGTATTGCTGAAAGGAAATCCAGGTTCCATCCGACAGGCCGATCTCGGTGCGCAGCCGGTCATCGGTGGCGGGGAGGATTCGAGAGCGGACGCCCAAAGCCTGTCTGACCAAGTCGGTGATGGTCGAAAGCGGTGTGCCCGCCTGGAGTTGAATGGTGCGGAATAACTTGAGTGCCAGATCGCGATCACCCAGCTGGAAGGTGTTATCGATACCGAATCTGGCAAGCTGATCATTTGCGGCAAAAGTGTCTTTCGCCAGTCCCCAGCCATGGGGCCCCTCGATGTTGGCCAGGGTGTAGACCACCGTGTCGAGATCGGGTGACACCGCCAGGCCGTACGTGGTCTCGTCATCTCCCACGTTCACTATCACGGTGGTGGTGACATGGGGAATCTGGTCGAAGCCACGGGCCATACGTGCTCCGCCGACGCCGCCTGACAGAATCGCGACCCTCATCGCGCTGGCTTGGTATTGCTCAGATGTCCAACCCGGTTCACAATGTCTCTCTGCATGACTGATGTCACCCCGCAGGTCGCGGAGGATCCCACATCTCAGACCCGCCCGCCCGCGCCCCGGGTGAAGGTGATCGTGATGCATACCCCTGGTGCCGACCTGGACGCGGCCCTCGCAACGGTCCGAAGGCAAGTCTATGAGGGTGTGGCGACCGTCGAAGTCGTTGGCGAGCCGGATGTCGAGAAGCCCGAGGA
Organism: Acidimicrobiia bacterium; assembly: GCA_041599115.1. GTDB lineage: Bacteria > Actinomycetota > Acidimicrobiia > Spongiisociales > ZC4RG35 > JACZUI01. The sequence continues at coordinate 13,380 of JBFHXF010000009.1, forward strand.
CGTAGTGCTCCGTGCGAATGTTGCTGCTGCCATCGCACAATCGGGCCCTGAGATCGATTATCTGTGGCTGGTCCACTCCGATGCCAGGCCCCGTCCCGACGCCCTGAGCGCCCTGGTGAGTGAAGTGGAGCGCGCCAACGCGTCGTTGGGAGGCTCGAAAGTCTTGGTGGCCGGAACCAAGGGGGAGTTGGAGTCCATCGGAAGCGCCACAGATGTCTTTGGCACTCCGTTTTCGGGTCTCGACGATGGAGAGATCGACCTTCAGCAATATGACGTGGTCCGTGAAGTAGCGTTCGTCTCGTCGGTCTCGATGTTGGTGAGACGAGACCTTGCCCAGGGTTTGGGCGGGGTTGATACGAACCTCCGGCCCGGGGCTGCCGGCCAGGACTTTTCCCAGCGCGTCAGACTTGCCGGCGGGCGGGTCGTGATCGTGCCCTCTTCGGAGGTTTTTCACCAGGGGCGATGCGGGGCGACACCAGGTTGGAGGGATCAGGCCGGGCGTTACCGGGCGATGCTCAAGGCATACCGACTCGTCACGCTGGCCTGGGTGATTCCTTTTGGGCTGATGGTCGGTTTGATCGATTCCATCGCCAATCTGATCTTCCTGCGCTGGCGTCCCCTGGTTCGATTCGTTGCGGCAACCGGATGGAACCTCGCCTACCTGCCGTCCACGCTGCTGGCCAGGCGACGTTTCCGCAAGGTCAGGGCGGTGGGTGACGAGGAGCTGTTTCGCTTCCAGGCACGAGGGAGTATTCGTCTTCGAGAGCTCGGCACCGATCTCGGCGATCGGCTCCTCTTCATGTTCGATGAGGATCACGCCCTGGTCAGGAGCACCCGTCGAATCTGGTCAAGCCCGGGTATCTGGGGGGCGCTGCTCGCCGGGATCATCGCGTTCCTGTCTGCACGATCCTTTTTCTTCGTGGGCGTTCCCAACACCGGGTTCAGCCTTCCGTTCGAGGCACCCACCGTCGCTCTGTCTAGGTTCCTCGGAGGGTGGAACGAGGCGGGGCTGGGCTCGGCTGCAGCGGTCCATCCCTCGGTAGGTCTCACCGGGTTGCTTTCTCTGATCTGGTTCGGCCACGAAGGAGCGGCCCGGACCCTGATCACCCTCGGCTTTGCCCTCATGGGGGTTGTGGGCATGGGCCGGCTCGCCGGCCGGCTCGGATTCCGCGGTCCTGGTCGGTATCTGGCAGGACTTGTATTGCTCGCAGGGCCGGGGACGGCTCTCGCAGCGGGGTCGGGGTCGTGGTTGGCGATCGGCGGGGCTGCGATCCTCCCCTGGAGTATCAGGTCGTTGTATGTCCCCGGAGCCGACGTCGAGAAGGGGCTCTTGGGACGCTTGGGATGGGCCGTCCTCTGGTCGTTGCTGTTGGCCGCTTTCTCGCCGGCGCTTGTGGTTGTCCCCCTCGTCTTTGCCGGAGTCAGTGCGGCCCTCGGCTGGAAACGAGCCAGTCTTCCTCTCGTCGCAGCGTCATTGCTGGGTGTGGTCGCCGCAGCCGGATTCCTGATGGATGATCCGGGCTGGATTCTCGACGATCAGAGGAGATTTGGTCTCGGCGTCAGTGTGCTCTGGCCGGTTCTGCTCATGGTGGCGACGGTTCCTCCGCTGCTGATGCCCGGAAAGACTGGTCGTCTTGTCTTCATGGGGGCACTGCTTTCCCTGGCGGGCATCTTCGGTGCGAACGCCGGGCTGGCGGGTCCTGGGGTCGAGGAGGCCGCTTTGATACTCGCTTCGTTCGGAGCGGCTCTCCTGGTGGCGATCGTACTCGACGCGTTCGGTCGGACACCGATGCAGGTTCTAGCGACTTTATCTGCCATCGCCATGCTTCTTTTGTCGATGGGAACCCTCGGCGATGGGCGCCTCGGTCTTCCCGCAGGTGACGACAATGCGAGATTCGCCTTTGCCTCGACCCTCGCTGGAGAGGGTGGGCCGGGACGGATTCTGCTGATCTCGGAGATTCGGTCTGAGATCCCGGGAGAGGCTCGGCGAGGTCCCGGATTCTGGTATCGGACGCTGGATGGAATCGGGTCGACCCTCGACGAAGCTTGGCTTCCGCCGCCCGGTCCTGGAGACGAGAAGCTCGACATTGCGCTGAGCAGGATCGCGACAGGGGCCGAGTTACGGCCCGGGACGCTACTCGCCGAGTTCTCCGTTGACTGGGTCGACATATCGGGAGGCCCGTCTCAACTCGAGAGGACACTCGCTTCTCAACTCGACCTGACGCCCATCCCACTCGATCCCGGCTCCAGCGTCTTTGAGAATCCGGCTGCCCTGCCTCTCGTAACCGATGGAATGGAGATCTGGGGGAGAGACGGAACCGGATTTGCCGGCGACGCCACTGCCGATCGAGTGCGGATCTCGATGAACTACGACCCGGACTGGCATCCCGCATCCGGACCGGCCGATTGGGCGACGACGGTGTCGGCCGAAACGGGATGGGCCAGATATCGCCCGACAGGGCTGAACCGGGTGCTACCACTGGTTGCGGCGGGATTGCTGTTGGCTTCGTTGGTGGTGATTGTCGTGGGAAGAACCAGGCAATGAAGGGTTATCTAGCCGTTGGGGTGATAACCCTCCTGACAGTGGCCACACTTCTTGTCCCCGTGGCGGACAGCCCCGCGTTCAAACCCGCTCCGGGGAGTGCCCTGCCTGCAGTTGCGGTTTGTCCGGTCGAGGAGGGACAGGGCAGGGCCACCGCCATCGGCGTCATCTCCTCGCCGAATGGCACAGGCGAGGTGACGATCTTCGCCGGCGGCGGGGCCACAGGTTCGGCGAACTTCGATACGGGTGAACCGGGGTCTGCAACCATCAGTGTCGTCGACGTGTCAGCCGTGGGCGTGGCCGGCGCATTGGCCGATTTGCCGGATGCGGCATCAGCCGCGGCTTCGGTGATCTCTGGCAGCGGGTACCTGGCCGCTGAGTCATGTGGGGCAACCCCGGCCAGCCAGAGCATTCTCGCCGGAGGCTCGACGCTCTCCGGCGAGAACATGGACATCCAGCTGATGAATCCCTACGCCGGTGACGCGACGGTCGATCTGACCGTGTGGTCGGAGGCTGGCCTGGAGTCCGACCCCTCGTTCGATTCTGTCATCGTGCCGGCAAGGTCGTCGGCGACACTCGATCTTCGAGAGCTGCTGCCCGGAAGGGAGACCATCTCGGTGGTGATCGATGTCACGTCCGGAAGCGTCATCCCTGTCGGCCGATTCTCCAACGGGTCCGACGGCGCAGTCTGGCGAGCAGTGCCCCCGGCCCAGGAGTGGCTCGTCCTGGCTCCTGCGAGCCAGGGCCTCAGCAAGGTGATCATTGGAACAGCTGCTCCGGCAGATGTCAGTTATCAGATAGACCTGTACGGCGCTGACGGTCTCAGCGAAGGATTTGCCGAGGGGGTAATTCCCGGCCGGGGCGCGGCGACGGTGGACCTGACATCTCTATCGACCGACGCTGTGGCCCTCCGAATCATCTCGACCGGACCGGTGGCGCCGTTCCTGAGACTCGAAGCGGATGGTGGTGTCGCCATGACCGCTGGAGTCGAGACGGCTGCAACCAGTTGGCTCATGCCGGGGGCAGGTTCGGCGATCGGTAGCGCAACGCGAGTCGTCATCTTGAACTCGGGGCTCGAAGACGCCACGACATTGCTCACCGACAGGCCCAAAGGGACCCTCGAGCGGGAAGTGTTGGTTCCCGCCTCGTCGGTGGTCGTCGTCGATCTGGCTCCGGGAATTCTCGACGGCCTCTCCCTCGACTCCGATGTGCCGGTGGCGGCGCTATGGATGATGCAGTTGGGGCCTCTGTCAGCGATCGCCACGGGAGTTCCGATCGAGAATGGATGAGATATGGGTGCGACTGGTCGGAGTGGTGATGCTGGCCTCGCTGGCTTTTGTCGTCGCCAGGTTTCTCGGACGCGACGAGCGTCGGAGGCCGACACGTTTTGGATCCGTCTCCCTCCCGGCTGGGGCATATCTGTTCACCTCCGGGACCTGTGAGGATTGCCTCCTCGCTCGAGCAGCCATGAACCAAGCACTGGGCAGCGCGGGCTATCGGGAGATCGGGTGGGAATCGGAGCCCGAGATCTTCGAGACTCTCGGCATCGAGGCCGTTCCCGCCACACTCCTCGTGGCGAAATCGGGCCGGGCAACGTTGTACCCGGGTCAGCCCGGTAGGGCCCTCAAAGCCTTCAATCCTTGAATGCGAAGCCCACGACCCCTAGCGTTCCCGCCATGGTCCTGAGTTGTGCTCGCTGTGGTTCGCCGGCAGCCACCGCAATGACGTTTTCTTATGACGACAGCGCGGTGTGGCTCGATGACATCGTCAGCGGAGTCGTACCGAACGGCTATGCCCTCTGCGCCAACCACTCAGATCGGATGACACCGCCCCAGGGCTGGACGCTCACCGACCGCCGAACCGTTACCAGACTGTTTGCACCACTAAGCGTGGCCTGATGGCCCTCGACCGTGATCTGCTGGACGCGGTCAAGGATCTCGACGAGCACGATCTTCGTCGTCTCCTCATTCTGACGCGCGCCCAACTGCAATCATCGGGTGCCCTCGCGTCGGACGATCATCCCGAGGTCCGCCTGAGACAGCAGTCGGTTCGTTGTGGGAAAGCGGGTTGCACCAGATGCCCGCACGGCCCCTACTGGTACGCCTACTGGACCGAGGATGGGCGTCGCCGCAGCCGCTATGTCGGCAAGCTTCTCGAAGAAGATTCATTGTCCTAGCTTCTCACCCCTCGTACGATGTGACCCCATCGTCAATGGATAGGTGAATGGACTGCCCCCAGTGCTCACAGACCGACGTTCTCGAGATCGAGCATGTTCTCCCCGACGGGACCCAGGTCCACTTCTACGCATGTCACAACTGCGAAGAGAAGTGGTGGAACCGTCAAGGTGAGGACATTGACATTTCCCAGGTTCTAGAGATAGTCCGGCAGCACAAGCCGTGAATCTTTGGCGACGGGCCGGGGTAGACAATCCCTGGCCATTCGTTCTGACACTCGCCGGGATCTCGTTGGTGATCCTCTTGGTCATGAACCCATGGCTGATCCTCTCCGCCACTACCCCGACGGGAGGAGACATGGGAGCTCACGTCTACGGGCCTGCCTTCCTCCGGGACACCCTGCTTCCAAGGGGCCAGATCCTGGGTTGGTCCAAGGATTGGTTTGCCGGCTTTCCCGCCTTCTACTTCTACTTCCCACTTCCGTCGTTGGTGATCGTCGCTCTGGATGTGATCCTTCCCTATGGCGTCGCCTTCAAATTGGTGACGGTTTTGGGACTGATCGCGATACCCCCTGCCGCATTCTTCCTGGCCCGTGCGATGAACCTGGGCCGCCATGTCGCTCTGGTGGCAGCCTCCGCTGGTGCCGTGTTCGCCTTCTATGAGAGCTATTCGATCTATGGCGGCAATATTGCATCGACCCTGGCAGGAGAATTCTCCTACTCCTGGTCATTCGCATTCTCCCTGGTCTATTTGGGGCTGCTGATCAAGGCAGTCCGTGATGACAGGAAATACTTGAAGTGGGCCGCCCTGGCCCTGGCGGCCACTGCTCTCTGTCACATCTTGACGGTGATCGTCGTCGTCTTTGCCTCGATCTTCATCCTGCCCTGGAAGAGCGGGTTCTGGCGAACTCTCACGACGTGGCTCTGGGGCTTTTCGATTGCGGCATTCTGGGCACTGCCGATGGCCGCGAGGCTGGGCCTCACTTCGGATATGGCATGGACTCCCCTGAGCCGGTGGGAGGAGATGTTTCCAGTCGAGATCTGGCTGCTCATTCCCCTGGCCGTGCCGGGTGCCGTGTGGGCAATGAAGAAGGGCAGGAGAGCCACTCCGATGATTGCCGCCACCTTGCTCCCCCTGATCTACTTCCCGCTGCCCATCGTCCTTCCCGACATCTTTCCGGATCTGTTTGGCGGAGAACGCTGGAAACTATGGAACGGGCGCCTTCTGCCGTACTGGTATTTCGGCGTGGCGTTCTTTGCAGCCATAGGCGTGGGGGCGTCCGTGATCTGGATGTCGCGGCGGTTACCCTCAAAGATCTCATCCCATTGGGCCAGGTTGCTCCTCCTGATAGGCACGGTGGTCGGGGCCTTCCTGGTGGGCTCTTCGTCTGATTTCCCGTGGTGGGCTTGGATTCCAGCCGCCGCCGGAGGTCTGCTCCTTCTCGGGCTCTCCTGGTACTGGCCACAGGCCATGAACGCCCGCATGTTGCTCACTCTGGTTGCCACTTCTGTCCTCACACTGGGCGCATTGTCAAGTGTGACTTTCGTCGACGGCTGGTCGCGCTGGAACTACGAGGGGTATGAGAGAAAGCAGCCCTGGCCCGAGTATCAGGCGCTGATGGTCCGGCTGAACGAACTGCCGGACGGCAGGGTCGAGTGGGAGGGCAACGGCGATCTCAACAAGTACGGCACCCCGATGTCACCAATGCTCATCCCCTATTGGACCGAAGGTTCGCATCAGTCAATGGAGGGCCTCTTTTTCGAGTCTTCGCTTACGACACCCTTTCACTTCATCAACTCCTCGGAGATGTCGTTTCACGCCTCCAACCCGATACCGGGCCTGCGTTACAACAACTTCGACATGGAGCGAGGACTGAAACATCTCGAGCTGTACGGTGTCCGCTATTACGTCTCTTTCACACCGGAGGCCACCCAGAAAGCCGACGCGATGGAAGAACTGACCAAGGTCGCGACCGCAGATCCCTTCTCGATCTACGAACTACCCCCTACAGATCTCGTGGTCGCCGCGGACCATGTGCCTGCCGTCTATGAAGTGCCCGAGCGGGGCCTTCTCGCCTCCCTGATCGGGAGCGAAACGGTCACGGGAGCCGATGGCCAGCCGTTGCCAAGCTTTCACGATCTGGCACTGCAATGGTACGACGACCTCGACAACCTGGATCGGTGGATCGTGGCCGGCGGTCCGGAGAGTTGGCCCCGCATCGAGTCGCTCGATCAGCTTCCTGACAATGCCATTTCGTCTCGAGTGCATGTGACCGACGTGGTCGTGGACAACGAGGAGATTTCCTTCACGACAGACGGCATCGGCGTGCCCCATCTCGTCAAGGTCTCCTACTTCCCCAACTGGAAGGCCGAGGGAGCCGATGGCCCATGGAGGGCGACTCCGTCATTGATGGTCGTGGTCCCCACGGCAAATCATGTGGTGATCAGATTTCAGGACACCTGGGCCGAAACATACGGCCGGTGGCTTTCCATCGCCGGAATCCTGGCGCTGATCGGTGTCGGCCTCCTCACCCGGGAAAGGCCCGAGTCTTAGCGGCCCTCGCCGGCGAGGTTGCGCTTGATTCTCCAGAGGCCACGGATCGTCCTCGGAACCCGCTTCAGGAGAGAGGACCGTGCTGTCCGGATCTCCTCGACTTTCACCGGGACCTCGGCGATGCGATATCCGGCCCGCTCGGCGCGGACCACCAGCTCGGTGTCGAACAGGTCCTGAGTGCTCTTCACCGCGGGTGCGATCTGACGAACGAGATCAATCCGGAAGGCCTTCATGCCGTGCGTGTCCGATACACCCGAACCGAGAATGAGTCTGAGCAGCAGATTGAAAGTCCGTGTCACGATCCGTCGTAGCAGTGGTCGACGATCTTGTGATTCAGGATTTCGTTTGGAGCCAATCACCAGATCGGCATCCTCTAACGCGAGGACTCGATTGAGAAAATCCACCGAGAAGTAGTCGATGTCGAAATTGACCACCCAGTCCCCGTCAGCATGAAGAAACCCGAATCGCATCGCTGCGCCATAATCCGGCGCGGGAAGGGACTCCACCGTGATAGGCGCGTCTCCGATCAGATCACGGGCAGATTCGGCCGTGCCATCTGTCGATCCGTTCTCCACGATCATGACGTGGTAGGCAACCTCCAGCCGGCCCATCTCCTCGACCAAAGCGGGGATGGCCCGGGGCAAGAATGCTGCCTCGTTGAAGACCGGCACGACAATGAAAAAGATTGGAGCCATCGGGGACCGGGATTGTAGGAATCCGGATCTTTCTAGCTGCAAGCGGTGCGGTCCGATATCGGTTCAAACCGGGGTCATCTCTACACTCTCCGGTTCGCGTGGAACCCGTCTCCGTCTTCAAGGCTTACGACATTCGTGGCCGCACCGACATCGGCGAATTGGATTCCGACCTGTTCAGACGGATCGGGTCGGCCTTCGTGGATCTCACCCAAGCCCAGGTTGTGGCGGTGGGACGAGACTGCCGTCATTCCTCCGTGGCCCTCTTCGCAGGATTGGCCCGAGGTATCAATTCTCGTGGTGCAGATGTGATCGATCTGGGCGAAGTCCCCACAGATCTCGTCTATTACTACTCCGGGGCAGAGCATGTTCCGGGGGCGATGATCACCGCGTCGCACAATCCTCCTTCATACAACGGCCTCAAGCTCTGCCGTCCGGGAGCGGCACCCGTGGGGATCGAGACCGGTCTGAGTGAGATCAGGAGGTCGGTGATGGGCGAGGAACCTGCCTCTCTCGATCCCCTGGGCCAGATTCGCCGGGTAGAGGCCGTAGGGCCCTACGTGGATCACCTGACATCGGTGGTATCCCCCGCGGCGATCGGGCCTCTCCGGGTCGCCGTGGACGGTGGGAACGGAATGGCCGGCGTGGTCCTGGCCGACGTGTTCGACCGGATACCGGCGACGTTCGAAGGGCTTTATATCGAACCCGATGGAACGTTCCCCAACCACCCCGCAGATCCGATTCAGCCGGAGAATCTCAGTGACCTGGTCGAGCTGGTGGCCGGCGGCGGCCACCAGCTCGGGGTCGCCTTCGATGGCGATGCCGACAGGGCCTTCTTCATCGATGAGCGCGCCCGCCCCTTGAGTGGCAGCACGGTGACGGCGCTCATCGCCCGATGGATGATTGCCCGAAATCCCGGTTCTTCGGTCGTGCACAATCTCATCGTCTCCCGGGCCGTGCCGGAGATCATCAGAGAAGCAGGTGGCGCCCCGATCCGGACCAGGGTGGGGCACTCGTTCATCAAGAAGGTGATGGCCGACACGGGTGCGATCTTTGGCGGCGAGCACAGTGGTCACTACTACTTCAGGGACAATTACCGGGCGGACTCGGGGATGCTGGCGATGCTGGTCCTGCTCCAGGTAATGAGCGAGGATGGGCGGCCGCTGTCGGAGATCCGTGGCGATGTTGAGCGGTACCAGGCCTCCGGCGAGATCAACTTCGAGGTGGCCGACGTCGCCGGAGCGACGGCCAGTGTGAAGAGTCAGTTCGTCGGTGGTGACGTCGACGAGCTCGACGGTTTGACGGTCGACCTGGGTGGCTCGTGGTTCAATCTGCGTCCGTCAAACACCGAACCCCTGCTGCGTCTCAACGTAGAGGCGTCGACAAGTTCTGATGTCGAGCGAATTGTGGCCAAAATCGGTCAAATTCTGGAGGTGCTGAATGAGCCTGATTGATCCCGAGCTGGCGCGGATTCTCGTGTGTCCGGCCGATCGCGGGGAGCTCGTCGAGAACGAGGAGACTTCCCGGCTCGTGTGCGAAGTGTGCGGCCGCCGCTACCCGGTCAGGGAGGGAATCCCGATCATGCTCATCGATCAGGCCGAGGGAGGGCCGGATGAGTGACATGTTGTCGATGATTCGGAGTCTCGGCGATCAAATGAGGTGGTCGGTAGACCTCGACCTGGAACCGATTCCTCCATCGGAGGAGATCCTGGTGGCCGGCATGGGCGGTTCCGGCATAGCCGGTAACTATCTTGCTGCGGCCTCGGGGACAAGCACCGCCAGAATCTCGGTTCACAAGGACTATTCGCCTCTGCCGGGATGGGTTGAGGCGGTGCGGCCGCTGATTCTCGCCATCTCCTATTCCGGCAATACCGAAGAGACTCTCGACGTTGCCGATCATGCCAGATCGATGGGGCTGCCCATCGCCACGATCACCACCGGCGGCGAGTTGGGGCGGCAGAGCGATGAGCAAGGCTGGCCGGGGGTCAGGGTGCCCTCGGGGCTCCAGCCGCGCGCGGCTCTCGGCTATCTGGCAGGCGCAGCTGTCAGGCTTGCCGGCGCTTCAGGCGTCGTTGGTGATCTGCGCCGGGATCTGACCGAGTCGGCCGGGTTGGCCGACGAGGCTGTTGCCGAGGGGAGCAACGCCTGGGTGGCCGCCTCGTCGGTCTCGGACGCTTTGGTAGGGCGGATTGTCATCGTCTACGGTGGCGGGCCGGTGAGCGGCACGGTCGCCGGACGTTGGAAGACCCAGATAAACGAGAATGCCAAGACGCCCGCCTGGGCCTCGCTACTGCCCGAATTGGATCACAACGAACTCGTTGGGTGGGAGGCCATGCCCGGGTCCACGTTGGATCGCCTCGGGATCGTATCCCTGGCGGATCGGTCAGATCATCCTCGCGTCGGGTTGCGGCGCCGGTTGTCGGCTTCGCTGACCGAGGGGGCCGTTCCCTGGGTGGGGAAGATCTCATCGTGGGGCGAGTCCCCTCTGGCCCGCCTCATATCGCTCACGACCGTGGGTGATTTGACATCTTGGATGCTGGCAAGACGAGCGGGCATCGACCCGGTTCCGGTCGCGACCATTGAGAAACTGAAGCAACTCCTAGTTGAGGATTGAAGATATGAACTATGACATTGCCAACCCCGAACTTGCCGACGGGGGCGCCCGGCGGGTTGCCTGGGCGGGGAGGCGGATGCCCGTCTTGGCGACGGTGAGAGAGCGGTTTGGCAGTGAGCGACCCCTCGAGGGAGTTGTGGTGGCGGCCTGCCTCCATGTGACCGCGGAGACGGCCAACTTGATGCTGGCCCTGCGGGACGGGGGTGCCGAACCGTGGCTCTGCGCCTCGAATCCGCTATCTACCCAGGATGATGTTGCCGCGGCCCTCGTTGCTGAAGGGATACCGGTCTTCGCAATCCGGGGTGAGGATTCGGACACCTACTACAAGCACATTCACGCTGTGCTCGACCGGGGGCCGGCCATCACGATGGACGACGGCGCAGACCTGGCAACGATTCTCCACACCGAGAGACGCGATCTCGAGCTGATCGGCTCCACCGAGGAGACAACCACCGGAGTCATCAGGCTGAGGGCGATGGCTGACGACGGGACCCTCCGAGTGCCTGTAGTGGCGGTCAACGATTCAGCCACCAAGCATCTCTTCGATAATCACTACGGGACCGGTCAGTCTTCGATCGACGGAATCATCAGGGCGACCAACATGCTCATTGCCGGTCAGAACGTGGTGGTGGTGGGCTACGGCGATTGCGGCCGGGGCGTGGCCAATCGGGCGGATGGCATGGGAGCCAACGTGATCGTGGTCGAAGTGGATCCTGTCCGAGCTCTGTCGGCGGCCATGGACGGTTTCAGGGTGCTGACAGCCGCCGCCGCAGCCGTGGTAGGCGACCTCTTCGTGACGGTCACGGGCAACAAGCACGTCCTCCGCAAGGAGCATTTCGATCTGATGAAAGACGGCGTGATCCTGGCGAACGCGGGCCATTTCGATGTTGAAATCGATCTCGTCACGCTGCGTGCCGATGCGGTTGGCCGGCGCATCATCAGGGAGAACCTCGAGGAATTCGAGATGGGAGACGGCCGGAGAATCCTGGTCATTGCCGAGGGTCGGCTGGTGAATCTGGGTGCGGCCGAGGGTCATCCTGCCGATGTCATGGACATGTCCTTCTCCAACCAGGCCATGGCAGCGGAGTACCTGGTGAAGAATCACGGCGCGCTCGAGCCCAGGATCTACACCCTCCCCGCGGCGATCGACGACGAGGTGGCGGCAATCAAGCTGAGCCATCTCGGTGGTGGATTGGAGAAGCTCACCGACGAGCAAGTCGCCTATCTGAGCGGTTGGCAGGAGGGAACGTGAATGAGTCATGGGTTATGAGTCATGGGTTATGAGTCGTGGGTTATGAGTCAAGGGTTATGAGTCATGGGGCAAACTCAAAACTCAAAACTCATAACTCAAAACTCATAACTCATAACTCAAAACTCATAACTCAAAACTCAAAACTCAAAACTCAAAACTCAAAACCAGTTAACTGTCCCTGTCCGGCGATACCTTCCGGCTCATGGTCTGTCAGGCATGTTTCGCCCAGGGTCCAGGGCCTCTCTGTGAGCACTGTCGGCTGGGGCTCCGCCGGGCGCCGGAGAGGGTCCTTCCCGGTGGCCTCCGGCTTATCACAGCCTACGAGCACAGTGGCACGGCTGCGCGTCTGGTTCACGGACTGAAATACCGTGGTCTGACGTGGTATGCCGACCTGGTCTCTGAAGAGCTGGCATCGCGGGCGCCGCGGGTCCCGGTCGTCCCCGTACCGAGAGCGATCAGCCGACTGGTCAAGTATGGCGTCGACCCTGCCAGAGAGATCGCGTCGCGGATCGCTCGAATCAACGGGGTCCCCATGATCGATCTGCTGCGACATCCGCTCCACACCCCGCGGCGGGCTGGTGGTGATCATGGGCTCTCGGCGGTTTCACTCCATACCAAGAGCGTGGCCAGAGCACCGATCGTGGTCGTGGACGACGTGGTCACCACCGGGGCGACCCTCCTTTCAGCCGTGGCCGCGATCGGGTCGGATCAGGTGGTAGCGGTCATAGCTGCGAATGATGCGTTCAGCCGGTCTACCCTCGATGGTCATGTCACCTGAAAACCAGCCGGGCCGGAGAGGGTGACCCAATGCCCTCGGTTGCCATCGTCGACGACGCCGAGCTCTTTCGCAAGGCCCTGGGCGCCGCCTTCACCCAGGAGGGGTTCTCCGTTGTGGCCGATGCCGCCGATGCGATGCGCGGCATCGATATCGCCCGAGAGCATCAGCCCGACCTGGTGATTCTCGATCTCTTGATGCCGGGCATGTCGGGTCTCGAGGTTGTTGGTTCGATCATGAAAGCCAGCCCCAGGAGCAAGGTCGTCCTGCTCACGTCGAGCGAGTCGGCCGAGGATCTTTTGGCGGCGGTCAAGGTGGGCGCATCCGGATACATGACCAAGGACACGCCACTGCCGCGGCTGGTCGCCGCCATGAATGATGTTCTTGCTGGGGGTGCCGCGGTGTCTCCCGCCATGGGCGGCAAGCTCTTTTCTGCCCTGAGGGACTTGCTTCGTCACCAAGGGACTGCTGTCGCCAGGACTCCCGAACTCACCGGTCGTGAGATCGAGATCCTCGCACTCGTTGGATCGGGAAAGACCTCGAGGGAGATTGCCGCAGATCTCTACATATCCGAGAACACGGTGAGGAATCACGTCCGCAACGTCCTCGACAAGCTCGGTCTGAAATCCCGTTTCGAAGCCGTCACCTGGGCGCAACGTGAAGGTCTGATCGATCTTCGTTGACCCGGCTTGAAGCAGGTCAATTCGGGGGCACCGTTAGCATGGTCCTTCAATGCCAATGCTCTCCAAGGTTCTTCGTGCCGGAGAAGGCAAGACCCTCAAAGAATTCCAGCGCATCACTGTCGCCGTCAACGAACTCGAGCCGGTTTTCGAGGGTCTCTCCGATCAAGAACTGAAATCAAAGACAGCCGAATTCAAGGGACGGTTTCATGCGGGTGAGTCCCTCAATGACCTGGAGGTCGAGACCTTTGCTGTGGTACGGGAGGCCGCAAAACGTGTTCTCGGTCAGAGGCACTATGACGTTCAGGTGATCGGCGCCGCCACTCTCCACAAGGGGATGGTTGCCGAGATGAAGACTGGAGAGGGCAAGACTCTGGTCTCCACGATGCCCGCTTACCTGAATGCGCTTTCCGGTGCCGGCGTCCACATGGTGACGGTCAATGACTATCTGGCTCGTCGCGACGCCGAGTGGATGGGGTCGATCTACCGGTTCCTCGGGCTCGACGTGGGACTGATACAGACCGGCATGGCTCCCCAGGAACGGCTCCCGGCCTATGCGGCCGATATCACCTACGGCACCAACAACGAGTTCGGGTTCGATTATCTCCGGGACAACATGACGATGCGGTCGTCCGATCGGGCCCAACGCGGCCATGCCTACGCAATAGTTGACGAAGTCGACTCCATCCTCATCGATGAGGCGAGGACTCCGCTCATCATCTCGGGCCATGTTTCCGACGCCGCCAAGTGGTATCGCGACTTCGCCAAGATCGTCCGCCGACTTCAGCGGGACATTCACTACGAGGTCGACGAAAGGAAGCGCCAGGTCCTGACCACTGAAGAGGGCATCGCTCGCGTCGAACAGATCCTGGGTGTGGAGAATCTCTACGACCATGCTGCGGTCGATTTTGTCCACCATTTCGAGGCCGCTCTGAAGGCACAGGCCCTCTATGCCAAAGACGTGGATTATCTGATCGATCACGGAGAGGTGAAGATCGTCGACGAGTTCACCGGGCGTGTGCTCGAGGGTCGTCGCTATTCAGAGGGGCTTCACCAGGCCATCGAGGCCAAAGAGGGCGTCGCCATCAAAGAGGAGAACCAGACCCTGGCGACGATCACCCTGCAGAACTATTTCCGGCTGTACGAGCGTCTCGCAGGTATGACAGGCACTGCCGAGACCGAGGCAGCCGAACTCGCCCAGATCTACAACCTCGAAGTCCTGGCGATTCCGACCAACGAGCCTGTCGCCCGACTCGATCAGGCCGATCTCGTCTACAAATCCGAGCAAGGCAAATTCGAAGCTCTGGTACGCGATGTGGCTGAGCGCAACCGGAACAAACAACCGGTTCTGCTCGGAACCGTTTCGATCGAGCGGTCCGAAATCCTTTCCAGGCTCCTCGACAAGCAGGGCATCAAACACGAGGTGTTGAATGCCAAACAGCACGCCCGTGAGGCAGACATCATCGCCCAGGCTGGACGTCCCGGCGCGGTGACGGTCGCGACCAACATGGCTGGACGCGGGGTCGATATCAAGCTGGGCGGCAATCCGGAGGCGATGGCCAAAGTCGAGATGCTTCGGCGGGCAATCGAACTCGACGATCCGTCGTACGACCAACTCGAGAGAAAGCTCATCCGCGAATTCGAGGAGCAGATCGCGCCCGACAAGGAGTTGGTCAAGGCCGCCGGCGGGCTATATGTCCTCGGCACCGAGCGTCACGAATCGAGACGCATCGACAATCAGCTTCGAGGTCGGTCCGGCCGGCAGGGCGATCCCGGCGAGTCGAGGTTCTACCTGTCTCTCGAAGACGACCTCATGCGGCGATTCCAGGGAGAGTGGGTCAGCAGCGTCATGGATCGGCTCAACCTTCCCGAGGATCAGCCCATCGAGGCCAAGATGGTCTCCAAGGCGATCGAGCGGGCCCAGCGTCAGGTCGAGTCCCAGAACTTCGAGATCCGCAAGAACGTGCTCAAGTACGACGAGGTGATGAACCGACAGCGGGAAGTCATCTACGACTGGCGCAACTCGATTCTCGAGGGAACTGCCGGCGAGGACCTGATCGGCGACTGGATCGACAGTGTCATGTCCGACATCGTCATGGTTGAGTTCGGTGAGGGCACCCCGGCCACGTGGGATTGGGATGCCCTGAAGAGGGAAGTGGAGCAGTACTACCCGACGAAGATCGACGTCTCGAAGTTCGATGGTCCCAAGACCGTCGACGGTGTGATCGACTACCTCACCGAAGAGGCCGCCACCGCCTTCGCGGACAGGGAGGAAGAGCTTGGGCCCGAGGTGATGAAGCAGGTGGAGCGGTCGGTCATGCTCTCTGTCATCGACAACAAATGGCGGGAACATCTCTCGGAAATGGACTATCTACGCGCCGGGATAGGTCTGCGCGCCATGGGCCAACGAGACCCTCTCTCCGAGTATCAGCGAGAGGGATACGACATGTTCAGCGAAATGGTGGACGTGGTGAAAAAGGATGCCGTCAGGTATCTGTTTCACGTCGAATTGGCAAAGCCGGCTTCACAGCCTCAGCGGGTGCAGGCCAATGCAACGGGTAAGGCAACTCCCAAACAAGCGGTCTCCGACAAAGTGGGCCGGAACGATGCGTGTCCCTGCGGCTCCGGTAAGAAATACAAGAAATGCCATGGAGCGATCACGGCCTAGCCACCCGGCGCCGGACAAGAAATGAACTCGACTTCGGACATCACAGACCCAACCGCCCTTCTGGCCGAATTGCGTGAGAGGTTGGCGGCCGCTCGGGGCTTCCTGGATCTGGAGACCAAGCAGGCGGAGCTGGGTGAACTCAGGAAGAAGGCGGCTTCGCCCGGGCTCTGGGATGATCCCGACCAGGCCCGAGCGATCAGCCGGCGGTTGTCCCGGTACGAGAATCTGTTCGAAATGGTCGGCGGCCTCGATTCGAAGCTCGAGGACTCCGAGGTTCTTCTCGAAATGGCCGAGGAGGCCGGCGACGAAGCATCCCGACGTGAAGCGCTGACTGATCTCGCCGACGTTTCCGGCGAACTCGACAAGCTCGAGCTGGAGTCTCTCTTTTTCGAAGAGTACGACGACGCCGACGCCATTCTCAGCGTTCATGCGGGTGCGGGTGGTGTCGATGCCCAGGACTGGGCGGAGATGATGGCGAGGATGTACCAGCGGTTCCTCTCGGATCAGGGTTTCAGCGTCACCATCGAAGAGGTGACAGAGGGCGACGAGGCGGGGGTCAAATCTGTGACGATGACTGTGAAAGGCGACCGCGCCGTCGGCACCCTCGAGTCCGAGCGTGGCGTGCATCGTCTGGTGAGAATCAGCCCCTTTGATGCCAATGCACGTCGTCAGACGTCGTTCGCCGGTGTCGACGTCATTCCCGACCTGGGTGACCAGGCCGATGTGGAAATCCTTGACGACGACATTCGGATCGACACTTACCGATCTCAAGGTGCGGGCGGGCAGCACGTCAACACCACCGACTCGGCGGTTCGGATCACCCATTTACCCACCGGTCTGGTCGTCCAATGCCAGAACGAGCGCTCCCAGCTTCAGAACAAGGCGCGGGCCATGGCGATGCTGCGCTCGAGACTCGCCGAACGGGCCCGTCAGGAGAGGATCGATCATCTCGACGAGATTCGCGGGGAAAAGGGAGAAGCTGCCTGGGGACGTCAGATCCGAAGTTATGTGATGCAGCCCTATCAGATGGTCAAGGACCTTCGTACCGATCACGAGGTGGGCAACATCCAGGGTGTGCTCGACGGCGACCTGATGGGTTTCGTCGAGGCGTATCTCCGCTGGCGTCGCGCCGCCCACGAGGCACATCCTGATTCCCTCTAGGGCCCGGCTCGCCGTTAGCGTTTCTGATTCCACGGCAGAACGCCTATCGGCTGCGAGACTTCCCATCCGGACATGATCCGACTCGAACACGTAACCAAGGTCTACGAAGGCGGCACGGTCGCTGCCAACGACGTCTCCCTCGATATCCAGAAGGGCGAATTCGTCTTCCTGGTGGGCGCCTCAGGCTCGGGCAAGTCAACGCTGATAAGACTGATGCTCCGAGATGAACCTGTGACCAGGGGAAAGGTCTGGGTTGCGGGCAAAGACATCACGACGCTTCCCAAGTGGAAGATTCCCTACTTGCGACGGTCCGTCGGAACCGTCTTCCAGGATTACAAGCTCCTCCAGAACAAGACCGTGGCGGAGAATATCGCCTTCGCTCTCGAGGTCCTGGGCAGACCGCGATCGGTGATCAAACCTCAGGTTGACCAGGTCATCGAACTCGTCGGGTTGTCGGAGATGGGCGGCAGGTACCCGAGGCAGCTTTCCGGCGGTGAGCAGCAGCGGGTCTCAGTGGCGCGTGCCTTCGTCAACCGGCCCCCCATCATGCTCTGTGACGAGCCGACCGGGAATCTCGACCCGAAGACCTCGGTCGGCATCATGAAGCTCCTCGACCGGATCAACCGCACCGGCACGACAATCGTGATGGCCACCCATGACCACGCCATAGTGGACGCGATGCAACGCCGGGTCGTAGGCCTGGACAAGGGTCTTGTCACCAGGGATGACCAGACCGGAAGGTACGAAGGGGGCGGGGAATGAGCAGGGTGTTCTTCCTTCTGAGGGAGGCGATGCACAACCTGCGGCGCAACCTTCTCATCGTCGTGGGGGCCATCCTTGCCGTATTCATATCCTTGTCTCTCGCTTTTGGCGCCCTGGTGGTCAACGAGGTGCTCAAAATCAACACGCTGGCATGGCAGGAAGGGGTTCATGTCATCGCCTTCCTCAAAGACGCCGGAGCCAATGGAGTCCCGTCCGATGGTCATCAGACCCTGCTGGCAGATGTCAGGTCATGGGAAGAGGTCAAGGACGCGTTCTATGTCGACAAGGCCGCGGCCTGGGTCGAGTACCAGCAGATCTTCCAGGGTCAGGATGAGCTGCTCGACATCGATCCGTCTGTGTTGCCGGCGTCGATCCGCATCGAACTGGTCGACATCGCCCTGTTTCCGTCGGTGAAGTTCAAGCTGGAACAACACCAGGATGTAGTGCTGCGCGTGCAGACCGCGGCCGAGGAGATCGAACAACTGCAGAATCTCTCCAAAGTGCTCAACGTGTTCGGTTTGGGCATGGCAATCGTCCTTGGCGCCTCCGCCGTCGTCCTGATCGCCAACACCATCCGGCTCGCCATCTACGCCCGCAGGGACGAAGTCGAGATCATGAAGCTGGTCGGGGCCTCCAACTGGTATATCCGGATCCCCTTCCTGCTCGAAGGGCTCATCGAAGGTCTGGCTGGGGCCGCTACCGCGGTGTTCATGGTGTGGCTCGGCGCATCCCAGTTGGCCCGCGCCGGACAGGGATTTGCTCTTTTCCGTCTCGATGTTGGCACCCAGTTCTTCTTCAGATGGGGTCTCATCTTCTTGTTGTTCGGGGCCGGCGCCGGCGTGGTGGGGTCGCTCCTGGGGCTGAGTCGCTATCTGAGAGAGTCCGACGGCATCGGATCAGAAGTTCCCACCGGGGTGGCGTGATGACGCGCTCGGAGGGATCCGGGCGGATAAAGGTCCTCGCCTCGAATCGCCGGGCGCGGCGCAATTACACGGTCCTCGAGACCCAGGAAGCCGGGATCGCCTTGCTCGGCTCAGAGGTCAAGTCGCTTCGCGAAGGCAAAGTCGACCTGAAAGACTCCTATTGCGACCTGCGGAACGGGGAGATGTGGCTGGTCGACTCGTATATCGGTCCTTACCTTTTCGCTCGGGACGGCGGCCATGACCCGGAAAGAGCCCGGAAGCTGCTGCTCCACCGGCGCGAGATCGACAGACTCGCCGGCCAGATCGCCGAAAAGGGCCTGACCCTGATTCCGCTGCAGATCTACTTCAAGGACGGAAAGGTGAAGGTTGAGATCGGGCTCTCCCGGGGGAAGACGAGTGTGGACAAACGGCAAACTCTGCGGGATCGCGAGCACCAGCGTGAGATGGAACGGGAGAGCGGAAGGGCGCGTAAGCGCCGAACCTGAACTTTCGGGGCGGCACCGGGCGAGGGCGGATTTCATTGTCCTAAGGCGAAAGCCACGGTACCGTTTGGGGGTACCCCTTGGGGGTGAAACGGTTTCGACGTTGAGTGTTGAGGCGTTGGAAGCGAGCCGGGGTCTCCGGGGCCCCGTTAACAAACCGGAAAAACCAATAAGTGCCGAAGATAATTTCGCACTGGCTGCCTAAATAGGCTGCCCGTCCGCCCGGCCGGCTCCCGCACGGCAGGGATCGGGCGTCGCACAGTGGGATGCTCCCCGCGGGGTTCCGGGACCGTGGGGTCAAGACAACTCCGGATAGGAGCAGGGAAACTCGTCGTCAGAGTTCCTGCATTCCGAAAGCTCGCTGACGACTGCGCTCGGAGATGCCGGCGCTGACGACTTGACGGACCGGGGTTCGACTCCCCGCACCTCCACCCAGAATGCGTGTGCATCTGGGCCGGTTTTCCCGGCCCAGATGCACACGCATTCTTTACGATGACGATCATGGGTCTGGCCACCGAGCTCGCCTACAGACATCCGACTCGCACTGTCACCCATCGGGCCATCCATCGCATCCTCGGACTTCGTCCGGTGTCTGCCGTGCTCCGGTTGATAACCGGGCCCCTCGATCGGGCCGCGCTGCGATTGAGTCGTGGCCGGGGTACCGCATCCGATTGGATAGCCGGTTTGCCTCCGTTGTGGCTTACGACGACCGGGGCGAAGACGGGCAAGCCCCGGATCACTCCGCTGTACGGCATTCCGATCGGGGACGATCTTGCGCTCATGGGCACTCGTTTCGGTTACAGGACGACACCAGGCTGGGTGTACAACCTCGAGGCCGATCCCAGGGCCGAGGTCACCTATCGCGGCCGAACCCTGCCGGTCACGGCTCGTCATGCCACCGAATCGGAGGCTCCACAGATATGGCGAATGGCAGAGGGCATCTACCCCGGCTACCGGAGCTACGGACAATGGGCGTCGCATCGCCGTATTCGAGTTTTCATCCTGGAGTTGGGCTGAAAGACGGGGAAGCCGATATTGTGGTTCCCCCAACGGTCAGACCAGAACGAGGTGAAACCAAGTGGCCGACAAGACCAAGCTGATGGTCTGGATAGACCAGGATCTTTGCACCGGCGACGGGATCTGCGAGGAAATCACGCCTGATGTGTTCGTGGGCAGGGACGACGGACTCTGGGTCGTGAAAGAAGAATCCAAGCATTTCGGACGCACCGTGGTCTTCGACGGGGAGGATGGCGATGGGCACGCTCCCGACGGTTCGCGGGGACTGGCGCGGATACCCGATGCCCTCATCGAAGATGCGATCGAATCTGCCGAGGAATGCCCGGGTGAGTGCATCATGATCGAGCCTTTCCAGGAGGATGCCGTACTTGAATAGAGAGGCACTCAGACCGATCGAGCGTGTGATTCTGCGGTTGCATCGCCAGGATGCTCCCGTTGCCGAGATCGGCCGGCGTGTCGGCAAAAGGCCGGGGACCGTGGAGAGGATCCTTCGCATGATCGATTACAAAGAGGGTCGATTCTCCAAGTCCGGGGACGGCGATGCCATGTTGCGGCCGCTGGAGAGGGTGGTTCTCAGGTTGAGGGCCGGCGGCGAGAGTTACGGCGAGATCGGCAATCGGCTGGGCCGCAGCGGAGCACAGATAAGGCGAATTGAGGGATACGCACGCCTCAAGGCGTGACGCCGTTGCGTCTCGCTCGTTGACCGCTTGACTGGGGTACTGTCCGGCCCTGTGAGCGATCTCCCCGACAGTGTCAAGGTCACCGAATCCTCCTCACGAGATGGCCTCCAGTCGCTGGGTGTTTTCATCCCTTCGGCTGCGAAGTCTTCTCTCATAGACGATCTCGCCGGGGCCGGGATCAAGACGTTTGATGCAGTCTCTTTTGTCAACCCGAAGGCCGTTCCCCAGATGGCCGACGCAGCCGAAGTGATCGCTGGTGTCCAAAAACGGGAGGAACTCGATCTTTACGCATTGGCACCGAACCTGCGAGGGCTCGAGGCGGCGCTGGAGGCCGGCGTCACCCACATTGCCTTGCTGACGGCAGCGTCTGACACGTTCAACCTGCGAAACATCAACGCAACGGTCGACGAATCGATGCACCGCATACTCAGGATTCTGAACGAGGCTCCTGGAGGCCTCACCTTCAGGGGGTACATATCCACTGCTACCCACTGTCCCTATGAGGGGGAGCAGGATCCCGACTGGGTGGCTCATTTGGCTGAGACCCTGATGGAGTGGGGAGCCGACTATGTCTTTCTGGGGGAGACAATTGGAAAGGCCACCCCGGCCCACGTCGAGAGACTTCTCGATGAGGTGCTGGCACTGGTGCCGGTCGAGAGGGTGGGCGTTCATTTTCACGACACCTACGGTCAGGCCATCGCCAACTCTGTCGTCGCTCTAAAGCGAGGCGTGGCGATGATGGACGCCTCTGCCGGGGGATTGGGTGGCTGTCCCTATGCCCCGGGGGCCACCGGAAACGTGGCGACCGAGGATCTGATCTGGATGCTCGACGGATTCGGAATCGAGCACGGTATTGATCTGCTCGGCGTGGCGCAGGTCGCCAGCCGGTTCTGCGAGAAGCACAATCTGGCTTACAACAGCAAGGCGGGCCGGGCCCGACTCGTTTCGGAGGGTGTCGAATGAAGTCGATCTACATGACCGAAGATCTCGAGGCAATCCGGAGTCAGACGCGGGAGTATGTCGAACGTGAGCTGGTTCCCCATGTCGACGATTGGGAGGCTCAGCGAGGGGTTCCTCGATCTGTCCTGGACGATATGGGCAAGCTGGGATTCTTCGGGCTGCGCATCCCGGAGGCCTACGGCGGCATCGGCCTGGGGACCCTGGCATCGGTAGTGTTCGGAGAGGAACTCGGCCGATGCACCTCGGGGGGAACTGCTGCAACCATCCTGGTTCACACCGACCTGGCCACCCCCTACGTGCTGCATTTCGGGACTGAAGAGCAAAAGCTCGAGTGGCTTCCCAGACTCGCTTCGGGTGAGGTCATTTCGGCGATAGCTGTCACCGAGCCCGACGCCGGGTCGGATGTCGCGGCGATACGCACCTCCGCCATTCGCGACGGCGACGGCTGGCGGATCAACGGCACCAAGATGTTCATCACCAACGGCGGCATCGCCGACCTTGTGTTTGTCGCCGCGAAGACCAACCCCGATGTCAAAGGCTCGAGGGGGGTATCGATATTCGCGGTCGAGCGAGGCACAGAGGGCTTTGCTGCCAGCCGTGCTCTCGAAAAGATGGGCTGGCACGCTTCTGATACGGCTGAACTGGTTCTCGATGACGTCTGGGTGCCGGCGGATCATCTGATTGGCGAGGAGAATCAGGGCTTCTACTACATAATGTCCAACTTCCAGAACGAGCGTCTGGCGCTGATCGCGATGGCCCTCGGACAGTGTGACAAGGCGATCGAGTTGACCGTGGACTACGTCAAGAACCGCCGCGCCTTCGGAGCCCCTCTCTGGAACAAACAGGCGATCAGACAGCGTCTGGCGATGAGGCAGACCGAAGTCGACGCAGCCCGCGAACTCACCTACCGGGCGGCCTGGCTCACCGAGCAGGGTGAGGATGCGGTGAGGGAGACCTCTGAGGTCAAGGCGCTGGGAGGTGAGTTGAGCAACCGGGTTCTCTATGACTGTGTCCAGTTCCACGGCGGAATGGGTTTTGCCGCCGAGACGGCGGTCGAGCGGATGTACCGGGACGTGAGGATCAACTCCATTGGCGGGGGGGCGACGGAGGTCATGCTCGACGAGGTGGCCAAGCGCCTCTGACGAAAACTCCGAGGCTATCGTCGCCGACGTGATCGACGATCGAGTGTCAGAACTGCGGCGGGAGTATGAGTCCGAGGGTCTCCACGAGGCCGAAATGGAACTCGATCCGTTCACCCAATTCGAGAGCTGGTTCGACGGTGTCGTGGATTCGGGAATCGAGGAACCTAACGCCTTCGTCCTTGCCACGTCCACGCCGAACGGGATCCCCTCGGCGCGTGCCCTCCTGATGAAGTCCTTCGGTTCGGCAGGTCTCGTCTTCTACACCAGCCTCTCCAGTCGCAAGAGCCGCGAGCTCACCTTGAACCCGCATGCGGCCGCGACGTTCGTTTGGACTCCATTGCATCGTCAGGTTCGGATGGAGGGGACTGTCCTTCCTGTCGACGACCACGCGGCCGATCAGTACTTCTCGACGAGGCCACGCGGTTCGCAGCTGGCTGCCCACGCATCCCGACAGAGCTCGGTGGTGGCCTCCAGGGACGTCTTGACGCAACGCTTTGCAGAGTTGGATCTCGAGTATCCCGGTGACGTTCCCCGACCCGATTGGTGGGGTGGGTGGCGGCTGGTTCCCAGCAGCATCGAATTCTGGCAGGGTCAGCCCAATCGGTTTCATGACAGAGTCAGGTACTACTTGAAGGACGGGCGCTGGTCGATGGAAAGGCTGTCCCCATGAGGGTCAGGGTGATTGGATCTTCAGGCACCTTTCCCGTTGCCGGCCGTCCCGCTTCTGGCTATTTGATCGAACACGGGGGCATGAGAGTGTGGTGCGACGCCGGCCCGGGCACCTATGTCGCCCTGCCCATCGACCCCGACCTGGTGGACGCCATCGTGATCTCGCATCAGCACCCCGATCATTGCCTCGATGTGCTCACTGCCTTCCACGCCTGGACCTATCGGCCCCAACCCCGCACCGGCGTTCCGATCTATGCCCCGGAGGCGGTTTGGGACCGCATCACGCACTTCTTCGATGAGGGGCAGGGGTCCCACCTCCCGGGTACGTTCGATTTCACCCCCGTCTGGAGTGGCGACACCATCACACTGGGAGAAATCCAAGTCAGTTTCACGGAAATGGACCACTCTGTGCCCACGGTGGGGTCGCGCTGGGAGGCCAACGGCCGGTCCTTGTTCTACACCGCCGACACCGGGGCCAAGGGTGAATGGGTCGATCTCGCTCGCGACGTCGACGTGATGCTCAGCGAAGCCGCCTACCAGGGCGAGGCCGGGATCAACCCTTACCCCCACCATTTGACGGCGGGAGAGGCAGGGTCGATCGCGAGAGACGCCGGGGCGAAACGCCTCATCCTGACTCACATCCCTCCGTATCTGGACGTCTCCCGGTCGGTCCATGAAGCTGAAGCGACTTTCGATCGGCCGGTGGCGCTGGCATTGCCGGGCGGAGAGATAGATGTCTGACCGTCGCCATGACGAGCTACGCCCAGTGTCGATGGAGATCGGTTTCACCGAGTCGACCCCGGGATCGGTGCTGATCTCCTTCGGTCGGACCCGGGTGCTGTGCACGGCGTCCGTCGAGCCGGAGGTCCCCCGGTGGATGAGGGACACCGGGAAAGGCTGGGTCACGGCCGAGTACGGGATGCTCCCTGGCTCATCGTCAGAGCGAATCCGCCGGGACCATATAACCGGGGGCCGGGCCATGGAGATATCGCGTCTGATCGGACGTTCTTTACGAGCCGCAGTTGACCTGAAAGCTCTCGGCGAGTCGATGGTCAGAGTGGACTGCGACGTGATAGAGGCTGACGGTGGGACCCGCACCGCTGCGATCACGGGGGCCTGGGTCGCCCTCCACTACGCGCTGGCAGCCAGTGTTGCCGCCGGGAATCTGGAGAGGCTTCCGATCATCGATGAGGTAGCGGCGGTGTCGGTGGGGATGGTCGAAGGGGAGATCATGCTCGATCTCGACTATGCCCTGGACTCTTCGGCCGAGGTCGACCTCAATGTGGTGATGAGCGGACGGGGGCTGCTGGTCGAGATCCAGGGCACCGCCGAGCGGTCGCCTTTCTCCAGGGCTGAGTTGGGCGCGATGCTGGATGTTGCCGAGAGAGGCATATCGGAACTCCACGGGCTGCAGCGCCAGGCGGTCGAGCAGTGATCCCGAGGCTGGTGGTTGCCTCGAAGAACCCCGACAAGATCAGCGAAGTCGAAGCGATCATCGAGCCGATGCGTCTCGTGGGGGAGATTGTCCGGGGGCTCGACTGGCCGGATGTGGAGGAGACGGGCGCCACCCTCGAAGCGAACGCCCTCCTGAAAGCCCGAGCCGTGACCGATGTGACCGGACTGCCGGCCCTGGCAGACGACACCGGTCTCGAGGTGTTTGCCCTCGATGGACGCCCGGGGGTCAACGCGGCGCGATATGCCGGCCCTGACGCGACCTACGCCGAGAACGTGGAGAGATTGCTTCGAGAGATGGAAGGTATCACTGCCCGGGAGGCTCGCTTCCGGACGGTTGTTGCGCTGGCGATGCCCGATGGCCTCATCATCACCGCCGAGGGATCGGTCGACGGGATCATCATCAACTCGCCCAGGGGGAGCGGGGGGTTCGGCTACGACCCGGTGTTCGAGGTCGGAGGGAGGACGCTCGCCGAGATGACCGATACGCAGAAGAACCGATTCTCACATCGGGCTCGAGCCCTGTGGGCCCTGGCTACGGAATTGGGGTTGTGAGTCTCCCAGAGGCCTTCCCTTATAACCATGCACGGGAACGACGCTCATTATGCTCCGACCATGTAGGGCATCGTCGTTTCGTCGACTGTTCGCAGGAAGTCAGGAACCAGTCCGGGTGGGCCGCTGATGTCGACCAGATCATTGGCGACTGCTGACATGAGCGGCTGCCTCCCCATGAATACTTGGTAAAGAGCCGCGGTGTCGGCCTTTATCCAGAGATCGATGTCTAGGCACGGGTCGTCGCGGCACAGCGACACCTCTGCGTCTTCGACGACGATCCATGAGCGGCCAGGAATAGGGCCGATCATTTGAAACTCGGCCACTAAGCGCCCTTCGCCGACATGGCGGACCAGAAGGCGCCTCTCGGGATTGCACCGGTTATCGAGCAATCGGTCCTTAGGGCTGTTTACCTCTGATAGCGGTTTGGCTGCTTCGGGTTAGGGGATGTGCGGCAGACGCACAGTTGGGGGAGATTCCCCCTAGACGACACGGTGATAATCCGGTTGGCTAAAGATATGGAAGAGACGCCGACGACATCCGGTTGGTATGACCACCCGGATGGAGTCCACGAATACCAGATGTTCTGGACAGGTGAACGGTGGACCACCACCCGGCGTCGACCCAGGCGATGGAAGCCGCTCGGCGTCGAACAGGTTCGCGCATGGAAGGTAAGAACCTGGCTCGGTTTCGCACTCCTCCTTGGCTGGTACGTGTTGGCGGGGATCATCCTCGGCCGACCAGACGCATCGAAAAGCCAGGCAGGGGCTCTGATTCCCACAGGAGTGATGGTCTGGACCTTCTACATGGTCGGATTGGGAAAGATCCGTCGACACGGGAACAGCCGCGCCGTCAAAACTGCCTGGACGATCTCCTGGGTCTTCCTCGTACCCACGGCGCTCCTACTGCAGATGCTCAGCATTGATCTGAGCGTTGGGAGATTTCCTTAACTCATGAGAGACGATCGAGGGCTAGCAATGAACCCGCCGTCTGAAGGGGAACGACGGCCAGTGAGACAGCGGGTCTCCCAAAGCGGGTGGGGAGGAGTACTTGCCATAATCGGACTCCTGGTTGGCATCCTCCTCTTGGCGATGATCGTTCTGGCTGGACTCGGCATGCTTTCCAACTAGCCATGAACAACCCACGGGACCCGTTTTGGTGTCCTAGCC
>JBFHXF010000010.1:0-39264 GCA_041599115.1 Acidimicrobiia bacterium
AGCGGGACCGGCCTGGCCGGTCCCGCTGCACACGCAAAGGCTGTCGATTACTCCGCCGGGGCCCGACCCGACGCTTCCTTGAACATTTCGCCGATGGCGGCCACGCTTCCCAGCACACCCGAGGTGTCCAAGGGAAGGAAGATCTTCGTCGCTTGCCCGTCAGCCACGCCCTGGAGCGCTTCCAGATACTTGATGGCGATCAAGTCGGCGGTCGGATCGCCGTTGTGGATCGCGGCGAACACCCGCTCGATGGCTTGACCTTCACCTTCGGCCACCGTGAGCTTTTGGTATTTCTCTGCATCCGCCACGCGCTTGATCGCCTCGGCCTGGCCATCGGCCTCGAGGACCCGGCTTTCCTTGACGCCCTCGGCCTTGAGGATGGCGGCACGCTTGAGGCCTTCCGCCTCTGTGACGGCGGCGCGGCGGTCGCGCTCGGCCTTCATCTGGCGATGCATGGCGTCGGTCACGTCGACCGGTGGCTCGATTCGCTGGATCTCGACCCTGACCACGCGGACGCCCCATTTGTCGGTGGCATCGTCGAGGATCTGGCGGAGTTTGGCGTTGATCACCTCGCGCGAAGTGAGCGCTGCGTCCAGATCGAGGTCGCCAACCACGTTCCTCAGGTTCGTTTGGGCCAGTTTGGTGACTGCGAGGATGAAGTTCCCGACGTTATAGGAGAGCTTCACTGGGTCGGTGGCCTCGTAATAAATGACCGCGTCAACGGTTACCACGACGTTGTCCTTGGTGATGACCTCTTGTGGCGGCACATCGATGACCTGCTCGCGCATGTCCACCTTGATCAACCGCTTTACGAACGGCATGACCCAGCGCAGACCACTCTCAACGGTCCGCTGGTACCGTCCGAGGAACTCGATCAGCCCCTTCTGAAACGGCCGCACCACCTTGAACCCGGCGGCGGCCACCAGGATCAGGGCAAGAGCCACGATTGCAAACAGAATGACTACTGCTTCCATTGTTCCTTCCTTTGTCTAATCCTTGTATCCCTACTCGGTCTCGAGACGCTCAACTGTCAGACGCGCCCCTTTGACATCCGTCACGACTATCTGTGTGCCTGCGGGGATCGGCTGGGATGCAGTTGCTCGCCATTCCTCACGGAGGATTCGGACCATCCCGGCGTCGCTGATGGGGTCTATGTCCTGGAGGACCGTGCCCACTTCTCCGACCCAGCGATTTGCCCCGACTTTCGGCTGGTCACCTTCGTCCTGGCGTGTGATGAACCTTCTCAGGTAGGCCAGCGAGAAGAGAGACAGCCCGAAGAACACCAGCCATTGCGCCAGCACGCCTGCTCCCACCCAGGCCAGGACTGCGGCGGCTCCGGCTCCGATGGCGAACGGGAGCAGGAAGAAGCCCGCAGTGAACATCTCGCCCACCGCCATGACCATCGCGAAGATCGTCCATAGCCAGCGCCATACATCGTTGTCCACGTTGTTTCCTCCTTGTCCTGCCACGGCGACCGCAGCCACTACCGCCACCGTACCGATGCCGAAGAGGGTTAGTTCCCTCTTGTTCCTTCTGACCCTGTCGGCCGTTCCCGATTGGACCTCCTGCCATGTGGCCGTCGATGAACGTCGCCTGCGGAACGCCGCCGCCCAGTTTTCGGCAAACGAGGCCGGGTCGGAGCCCAAGACGTCACCAACGGTGTGGCCCCGGGCCAGGGCCTCCTCGAGGTGTTGTTCCAGCTCTTGCCGCATCTCGGAGATCGCCGACTTGGGCACACCGGTTTCACGCCAGTAGCGCTCTATCTCGCTCACCAGAAGATTCGTCTTATCCATTATCCGTTCCATTCAGAACTTCATCCACCGAGTCTCGAAACCCGACCCATGCCCTGCGCCACTCGGTCAACGCGCCCTTGCCTTGCTTCGACATCCGGTAGTACTTACGAGCGGGCCCTTCCGAGCTCTGGACGAGATACCCTTCGATCATCCCCTGTTTTTGCAGTCGTGAGAGGATCGGGTAGATGGAGCCTTCGCTGGCTAGCTGGAGACCCCGATCGCTGAGCTTTTGGACCATCTCGTATCCGTAGGATGCCTCCTCGTCGATGATCGACATCAGGCACATGTCAAGCACGCCGTGCAGGAGCTGGGTTGACCGGTCCTGTCCGGTACCTCTAAGTACCATGCGGTACATAATAGCAGGCGCAGCCAGATTATGAAATCAGAGAACGATCAGGGATGAGGTTCAGATGGGCCAGGCGCGAATAGATCGATCCAGGTCATGGAAATATCGGGCAAGTTCCGATGCGTAGTCGCCGGATGCACGTTCGTGAAGGCGGAGTGCCACCCGCGAGAAGAAGCCTTCGATCTGGTCGGGGTTAGCGCCGCCAAGATCGAGCCAGTCCGGCGAGGATGGGCCCTCGCTCCAACCGCGAATGAAATGATGCACCCATGCATAGGAGGCGGCGTCAATCGTTCGCTGGGTCGTGGGTGATCTCCGCTCGTGTGAGCAGGTCCGGAGGAATCGTTCCAATTCCTCTCCACCGAGTGCTTCAACCGGAGAAAAAGGTTGCTCGTTCACACCGACCTCGGGTCGACCGGAGAATTCTAGCGCCGGGAAATCACCCGGTTCGGATTTTCCGGTCAACTTTTTCTCTGTTCGCTTTCGATCGACCGGTAGAGTTGATATACTAAGACTCAGGTTTTCTTCCAGAAGGATCAACATATGAACCCCGAGAAATGGACGACAATGAGCCGGGAGGCCCTGCTCAAGGCCACTCAGAACGCCCGCGAGGCCAATCACGGGTCGGTCGAACCTGCCCACCTGGCGCTGGCGTTGCTGGCGCAGCCGGAGGGGATCACCTACCCCTTGCTGGACCGTCTGGGTATCCGGCCACTCGATTTGCGCAGGGCAGTCGAATCAGTGTTGGACGGTCTGCCACGGGTCTACGGAGATGCCGAGGTTCATGCATCCAAGGCACTGAGCCTGGTGCTGGCCGCAGCCGATGCGCATCGGGCCAAACTCAAGGACGACTATCTCTCGGTCGAGCATCTGATACTGGCTCTAGCGGAGGATCGAGGGGCGGTCGGCGAGCTGCTGCGTTCGTCGGGGCTCATCCCAGTGTCCATCCTCGAGGCCCTGCAGGGTCTCCGCGGCAGTCAGAGAGTCACTTCGGAGGACCCCGAGTCGACCTTCAACGCCCTCGAGCAGTACGGTCGCGATCTCACCGCGGAGGCCCGTGACGGCAAGCTCGATCCGGTCATTGGCAGGGACGAGGAGATCCGGCGGGTTATCCAGGTCCTATCGAGGAGAACCAAGAACAACCCCGTTCTCATCGGCGAGCCCGGAGTCGGCAAGACCGCCATCGTGGAGGGTCTAGCTCGACGGATCTCAGATGGCGACGTGCCAGAGGGGCTCAAGACCAAGAGAATCGTCGCTCTCGACCTGGCCTCGATGGTGGCCGGTGCAAAGTATCGGGGAGAGTTTGAGGAGCGGCTGAAAGCAGTTCTCAACGAGATCAAGGCTTCTCAGGGTGAGGTGATCACTTTCCTCGACGAGCTCCATACCCTGGTGGGTGCCGGCGCGGCCGAGGGAGCCATGGACGCTTCGAACATGCTCAAGCCGATGCTGGCCCGTGGGGAGCTCCGCATGATCGGGGCTACGACTCTCGACGAATACCGCAAGCACATCGAAAAAGACGCGGCGCTCGAGCGTCGTTTCCAACCGGTGATCGTCGCCCCCCCTTCGGTGGATGAGGCAATAGGCATTCTGCGGGGTCTCAAGGAGCGCTACGAGGTGCACCACGGAGTGCGGATCACAGACGCCGCCCTTATCGCAGCCGCCGTGCTCTCCGACAGATACATCCCGGCCCGATTCCTTCCCGACAAGGCGATCGATCTGATCGACGAATCGGCGTCCAGGCTTCGCATCGAGATCGACTCGATGCCAGAAGAGATCGATGAGCTCACCAGACGCCGGATCCAACTCGAGATCGAACGTCAGGCACTTCAGAAGGAGAGCGACCCGGTCAGTCTCGAGCGTCTCGAAGGGGTCGAAGGTGAGATCGCCGACCTGAATGAGCAGATCGACGCCCTCACCGCACGTTGGAGCCTGGAGAAAGAGGCCATTTCATCGATTCGCCAGTTGAAGGAGCAGATCGAAGAAGCCCGCGGCCAGGCAGAGCGGGCCGAACGGTCCGGCGATCTGGCGAAGGCCGCCGAGTTGCGATACGGAACGCTTGGCGAGCTGCAGGCAGCCCTGGAAGATCATGAGGCTGAGCTGGGCCGACTGCATGCAGCGGGGTCGATGTTGTCCGAGGAGGTGACCGAACAGGACGTCGCCGAGGTGGTTGCCAGATGGACCGGGATTCCAGTGGCGAAACTGATGGAGGGGGAGACGGAGAAACTGATCAGACTGGAGAGCCATCTCCACGATCGCGTGGTGGGGCAGGATCGCGCCGTTGGGGCCGTTGCCAATGCTGTGCGACGAAGCCGCGCTGGGCTTTCTGACCCTCATCGCCCGGTCGGTTCCTTCCTCTTCCTGGGTCCGACAGGCGTGGGGAAGACCGAGTTGGCAAGATCGCTCGCAGCCTTTCTCTTCGATGACGAGCGGGCCATGGTTCGCATCGATATGTCGGAGTACATGGAAAAACACTCCGTCAGCCGTCTCATTGGAGCGCCACCCGGGTACGTGGGTTATGACGAAGGCGGTCAGCTCACCGAGGCGGTGAGACGACGCCCGTACTCAGTGGTGCTGCTCGACGAGGTGGAGAAGGCCCATTCCGAGGTGTTCAACGTCCTGCTTCAACTGCTCGACGATGGTCGCCTCACCGATGGTCAGGGTAGGACGGTCGATTTCTCCAACGTGGTCCTCATCATGACCTCGAACCTGGGGTCGGAGCACATTCAGCCCGATTCGAGTGATGAGATGGTCGAAGATGGGGTGCTTGCCGCGGTGCGCAGGCAGTTTCGTCCAGAGTTCCTCAACCGCATCGACGACATCATCGTCTTTGACCGGCTGAGTCGAGATGATGTGCGCAGGATCGTTGACATCCAGTTGCAGCAGCTGCGTGCCAGGTTGTCGTCTCGCCGGATCGATCTGATGATCGACGACGACGCTCACCAACTGATCGCCGACCGAGGGTATGACCCCCTCTACGGGGCTCGGCCGCTGAAACGGGTGATTCAGAAAGACCTGGGAGATCGTCTGGCCATGTCGCTTCTCAGTGGTGAGATCTCCGACGGGGATTCAGTGAAGGTCACAACCGAGGACGGCCAGCTGATTCTGGCCGGATCGTCGTAAGAGGCAGGTTCCCGAGCCAGATCTTGTGGTCGAAACGGAGTGTTAGCCTCCTCACTCATGGGTGATACCCACGAGGTACTCAACCAGCCACCACCGCTGGTCGACTACGACCTGGTGGGCGCCGACCCTCTGATCAGACAGGCGATGACCAGGGAAGGTGCCGCTTGGGCGATCGAACAGGCCGAAAGCCTGGGTCGCAGACTCACCTCGAGCGAGGTGATCGAGTGGGGTTTCCAGGCCAACCGCTACGAGCCGGAGCTCCTGACCCACGACCAGTACGGGCACCGGATAGACCGGGTCACCTTCCACCCTGCCTGGCACTCGCTCATGGAGCTGGCGGTTTCCAACGGGCTCCACTCCCTGCCTTGGGAGCTTGCCCCCGGGGAAGGTGGCCATCCAGCCCGAACCGCTCTCGCCTTTCTCACTTCTCAAATCGAGGCCGGCCATTTCTGTCCCATTTCGATGACCTGCTCAGCGGTCCCAATTCTTCGTCACCAGCCCGCCGTGGCCGCGGAGTGGGAACCGCTCATCTTGAGTCGCAGCTACGACCCGGATTTTGGCCCTGCTTCGAAGAAGAGCGGGGTGATCATGGGTATGGGGATGACTGAAAAACAGGGGGGTTCCGATGTGCGTACCAACACAACTACCGCCGTGCCGCTCAATGGCGGAGGCCCCGGTGAGGAATATTCGATAACGGGGCACAAATGGTTCATGTCGGCGCCGATGTCTGACGCCTTTGCCGTGCTGGCGCAGGCTCCGGGTGGGCTTTCCTGTTTTCTTCTTCCCCGTTTCACGCCGGACGGTGGATTAAACCGGATTCTCATACAGCGTTTGAAGGACAAGCTGGGTAACCGCTCGAACGCGTCGGCGGAGATCGAGTTCGACGGAGCCTGGGGCGAGATGGTGGGCGAGGAGGGAAGGGGAGTGAGCACCATCATGGAGATGGTCTCGGGTACTCGCCTCGACTGCATCACCGGCTCGGCCGGCCTCATGCGCCAAGCGGTCACCCAGGCAATCCATCACACAGTGCACCGTGAGTCGTTCGGATCGCGGCTCATCGAGAAGCCTGCCATGCGCAATGTGCTTGCGGACCTCGAAATCGAGACCGAGCTTGCAGTTCTGCTGATGATGCGGATATCCGGGTCCTTCGACCGGGCCTCCCTCGACGAGCACGAAGCTCTCATCAAGAGGATCCTCACCCCGGTAGGGAAATACTGGGTGACGAAGCGATGCACCGAAGTGGTCCACGAAGCCACGGAATGTCTCGGAGGAAACGGGTTCGTCGAGGACTCGATCATGCCTCGTCTGTTCAGGGAATCGCCTCTCAACGCCATCTGGGAGGGTTCGGGCAATGTGGTTGCCCTTGATCTTGTCAGGGTGATGACCAAGGAGCCCTACGCAGTGGAAGCACTGCGTCAGGAGCTGGAGACGGCTCGAGGCGCCGATCGCCGGCTGGATCGAGCCATAGAGGCCGCGATGGACATGGTCACCGGGCCCATCGATGCCGAGCATGAGGCCAGAAGGCTCGCCGAGGCGCTTGTCATCGCTGCGGGGGGTGCCCTTCTCGCTCAGCATGGAGACCCTGAGATCTGGGAGGCTTTCGCCGTGTCACGGCTGGACGGCGACTGGGGCAACATGTTCGGGACACTTCCCACCGGCCTCGATCTCGATGCCGTGATCGAGCCGGCGATCCCGGGTGTCTGACCTGGTCATCTGATCCCAGGCCAGGAAACGTGTTACCAGGGGCCGTTCGTTGTCCGGCGAGTCGGACGCGCCCCACCAACCGATTGACCGCCAGCTCGGGGCGCCGGGTCAGTCGGTCTTCACCAAATAGCGGTCGATCTTCTCCCGAGCCGCCTCGGTGATCTTCGCCTCGAGCTTGCCGAGCGCCCGAGCGATGGCCAACTCCTCCCCGATCAGGGGTTTCACCGGGTCAATCGGGTTCCTCCGGGCGCGGCCTTTTGCTTCGAAGTGATCACCGCGTAGGTCGAGTTCGGCGACAGCCACCGTCTCGATGTCGTCTTCAACAAGATGAATCGTCATCATGACGTTCGTCTCTTGTTCCATGGCCTCCTCACTCCTTGTGCCGGGGTCAACCCTACTCCCACCGGTCCCCAGCGAAACCGGCCGGGAGCGTCATGCGTAGGAGTGGACTCTCCGCAGAAGTCTTCGCCGGTAGAACAGGCTGATCACCACTCCGAACGCGAACCCGCCGACATGCGCCTCCCAGGCGACACCGGAGCCGCCGAACCCGAATTGGGCAAAGAACCAGATCAGGAGAAACAGGATGGCCGGCACCGGAACGACAAACCAGCCCACGAGGGAGAGAATCCGGTGTCCGGGAAAGAGAACGGCGTACGCCCCGAGGGTGACGGCTATGGCGCCCGAGGCCCCGATCAGGGGGACGGTCGAGTCGGGATTCATGGCCACAAAGACCCCCGTGGCGAAGACACCGCCGACCAGATACAGAATGAGGTATCCCAATCTGCCAAAAGCCTCTTCGACGTTGTTGCCAAAGATCCATAGTGACCACATGTTGAAAAGCAGATGAGCGAGGCCTCCGTGGAGGAACATCGAGGCGATGACGGCTAGGAACGGGTTCTTGTCCGGAAAGATCGGATTCGAGGGCTCGGCCGTGCACACCCCGCTGGTGATTTCGCTTCGGGACAGCGGGACACCCGTGGTCACCTCGCAGGCGATCGCGGCGCGCTGATAGAGAAACTCGCTTTGCTGAGCTGGAGTGGCGGGAGCCTGGATGAGGAAGTACACGCCGATGCTCGTGGCGATGAGCAAAAGAGTCAGCCACGGAGTCGTTCTTGTCGGATTGACGTCGCGCAATGGCAGCAAGCGGTCTCCCTGAACAGCCGGACACGATGCTAGGGGCCGGTCCGCGACGGAGGCCCGCCATTTGCCCCTTCCGGATCCTCGTCCCAGAAGCCATCCCTGTAACACTGGGCGGATGCTTCGCCCTTTGGCTTGGGTTGCCGCTCTCGCGCTCCTGTCGGGAGCCATGGGGGCCCATATCGCCGCGGCCGCAAGCCCTGGCCCCCAGGGGCGAAGCTCCGGGTCGGTCACGCTCGCCTTCACCGGAGACACCTTGATCCATCTTGCAATTGCCGGCCGGGCTCGCACCGAAGACGGTTATGACTTCCGCCGCATGTTCGGAAAGGTTCGACCGATCATCTCGAGCGCCGATCTAGCGATCTGTCATCTGGAGGTTCCGCTGTCCCCGACGGACGACGACCTGAGTGGCTATCCACGATTCAGCGCTCCCCACGAACTGGCCGAAGCTCTCACTTTCGCCGGGTACGACGGGTGTTCCACGGCATCGAATCACTCCTACGATCGGGGTGCGGCCGGCGTAGTGGACACCATCAGGATCCTCGAGGCGGCCGGACTCGAGCAGGCGGGCATGGCCTCAACGGTGGACCAGGCGTGGGAATCGGTGGTGTATACGTTGGGGGACCTGACGGTCGCCCACATCTCCGCCTCGTACTGGCTCAATGGATTGCAGATGCCTCCCGACCGTCCGTGGCTGGTGCAGTTGCTGGTGAAGGACCAGCTTCTGGCCATAGCGGCTCGATCACGCCGGGCAGGGGCAGACCTGGTGGTGGTTAGCGCTCATTGCTGTGTGGAATACCAGGCCGAGCCTTCTCCATACCAGCGTGAGCTGTTTCAAGCCCTGATCCGGTCGCCCGACATCGATCTGGTCGTCGGGCATCACAGCCATATGATCGGGCCGATCGAGCGGGTCGACGGCGAATTCATCCTTTATGGGCTGGGCAACTTCCTCTCCCTCCAGAGGAATCCACCCACTTTGGCCGATGGGGTCATCGCCATGGTGCGTGCCGAGGAGCAACAGGGGCGGTGGAGATTTGTCGACGTCGATGTAGTGCCCACTTGGGTGGAGGCGGGGACGAGTCGCATCCTTCCGGCAATGACGGCGAACATGGCCTCCTATTGGCGAACCATGCGAATGGTCAATCTCTACAACGATTTCGCCGTGGGTTCCTTCATATGGCCGGGGCATCCCGGGGCACGTCTGCCGGAGGCATGACGCAACCGACTGCTCGGCGCAGAGCGGTCAGAAAGGACGGGGGCCGAAGCCCGACACCGTGGCGGTGGCCCGATCTCCGATCTCGCCCATCGGTACCAGTTGTGCCAGGCCGCTTCTGCCCTGAGGAATCTCGATTTTCACCACCAGTGCCTTTCCGGCGACAGCGGTTCCTCTGAGTGTTTGCAGCACGCCCTTCCAGGAACCAAGTTCGGGATCGTCTTCGAGAGCCGCCGAGCCGGTGGTGAGGAGGATTCCGTCGGAGCCGTATATCCGAACCGGTCCCTGATAGGAATCGGCCATCAGCCTTCTTCCCGGAAAAGATGGCGAACCTGACTGCGCAGGACGATGTCCCCGCGATATGAGCGATGCACGTCGGCCAGTCGCGCCTCTATCTCGTCTTCGAGGTCCTCCAGACGATCACGCAGCTTGTCGACCTTCTTCTTTAGGCGCCGATTCTCCTCCTGGAGAGCCAGAACCCTCCTGACTCCCTCCAGATTCAGACCCTGGCTGGTCAAGTCCTGGATGAGTTCGAGACGCTCGATGTCCTCTCTCGAGTACCGCCGGGTGCCACCCGGCGTGCGAAACGGATCGATCAGACCCTTACGCTCGTAGATGCGCAAAGTCTGGGGGTGCATGCCTGAAAGTTCGGCCGCCACTGAAATGACGAACACGGCCTTGGACTGCTCGTTCATGTGATCTCCATCATCTCAGATGCTCCCGCACATCTTCGTTTCTTTCGGCCTCGAGCTCCTCGAGGATCCGCTTCTCTTCTTTGGAAACCTTCTTGGGGACGGCTACCTGCACTGTGACCAGGAGATCGCCCGGCCTGCCACCCTCCGGGACAACGCCCGAGCCCCTCACCCTGAAGGTCTTCCCCGAAGGGGTCCCGGCCGGCACTCTCAGCTTGACGCCACCGTTGAGGGTGGGCACGTCGATCTTGGTCCCGAGGACTACCTCGGTATAAGTGATCGGGACTGTCAGGGTGAGATCGTTGCCGCGTCGCCCAAAGGTGCTGCTGGCTCCCACCCTTATCCGAAGCAGGAGATCACCTGAAGGGCCCCCGTTGCCGCCGGGGGCGCCTTTGCCGCGCAGCCGGAGCGTGCTGCCATCTTGGACCCCAGCCGGGATGCGGACCTTGACCTCACGTGTTCGCGTCTCTGCTCCCG
Organism: Acidimicrobiia bacterium; assembly: GCA_041599115.1. GTDB lineage: Bacteria > Actinomycetota > Acidimicrobiia > Spongiisociales > ZC4RG35 > JACZUI01. The sequence goes on from JBFHXF010000010.1 coordinate 10,480, forward strand.
ATCCCCGGCAGTTGGTGCACGGTGATTCGATGAGTTGGCCGCTCCCGCGACATTGCGGGCACGGTTGGGAGAAGGAGAAGAAGCCCTGATTCTGGGCAACGACGCCGCGTCCGGAACAGGTAGGACATGTCGAGACGCTGGTGCCAGGCTCAGCCCCGGTCCCGCCGCATCGTGAGCAGTGTGCCGCTCCGCGAACGTGGACCGCGGTGGTAACTCCGTGGGCAGAATCCTCGAAACTGATCGTCAGCTCGGCTTGGGTGTCGGCTCCCCGCGAGGGGCCACCGCGGGACGAACCTCCGAACCCAAAGAGGTCGCCCAAGCCACCGAAACCTCCCAGCAGGTCGGAAAGGTCTTCGACCCGCACCTGCTGGCCGCCAAACCCGCCAAAACCCCCGCCTCTTCCGCCGAATCCCTGGAACCCGCCGGTGGCGGCGAGCCGGCGCACCTGGTCGTATTCCTTGCGTTGCTCGGGGTTGGACAGCGTTGCGTATGCCTCGGAGATCTCCTTGAACTTCTCCTCGGCGGCGGCATCTCCAGGATTTGCGTCCGGATGATGCTTCTGGGCGAGCTTCCTGTAAGCCTTCTTTATCTCGTCGGCGGGCGCCTCACTGGACACGCCAAGGATTTCGTAGAAGTCCTTCTCCACCCAGTCCCGGTTCATTCAGCCGACTCCAGGGCTACCAGGGCGGCTCGCAGCACCCGGCCTCTCAGCCGGTAGCCACGACGGAGCTCTGCCCCAACGACCGGTTTTCCGTTGCCGGTGGCGGGTCCCACAGGCTCGTGAACCTCGGGATCGAACGGTTCACCCACGGTCTGGATGACTTCGAGACCTTCCTTCTCGAGAGTCCTGAGGAGCAACTCGCGTGTGTTGAGCATGCCCGTCAGCAGCTGGAGCTCCGGCGCGGCCGAGACCTCAACTCCGACGGCCGCGTCGAATGTGTCGAGTACCGGAAGCAGTTCCCTCACCACTCTCTCCGCTGCCCGGTCGACGATCGTCGTTTGGTCCCGGACCGTCCGTTTGCGGTAGTTGTCGAAGTCGGCGGCGACTCTCTTCAGATCGTCGAGATAGGCCGAGGCTTCGTCACGTGCCCTCCCGACCTCTTCCAGCAGAAGTTGGACGGCGGCTTCGGGCTCATCGGGCAGCTCGATTCCCAGTCCGGTCGCTTCGGCCGAACCATGAGCCGGGACGATTTCGGCCTCGACCACCTCGGACGTTTCTTCGCTCATTGGTTGCTCCATGGGAAAGCGGGCGCTAGGCCTCGTCGTCCTCGTCGATGATCTCGGCTTCGACGACATCCTCGTCATCGTTACCGGCTGAGGCATCGCCTCCTGCCTGCTGACTAGCCGCCTGCTGGTAGAGACGCGTCGCCATCGCTTGGCTCGCTTGGATCAGAGCCTCCATCTTCTGGCGAAGCTCGTCCGATGCAGCCTCTTCGTTCTCCAGACTCGTCTTCAGCTCTTTCAATGCAGATTCGACCGCAGCCTTCTCATCCCCGGTCATCTGCTCGCCCTGCTCCTCGATGAGCTTTTCGGTCTGGTGGGCGAGTTGCTCGGCTTGGTTACGCGTCTCGACGGCCTCTCGCCGTGTGGCATCCTCTTCTGCGTACGACTCCGCATCCTTGATCATCCGATCGATGTCGTCCCTGGCGAGTGCCGACCCGCCAGTGATCGTCATCGCTTGCTCCTTGCTGGTGGCGAGATCCTTGGCGTTGACATGGACGATTCCGTTGGCGTCGATGTCGAAGGTGACTTCGATCTGAGGTATCCCCATCGGTGCCGGCGGTAGACCGGTTAGCCGGAACTTGCCCAAGCTCTTGTTGTCGACCGCCATGGCGCGCTCGCCTTGGAGGACGTGGATCTCCACCTCCGGCTGGTTGTTCTCCGCGGTGGTGAATATCTCGGAACGTTTGGTCGGAATCGTCGTGTTGCGCTCGATCATCCTGGTCATAATCCCGCCCTTGGTCTCGATGCCCAGGGTGAGTGGGGTGACGTCGAGAAGCAGGATGTCCTTGACATCGCCCTTGAGCACGCCGGCCTGTATGGCCGCCCCGGCCGCCACGACCTCATCCGGGTTGACCCCCTTGTGAGGGTCCTTCCCGGTCAGTTTCTTGACGAGGTCCTGAACCGCCGGCATGCGAGTCGAACCACCGACCATGACGATGTGATCGATTTCCCCCACCGCCATCCCCGAGTCTTTGATCGCCTGATTGAACGGGCCCCGGGTTCGCTCGAGAAGGTGATCACTGAGCTTTTGAAACTCTGACCTGGTCAGCTTGCGCTGCAGGTGGAGGGGCCCCGCTGACGTCGCGGTGATAAAGGGCAGATTGATCTCCGTCTCGGCGACGCTGGAAAGCTCGATCTTGGCCTTCTCGGCGGCCTCCTTGAGTCTCTGACGGGCCATCCGATCCTCGCCGAGGTCTACTCCGTGGTCGTTCTTGAAACCGGTGATCAGCCATTCCATGATCGTCTCGTCCCAGTCGTCGCCGCCGAGATTCGTGTCACCCGAGGTGGACTTGACCTCGAACACACCATCGCCGATTTCGAGGACCGATACGTCGAATGTGCCTCCACCTAGATCGTAAACCAGGATGGTGTGATCGGTCTCCTTGTCGAGACCGTAGGCCAGCGAAGAGGCAGTGGGCTCGTTGATGATGCGGAGCACGTTGAGCCCGGCAATCTGGCCTGCTTCCTTGGTGGCCTGCCGCTGCGAGTCATTGAAATATGCGGGGACGGTGATGACAGCGTCGGTCACTTTGTCACCAAGGAAAGCCTCTGCGTCCCGCTTCAACTTCATCAGGATCCTCGCTGAGATCTCCTGAGCCGTGTAGTCCTTGCCATCGATCGAGATCGACCAATCGGTCCCCATGTGGCGCTTGACCGAGCGAATGGTGTGATCCGGGTTGGTTATCGCCTGCCTTTTGGCGACCTCGCCGACCAGGACCTCGCCCTCCTTGAAGGAAACCACCGAGGGGGTGGTGCGGCCCCCTTCGGCGTTGGCGATGATGGTGGGTTCACCCCCGTCTAGAACGGCGATGACGCTGTTGGTGGTGCCGAGATCGATACCGACTGCGCGTGTCATGTCTTTGGATTCCTTTGCTTGGTTCTGAGTGTCCTCAAATTGTACAACTTGAGTCGGGTATTGTCACATTTTTCATGGCGGTGACCCGGAGCGGGTGTTCTTGGGGGCAAACCACGCCCGGGCGATCCGGCGTTAATCCCACCATCGACGCCCGGCAACCACGGCTTCTGTGCTCAGGTCTCAGGAAGCGAGAGACTTGATGTATGCGATGAGATCGTCGATGTCGTCGCTGCTCAGCTGCTTGGAGTAGGTGGCAGGCATGACCGGGGCGAATCCGGCCACGACCTGAGCCAATGGGTCCAATATGGATTGGCGCAGATAGGCGTCATCGGCAACGACGGTTTCGCCGGACTCGAGCGGGCGGGAGGATCCGGCGAGACCCTTCCAGGTCGGCCCAACGGCCGGCGTCCCGTCCGCGGTGTGACATGCCTGACATCCGGCGTCTTCGACAAGCAGCTTTCCGCGGCCGATTGCCGCAGCATCCGCCACCACCGGCGTCTGTTGGTTGGTACCGGCGAGTCCCAGCGGCTGGCCGGTGAAGAGCCAGAACACCACGCCAAGCAGGACGGTCAGAGTCAGTGAGAGCACGCCCTCGGTCCAACGGGTCATCGATCGTCCCATCTCTGTATTTGCAGCCGGAACCGTACAGCAGGAAACGGCCTACTTGAGGTTGCGGCCGGTCCCCCCGGACCCATCCGGAGGACTTCAATTCTCCCATCCTTTGTCGTGTTGTAGTTGTGGCGGAACTGGCAGGCGGCCTCGCCTCGCAAAACGGGAGGCGTCAACCGTCAGAATCAAATTGTCGCTGGGACGACAATGTCGGCGCGGTGTCTTTCTCGGGTCGGTTCTTCGTGGTGTGTACCGAAAGGAGGACACAATGACAGTTGCTGCAGATGCAGGTTTCAGACCTGCAGCAGACGCCGATTATCGGGCACCGTCATCGCAGAGAAGGCTGGGATTGAGGTTGGCAGTACTCGGGTTGGCGATCACCTCGATTGCCTTCATCGGCAATCTGGTCGCTCTCGGGCAGTCCGGGAGTGCCAGGGCGCAGACCCTGGCATGGACCTTTGGCGTGACCACGAGCGGATTCGCTGCGACCAAAACGGCCATAGCGATCATCCTCTGGGGGATCTTGCTCAAGCTCTGGCTCAGGGCCGATTCTCTCAAGGTGGCTTTGCCAAAGCTGATTGGAATCCCCGGACCCGACTCCACTCCTGTGGGCGATCACCAGACCGAATTCGGTGTCGTGACCGTCGCGGCGAAGGCACCGGGCCCCCTTCTCATGCACAAGTTGGCGAAGAAGATGTTCCGGCCGATGCTGGTGATGGGAGTGATGATCGTTCTCGCCGGGTTGGTCGTCTCCTTCGTCGAGGCGGGAAGCGTTCCCAATGTCGCTGCTTCTGCGTGGAAACAGGGTCTCCAGTTCCTCGGTGAGGGGATGTTGCTCTCGGGGATCTCGTTCCTGCTGGGAACGATCCTCTGGGCGATTCGCACCGCCGGCGGCGAGATCCAGGAATCCCTGGGAGTCAAAGTGCACGTGCCGAAGATGCCGAAATCTGCCAAAGGGTTCGTGGGCCTGATGATGTTCGGCCTCGTGGCAGAAGTCGTTCAGTTCATCGGATACGTGAGCGTGGCAGGAGCCAGCAGTGTCCCGACTGCGTTTGTCTGGCTCGGCCCACTCCGTGAGTTCGGCTTGGGTCTGATTCTCGCAGCCATCGCAATGGCACTGGCCGCTATCGCAAATGTCCTCGGATTCCAGTTTTCCAGAGTGCAAGAACTGATCCGGGGCGGACAAAGGAGCTCATCATGACGAGCAAAGATGCACGGGCGAGTACTGACTTTGCCATAGAGGTCACAAATCGCGGACTGGGATATAACCGGCCACAGAGAATGGGAAAGAAGCTGTGGGCCCCGATGTGGGTGATGGCAATCATGGCCTTCCCCCTGGCATTGATCCTGGGGATTGTCAGAGCAAATGCCGTGGCCGACGGATCATCGGCGACGGCCGTAGCGGCTCTTGGCCACACCGCGACTGGTGTGATGTTCATCGGGTTCACCGCGGTGTTCACCTCGATCTCGTTCGCCATAGCAAAGATCCTGGGGGAGTTCCGCAAGGGCGGGGGTGAGGTGCAAGAACTGGTAGGAGAGCAGGTGCACACGCTGAAGATGCCCGCGACCGTGAAGGTCTTCATCCTGGGAATGGTCATGGCCATGATGACCCTGTTGGTGGCCTCCATCATCCATCTGATCGTCGCCGGTCAGGTCTCCTCGGGGACCCTCAGCCTGGGAGACTCGGAGAGCGCGGCTATCACGCTGGAAGCAGTGCGCCGTCTGGGAGTCTCTGTGTATCTGGTGGCCATTTCCTTTGGTCTGGCCACGATCACCAGAGTGCTCCGGTTTCAGGCCATTCGGTTGAGAGAACTGGCTTCATAACCAGAAACCTCCCGCCACGAAGGAGAGGGCCGGCGGCAAGGACCGGCCCTCTCCTTCGCGGGTGACGGCTCTCCGGCGGTGTACCCGTTTCACCGTCCCGGCATGGGTCATACAATTGTCCAGTTCCCGACACTCGGGCATAGAACGACAGCTGGGCGACATTCGCTGGGTTGTCCTTAACCGAATGGAGGAGACATGGACAACATCGACACCGCCCTCCTGATACTCCGTCTGTGGGCTGGAGTGGTGATGATCGCCCACGGCATCAATCATGGCCGTTCGCTCCAGGGCACGGCCAGGTGGTTTGCCTCTGTTGGGTTTCGTCAGCCAAAGCTGAACGCCTTGCTATCGGCGGCCAATGAGGTTGCCATAGGAGCCGCCCTGATGCTGGGCCTGCTCACATCGGTGGCCGCCGCCGGACTGGCGGCGACAATGCTCGTGGCGTTTTGGTCCATCCATCGCTTTGCCGGATTCTTCGTCTTTCACCGTCCCGACGAGGGTTATGAATACGTTGTCACCCTTGCGGTCGTCGCCCTGGCCATCGCGGTAATCGGGCCCGGCAGTTTCAGCGTCGATTCGGCATTGGGCATAGCCGGGAACCTCGATGGCCTGGTCGGTCTGGGGATATTCGCCCTTGGTCTCATCGCAGGCGCAGGCCAGCTGGTGGTTTTTTGGAGGAAGCCGGTAAACGATGAGGCGGCGGAATGAGTGAATCCAGTCTGGTGACCTTGCCGGGCACTTTCGCCACGACACGAGAACACCTCCACCAGCTGGCCTTCTATGCGGTCAGCCCGGCACGATACAAGGCGGTGGGACGAATGGGCCTGCGCCACGAGGGGAGTGGTTTCGGGACGCCCGAGTTCGAGGGGAGACGCCTCCAGATCGAGGGAGACCGCCTCATCCACCATGGTTCGGAGGGGGTCACCTCGCAGGCGATAACAACGATCAGGCAAGCCTGTGGCTTTTTCGGGATTGAGTATCAACCACAGTGGTTTCCCGATTTCCATGATCCTCTCCAGCCCTTTGACCCCGATCTGCCCCTTGCTGTCGACCCGGTTGCCACCGAAGCGCTGGGCAGCTGGTACGGCTTCGCTTGGGATGTCCTGGAGAGCTTGCGCGGTCACGCTGTGGCCGGTGACGACCCTTCCGAGGTGCAGTTGTGGCCCGAGCATTTCGACGCCGCCACCGAGTTGGGCGACTACGAGAAGGGGCAACGGGCCAGCTACGGGGCTTCGCCGGGTGATGACAACCATCCCGAGCCCTACCTATACGTTTCGGCATGGTCGGAGATCGACAGATCGAACCCCTACTGGAATGATGAGTTCTTCAATGGCTCGAGTCTTTCCTATCGGAACCTGTTGGAGTCCGACGACCCCGAGGCGCCTGGCCTCGAGTTCTTTCTCGCAGGCCATTGGATCCTCCATCAGGCGTGAGGTCCCCGCCTAAACCCCTTTGAGAGTCTCCACCAATCCCTCAGCAGCCGCAGTAGCAATACGGACCGTTTCGTCGTAGCCCTCGGAAGGGCCGCCCCAGGGATCTGGAATCTCGTCCTCGTCGGTCGTCGGGTCGTAGGTGCGGAACAGCCTCACTTTTGCCTTTGCTGCGGTCGACGGAGCGAGAGCCAACAGATCTTGAAGGTTGGCCCGATCCATGGCGAGGAAAATGTCGAACCGGTCGAAGTCCCTCACCGTCACCCGTCGCGCCCTGCCTTCGATCACGAGACCTACTCGCTCACCCGCCGCGACGGACTCCGGGTGGGGCGGTTGGCTGAGATACCAGGAGCCGGTTCCTGCCGAGTCGACCTCAACTTCCAGACCGACCCTCTCGGCGGCCCGACGTATCGCCGCCTCCGCCGCCGGTGATCTGCAGATATTCCCGGCACATACCGCGAGGATCTTCAACCGGAAGCTCCCACCGCGTCGAGACGGTCCCGGGCCAGGGCGATGTACGACTCCTCGGTGTCGAAACCCACAAAGTGCCGGTTTGCCTCCCGAGCCGCGACGGCAGTGGAGCCAGACCCCAAGAACGGGTCGAGTACCAGGTCGGCCTGGTAGGTGTACAGCTCGATCAGTCTTCTGGGCAGCGCCACCGGGAATGGGGCAGGGTGACCGATCTTGGTTGCTCTCTCTGACGGAATCTCCCAGACATCCAAGGTGGATTCGAGGAAGTCGTCGGTCGCAATGGTCGAGACATGAGGGAGTCCCAATTCTTCCCGCCTGGACCTTTTCAATGCACGATCGAATCGTCCCTTGGAGGCGATGATCACCCGCTCGGTGACATCCCGGAGCACCGGATTCTGAGGAGACCGATAGGACCCCCAGGCGCAACTGCCACCGGCGCCCTTGGCCTTTTGCCAGATCACCTCGCCCCGAAGCAACATCCCGAGATCGTCTTGCAGTATCGAGATCACATCAGCCGAAAGTGAGCGGTAGGGCTTTCGCCCCAGGTTGGCGACATTCACGGCCATCCGGCCACCGGGCTCCAGCTTTCGGAGGCAGACCGCCAGCACCTCGGTGAGCATCCCGAGGTATTCGCCATAACTGGAAGGCACATGTCCGGCAGTCAGGTCGGTTTCGTACTCCTTGCCGGCGAAATACGGCGGTGATGTGACCACCAATGCGACAGAACCGTCGGCAACTTGACTGTCCGTCATGGTGCGGGCATCGCCGACGAAGAGTTCATCGACGACGATCGGGGAGGCGACTCGATCGTCGTTCGAGATGACCGGCCGGACAAACCGCGCATAGAAAGGCGACGAGTCATGGGACTCGCGTTTGCTCGATCCGTAATCTGAGGTGGCCGTCGCCAGTCGCTGCCTCGCCATGAGGAGAAGTTACCCTGGCCTGATGCCCGGATCCGGGAATCGGCCGGATGGTGCGTACTGTCATGAACACCTACCAAGCCCCCTTGCCAGTCATCGAGGTCGAGCTCAGAGATGGCTCGATGGCCCAGATTCGTCCCGTTGTCGAGGGCGACCGTGCCTTGATGGAGGAAGGTCTGGCACACATGTCGCTGCAGACTCGTTTGTCTCGGTTCGGCTCGCCCGTTGACCATTTCTCCAAGGCCGAGCTCGATTATCTGACCCGCATCGATCTGATCGAGCATGTGGCCTGGGGTGCCCTCATCACTGGCATGCCGGCCGCCAGTGGCCGTTACATCCGCCCCGAAGCCGAGCAGGAGGCGGAGATGGCGGTGGCGGTCGTAGACCGGTTTCAGAGACGCGGACTCGGAAGGATTCTCTTCGAGGCGTTGGTTGCCTCTGCCCGCTACAACCGGATAGATGGCCTCTACTTCGCGATCCAACCGGCGAACACCGTGGTGCTGGACATGCTGGACGGCGTTGAGATGCACCTCGATGAGAGAGAGGGGCTGGTGGTTGGTCATTTCTCCGTGGGCGACGTGTCAACCGGCCCCAACGACGAGCGATTTGTCGAGCTGCTGCGGTGGTATCAGAAACGGGGTTGACCCGGTTTCACACCTCTCCACCTTCTGCGTCTAGTTCAAGGGCCGCCGAGTTGATGCAGTAACGGAGTCCGGTTGGGTTGGGACCATCTGGGAATAGATGTCCGAGATGCCCACCGCATTTGGCACATTTGACCTCGGTTCGGACCATGCCGTACGACCGGTCGCTCTCCTCCGTGACCCCTTGTGGTTGGAGAGGGGCATAGAAGCTCGGCCACCCGGAGCCGGACTCGAATTTCGTATCGCTGGAAAACAACTCCTCCCCACATCCGGCACAACGATATTTCCCCCGGGCCTTCTCATTCCAGTAGGCGCCGGTGAAGGCGCGCTCCGTGCCCGACTTGCGGAGCACTTCGTATTGCTCCGGTGTCAGCTTCTCGCGCCATTCGGCCTCGGTCTTTGGCATGTCGGTCATTTCGCTCATTCTCTCGGGTTCGGGTTAGGACAGCCTAAAGGCCGAGATAAACCAAAAGACGATCGATGAAGACCACTTGAGCCGAGTTGAGTTTCTCCCGGGCCTCCACCGGCGGCAACCAGGCCACCCGGTCGATCTCGGGAAAACGCTGTGATCCCATCTGAAAGGTCCCGGGGAGCAGGGTCGCGGGGTCGAAATCCGTCTCGACCGCCCATGCAGTGACCACTTTGCGCGATCTGAGGGTGGTCTCCCCCAGATCGATCCACGGCTGCCGCGGAGCCTCCCAGCCGGTCTCTTCGGCGAACTCACGGGCCGCGGCTTCGATATCTGATTCGGAGGGTTCCACCAAACCCTTGACAAGAGACCACCACCCTCGGTCCCGGCCTGCGAAATAGGGACCTCCCGGATGGGCGATCAAGACCTCCAGCCTGTGGTTCTGACGATAAGGGAGAAGACCCGCGGATCTCATGAAGCGCGACATTACGCTTGACGGATGACACTTTCAGCCGCTCCGGCATACCCGTCGGGCGTGGTCGTCGTCCCGATCCCCGAGTTCCGCCTCCGGGTCGGGGAGCCACTCGGGGAAGGTCTGCAACGTCTGACACTGGGCGAATTGGAGAATGCAGTTTCCGGGTTTTTCGACGGAGAGGAGCATTTCCGGGTTGCTGTCCACCAGGCGCGCAAGTCGACCAAGCGGATTCGCTCTCTCCTTCGATTGGTTCGATCGGAGATAGGAGAGAAGGCCTATCGCTTCGAGAATGCAGCTTTGCGTGACACCGCCCGTCTTCTCTCACCGGCGCGCAGCGCTTCCGTGGCCGTCGACGGGGTGGAGGAGATCCGACGCGTTTACGGATCGCTGTTGGCCGAAGGCACCTTTGCCGAACTGGCGGAGAGACTTGCCATAAGGCGGGATCATGCAGAGGAGCGACTCATGATGGATCCTGAGACGATTCCCCGGATAGTCGCCAATCTGGAGAGGGCTCATTCCCGTTACTCGTCATGGCCGACCGACCCGGAGGCGCGCAACGTCTATGGCGTGGGGATCAGGAATAGTTTTGGTTCCGTCGGTCCTGGGCTCAGACAAACCTACGGCCGCGGCCGAAGAGAAATGGTGACCGCCTACACCTCGCCCACGCCGGCCCACTTTCATCTGTGGCGAAAGCGTGCCAAATATCTGAGACACCAGTTCGAGATTCTCACACCTATATGGCCGGTGGTGGTGCTGGGCATGGCCCTCACTCTGGAGCGCGTCGCCGATCTGCTCGGGGAGGACCACGATCTCGCCGAGTTGCTGTATCTCGTGTCTCAGCGTCTCGACCTCTGTCCCAATCCGGTCGAACGCAGTCTTCTCAAAGGCCTAGCCGAGCAGCGTCGCTCAGATCTCGAGACCGCGTCTCGAATCCTGGGACGTCGAATCTACGCAGAGACTCCGGACTCGTTGGAGAAGCGGTTCGCTGCCTACTGGGAATCTGCCGACCTGGCCCGATCGCCCGACCTACTGTCAATCGCCTTGTAGGGAATCCGGCGCCCCTTAGCGGCGTTGCACATGCCGCAAGCTTTCCTTGAGGGTGTCAAATGACCGAACATGGCCGAATCCGTCTCGAACGAGGCAATAAACGAGTCCGGGCGGTGCTCGGCGGTGAAGTCGTGGTTGATTCCGTCGCACCGCTTCTGGTCTGGGAGGTCCCTTACTATCCGACGTACTACTTCCCCCAAGAGGATGTCAGGACCGACCTCCTCGTGGAGACCGGGGAGACCGTTCGGTCACCCAGTCGCGGCGAGGCAACCCAGTTTGCGGTCAAGGCCGGTGGCAAAGAAGGGTCTGCGTACGCCTTTCTCGACCCAAAAATCCCCGAGTTGGAAGGCCACTATGCCCTGGTTTGGAAGACGATGGATCACTGGTTTGAAGAAGACGAAGAGGTTTTCGTGCATGCCCGTGATCCCTACACCCGGATCGACATACTTCCCTCGAGCCGGCGGGTGCGGGTTGAGATCGACGGCGTGACCGTCGCCGACAGCACAAATGGGAGATTCCTCCACGAGACGGGTCTTCCCGTCCGGTATTACCTGCCCAAGACCGACGTTCGGATGGATCTGATGAGTCCGACCGACCTGGCAACCTCCTGTCCGTACAAGGGGACGGCTCGCTACTGGAATGTCAACCTCGATGGCGCCGTCCACCAGAACATCGTCTGGGCATACGACACGCCGCTTCCCGAGTCACAACGCATCGCCGGGTATATGTCGTTCTACAACGAAAAGGCCGATATCTACCTCGATGAGGTTTTGCAGGGCAGGCCAAAGACCAAGTTCTCCTGACCTCCTCTCTCCAGGGGAACACGAAGTCGACTTCCTCGCGAGTTGAAAAACGGCGAGCAGGGCCGGCTCATAGCTGCCCCGATTGATCCGCGGCTTCGATCTCAGCCAGATACGCCGGGTCTTCGTACCGGCTCAACAGGAATGCATCCGAGTAGCTCGGCAGGCTGTCATCGGTTATGTGTCTTGCCACCAGGTCGGCCGCCCCGGCCGCCACCATCACCCCGAATCCCGACATCGCCGCCACCAGAAAGAAACCCTCGGGCCCGGCCGGACCGATCAGGGGGCGGTTCTCCCTTGTCTTCGAGTAGTAGCCACCGTCGACCACCGCATGGGGCAGATGATCCAGATACCGGGTCAGGCCGGGCACCATCGTGGCCATCCCGCGCATCACTACCTCCGGGTACAGGGGATCGTCCTCGAGTGGCCACACCGGCGAGGTCACGGTGGCGTGGTAATCCCACAATGAGAGCAGATAGGGTGAGTCCTCACCTCCTTCTGGCCGACCGTGGCAGAAGACGGGCATGTCGCCGGTGACATCAGAGCGGCCCTGTCTTTCCAGCTCGGAGCGCTCGTCAGCCGTCCAATCGAGTCTCTGTGGGTCGCTCCAGATGATCATCGGGGCATCCCGGGGGACGATTCCGAGATGCTCTTTGAAGGCGACTTTGAGATGCATTTCTGAGAACACCGGAAGATCGACACCGGCCATAAGTGCCACCCCTGGGGACAGCGGTCCGGCGGCATTGACGACCACCCCGGCTCGGATCTTCCTCCCGGATGCCAGTTGGACGCCTTTGACCCGCCGACCGGCGATTTCGATGCCTAGAACCTCGTCCACGATCAGTTGGGCCCCGTGTTGATACGAGCGATCCAACATCCATCTCCCAAGTTGCTGGGCACTGAGCCAACCGGCCCGCCTCACATGAAGGGCACCCAAAGCCCGTTCGGTCAGGTAAGGAAACAAGGCATGCAGGGTCGTGGCGTTTGCCAGGACATCGAACCCGTCCTCCGCCTCCCCGTAGTGGTCGGGCGTGGTGTGGATGCGCACCGGACCTGATCCGAACTCGGCGCTCCTCTGGGCGCTCTCCAGCAAGGCCTCGAGGGCGCCGGGATCTGCGGTCACATACAGATAGCCCCTCCGGTTGAGACCGATCGATTCGCCCGATTCGCCCGAGTATTGATTCAGGAGGTCGATCGACCGGATCATCAACTCGGTCATCTCCCGATTGGGCCAGTAGTTCCGATAACACTCAGTCGACTTGTCGGAAGTGAGTGACAACGGTGGACGCGGGTCGATCACGACGACCTTGTCGAGCCCATATCCGGCGGTGAGGGCATGGGCAGCCGCCACCCCGGCAATTCCGGCCCCGATGATCACCACGTCAGCTCTAGCCGACATGTCAGTGGCTCAGGTGGTCCCGGACACGCTCCGCTATCGACTCCGCGGTGAAACCGAATTCCCTGGCGAGGACGGTGTCAGGGGCCGAGGCACCGAAGTGGTCGATGCCGATCTTGAGTCCATCAGAGCCCACGAATCTCTCCCAACCGAAGGTGGTGGCAGCTTCGACACTCACCCGCGGCGCCACACCAAGAACGCCATGCTGGTAGTCGTCGTCCTGAGCAATGAACAGTTCCCAGCAAGGGAGACTCACCACCCGGGTGGAGAGCCCTTCGGAGTCGAGAGTCTGGGCCACCTCCAGGGCAACATGAACCTCGGATCCGGTGGCGATCAGCGTGACGTCGGTTCCGTCGCGAACTAGATATCCACCTTTGGATACTCCGCCCGGAACGCTCTCAAGGGTGGGCACAGCCTGGCGGGTGAGCAGCAGGGCCACCGGACCGTCGGTCCGGTTGATTGCCAGCTCCCATGCCGCAACGGTCTCGTTGGCGTCGGCGGGTCTGATGACCCAGAGGTTGGGCATGGCCCTGAGAGATGCGAGGTGTTCGATCGGCTGATGAGTCGGCCCGTCTTCACCGAGAAAGATCGATTCGTGGGTCCACACCCATATCGAGGGAGCTTGCATCAAGGCACCGAGTCGAACTGCCGGCCGCATGTAGTCACTGAAGACGAAGAAGGTCGCCCCGTAGGGCCGGAGGCCGCCGTGGACAGCCATGCCGTTGACCACCGCGCCCATGGAATGCTCCCGGATCCCGAAGGGGATGTCCCGGGCACTGCGGTCCTCCCGTGAGTACAGCCTTCCCTTCTCGATGACCGTCTTGGTCGAGCTTGCCAGATCGGCAGCCCCCCCGATGAAGCCGGGCACCTTCTCGGCGATCTCGCCGAACAACTTCCCCCCGGAGCCCCGCGTGGCCTCTTTCTCGCCGATCTCGAAGTTGGGCCCTTCGAGGCGGACCGGCTTCGGGTTGTGGAACTCATTCCAGGTCTGGCGGGTCGCTTCGTCGAGAGCCCCGAAGCGATCATGCCACTGCTCATGCGCCACGCGGCCCCGCTCCATGGCGTTGGAGAAGAACTGGTAAACGGATTCGTCGACAAGGAAGTCCGGCTCCGTCGGATATCCCATGGCCTCCTTTGTCAGCCTCACCTCCTCGTCGCCGAGCGGTTGGCCGTGTGCGGCGGAGGTGTCATGCAGGTGTGGGGCGCCGGCGGCGATGTGTGTCCGGCAGATGATCAATGATGGACGGTCCTCTTCTCCGAGTGCCAGGACGATCGCCTCGTCGATGGCCCTTCGATCGTGACCGTCGACCTCCAACGTGTGCCATTCCTGGGTGGCAAACCGTGTCAGGACATCTTCGCTGAACGTGATAGAGGTGGATCCGTCGATGGAGATGTGATTGTCGTCGTAGAAGTAGACCAGTTTCCCGAGACCGAAGTGCCCCGCCATCGAGGCCGCCTCCGAGCTGATGCCCTCCATCAGGTCGCCGTCGGAGACAAAGCCGAACGTGCGATGGTCGACGAGGTCGCTTCCCAGCCGGGCTCGGAGGTGGGTTTCGGCGATTGCCATACCCACACCGGTAGCAAAACCCTGGCCAAGGGGCCCGGTGGTCATCTCGATGCCCAGAGCATTGTTTCGCTCCGGGTGACCTGCGGTGTGACTTCCCCATTGTCTGAAGTTGCGCAGATCGTCGAGGGACAGCGGGAACCCGGACAGATGGAGAAGCGAGTAGAGGAGCATCGACCCGTGACCGTTGGAGAGAACGAACCTGTCCCGGTCGGGCCAGTCTGGTGCGCCAGGGTCGACCTTGAGATGCCGTCCCCAGAGAGTCACTCCAATATCCGCCATTCCCATAGGCATTCCGGGGTGACCGGAATTGGCTTTCTGGACGGCGTCCATTGCGAGAGCCTTGATGGTGTTGACGGCGAGTTGCTCGACTTCGAAGGCTTGGTTCATCGCCGGCGAGGGTAACGGCTCGGTGAACCGTTGGTCACGCCGGCTTGCACAGCTGGCACGCCCGAAACCCGGCGTCCCTGGCTTGGGACACCGAGCGGTAATCGACGACACGATCCGGGTGGGATCGTCTGATGGCCCGGCAGGTCGGGTGACAGAAGATCAAGGTGGCCGAGTTGCCCTGAACCCGGACACCCGACGAGGCCAACTCTTCCAGGTGGCCAGGGTCGGCACCTTCGTGTTCGAGAAGCCTCCACTTGTTATCTGGCCCACCCAGCGAATAGGCGCCGATGCGCCCGTCAGAGCGAACCACCCGGTGACAAGGGATGATCAGCGGCACGGGGTTGGACGCCATCGTGGTCCCTACCGCCCGGGTTGCTCGAGGGTGTTCACTTTGCATGGCGAGCCACCCATAGGAGCGCACCTCGCCTCGCGGGATTGTGGTCGCTACACGCAGCACTTCGGTTTGAAACGGTGTCACCGAGCGCAGATCTACCGGCAGGTTCCCCGGTCTGCCTGCCTCTATCGCAGGAGCGATCTTCATCGACCATGCGGAAGGTGCCTCGGAGCGAAACAGCTTCCGCCCATGGCGGGCGCTGAACCGATCAGGAAAAGCGTCGTCGGCAACATCGACGGCGGACACTCCCAGGGGATTGAAGGCAACCGCTACCCGGCCCAGCGGTGAGTCGTAAATGTCGTATCCGTCGGCGATCCCCGTTCCTAGAGCTATTCCTTCGCTCATCCCGTCAGGCAGCGGGCCAATCATTGCGCCCAGGTCGTTTTCGATGCTCATCGCTCCATCTCCATGGTCTGTCTCAGTTTCTCCAGTCCGCGATGGATGTCGGCCTTGACTGTCCCCTCAGGTCGTCCCGTCGCCTCCGAGATCTCACCGATCCCCATTCCGACGACGTGGCGGAGGACGACAGCCGACCGTTGTGGCGCGGAGAGGGCCTTGAATCTGCGATCCCAGGCCCCGACATCCGGCAGATCCGGATCGGCGACGCCTCGATCGAGCCACCCGGCAAATGTCGGGCGGCGAGAACGGTCTCTCACGTGGTTGCGACCCAGATTGAGGGCAATGGTCCAAATCCAGGGAGAGAGCATCAACGCTCGTACCCGAACCCGTTCGTATCCCGCCAGGGCACGATATGCCCTGATGAAGGTCTCCTGAGTCAGGTCCTCCGCTTCCTGGTGGTCTCCGCAGATCCCCCGCAACCCCCAGTAGAGACGCGGGCCCATCAACTCGACAAGCTCGGGGAATGCGGCGTCGAGATTCCTGGCCAGGGCGGCGGTCAACTCATCCATCGGTAAATAAACACCGCGATGAGTGATCTGGTTGCACCAGTCGCACCGTATCTAGATTATGAGGATGGATCGCTCTGCAATCGAGGTTGCGCTGCAAAGCGCCGAGGAGGCAGTTGAGTCGGGCAAATCGCTGACGGGGACAGGGTTCTGGACGGCGGTGGCGGCTGTGAAGGCGGCCCCGGATCTGGCCGATGCCTACTCCGATCGGATCGGCGCGATCGACCGCCGCGCCTTTCACAATTGGGCGTTGCTGAGGGTGCCGCTCCGGGTGGGTACTTCGCTCATGGCCGCCGGTAGCGTGATTGGTCTTGGATTCGTCTGGTGGTCCTATTACCTCACCGACCTGCCGGCGGCCATTGCCTTCTTGATTGGCTTCGGGATTCTGATGGTGACCACTCACGGGCTTGGCCATTTGGCGGTCGGCACTGTTCTCGGCATTGGCTTCACCGACTGGTTCATCGGGACGATTCGAATGCCACAACCCGGGGTGAAAACCGATTACACCTCCTATCTGAGAGCGTCGGGTCGGGCACGCGCCTGGATGCACGCCTCTGGAGCAATCGCCACCAAATTGACGCCATTCGCCTTGATCGGGGCGTCCGTTGCCTCGGGCGTTCCCTCGTGGGTCACCTGGCTGCTGGTACTCGTTGGGTTTGCCACTATCGCCACGGATGTCCTCTGGTCGACCAAGTCATCGGACTGGATGAAATTCCGACGTGAACTGAGGTCATCTCATATCTCCTGATCGAAGTGGGGGATGGATCCGTCGCTTCGGTGGAGCTCTTCGTGGGCGTGGAGCAGATCGTGGAAGCCGGGAGGATCCGCCACGTCGATCGCGATCAGGTGACGGGTTCTCGGCCCATCGGCTCGATCAAAGCTTCGGGCCCTGGTAATCAGGTCGGCCGACACATCGTCGATTCTGCGGTGTTGGGCCAGATGTTCCTCCCACGAGCCAAGTGCGAAGTACTCGACGAGCCTGTGCGGGTCTTCTGCGTTGCGGAACAGCCGCCATCGGTTGGCACCTGTGCGGAGACGCACCAGCCGAACCTCGTTCATCACTTCGGTGAACTCTTCGAAATCATCCTCGTCTATCCGCCACACGTTCAGAACGACAACCGGGCCACCGCCCACAAGGTTGTCATGCATCGGTGTGCGCCGTTCGGGAGAGAACTCGGGCGTGACTACGTCATCGAGCCTTGGAATGCGAAAGATGGGCGCCAAAACGCCGAGGGTCGCCGTTCCAGAGGAGAGAATGATGATCGCCTCCGAAGTGCCGACCCAGTCGGCGAGGACTCCGGCGATGATCGCGCCGATCGGGAGAATCCCGCCGAAAGAGAGCGTATAGAGCGCCATAGTCCGCCCCCTGATCCACTCCGGGCTCATCAGTTGTGCAATGGCGCGAAGGTCCGTCAGCGTCATCAACCAGAAGAAGCCGGCGCCGAGCATGGCCGGGGCGGCAAGTAGTGGGTTCGGAGCAAGACCAAGCAGGATCCCACAAACCCCGAATGAGGTGATCGTGATCGGAGTCGCTCTGGTTCCAAGGGAGGTCATCACACGTTGACGCACGAAGGCGGCGATCAGCGCCCCAACACCCATGGCCCCCAGTAACAGCCCGTACGTGCCTGCCCTCCCTCCCAGGGCAACCGTGTGGTTGGGCAGCACTGCCTGAACGACCGAGGAGGTGACGGCGAACAGGGCCGTGATGAGAAGGAGACGGGTGAACTGCGGGGTGAATCTGGCGAAGCGAACTCCCTGCGCGATGGCAGTGCCGAATGCGGTCGGTTCGCGTTCGGGCGTGTTCAAACTTCGCCCAACGACGATCAAGGCCACGATCACTAGAAGGTAGGAGACCGAATTGATGGCAAAGCTGACGCCTGCCCCAGCGGTGGCAACCAGGAGACCACCGATTGCCGGGCCGATGGCGCGCGCCACGTTGAAGGCCACCGATTGCAGTGCCACGGCCGACCCGACCAGCCCTCTGGGGACCAAATCGGGGAGAATCGCCTGCCAGGCGGGGAGATTCAAGGCGACACCGGTCCCGAGAACCAGTCCGAGGCCGAGGAGGAGCCCGGGTGTGATCAGTCCAGAAGTGGTGAGGATCGCCATGGCGAGGGCCGAAGAGCCCATGATTATCTGGGCGACGAGCATCACCTTGGTGCGCTCGAACATATCCGCCAAGGTTCCAGACGCCAGCGCAAGCAGCAGCAAGGGAAGAGATGACGAGGCGACCATGAGCCCGACCCAGGTGGCCGAGCCCGTGAGTTCCAACATCAGCCACGACGCCGCCACAGCCTGGATGAAGGAGCCAATCGCGGATGCGACGCTGACAATCCACAGCACCCGAAACGGACGGTGGTGGAGGGGCGCAACTGCCGAGACCATCTGAGGCAGAGTAGGTGTCGGTAGCTTGATGTCGTGGTACACGAGCTCGCCTATTTCATCCAGAATGATGACGGCCCCGGACCCGGGGTCCTTCTCCTCCACTCCCTGTGGGGCCTGACGCCATCGGTCAAGGACCTGGCCGACAATCTCGCCGATCACGGATACACCGTGCTCGTACCGGATATCAACTTCGGTGAACTTCCCGAAACCGAGCAGGCCGCATTGGATCACCTCGGTCGGGCGAGCCCAGACCGTCTGGCATCGATCGTTTTGTCATCGGCAGGACTGCTCGACGAGAAGAGTGGCAAGGGCCCCATTGCGGTGATCGGATTCGGCATGGGGGGTTCCCTGGGCTTGTGGGCCTCGGTCCGTCTGGGCAAGTTCGTCCGTGCAGCCGTGTCCTTTTACGGAAGCCAACAGATCGATTTTGCCGGATCCTCAGCCGACTATTTGATCCATCTCGCCGAGAAGGATGTCTTCATACCCGACGATGAGGCTGCATTCATGGAGGCGACCATGCGGTTGGAGGAGCTGGACGTTGAGGTGTTCAAGTATCCAGGCACCAGTCACGGTTTTGCTGAGCCGGATGGGGACAGTTTCGATCCGGCCGTATTCGACCTCGCGTGGAAACGGACGATCGACTTCCTCGCCGTGAGGTTTTCCGATCAGGGTTCCCCAGAATAGAGCTTTCGAGAGTTGGCCCGTGCCGTTCTCACACGACTTCCACGCCGTCCCCGGTTTGGACCACACCGCCCTGGAGGACCCTTGCGTAGTGGCGGGAGAACCCCGGGTGAAGCGTGGGAGACATCCGGGCGAAGTTCCCATCGATGAACCATGCCGCGTTCTTGTAGCACGGCGTTGTTGGATGCGTGACCTCGATGACCACCGCCGCTCCGATCCGCAGCCTTTGCCCTTGCATGATCGAACTCCACGGAAGTCCGCTGAATGTCAGGTTCTCACCCGCAGATCCAGGCTCGATGGGGTGGCCCTCCTCGCGGAGCGCCTCGATCACTTCGAGTGAATAGAGACAAAGAGCTTGATCCGGCCCGCCGTGATGATCCTGATCCGATTGGAGGTCTCCGACCACGCCAGACGAGTCGATTGTCGCCCGGTCGACAGGGAGTTTGGGCACCCCGCCGGACGACACGTTGATCTGGTGCAGATAGGCCATGCCGCGAGGCTAGGGCGTGGCACACCCATGTTCGCCGGTGATTCAGTAGCGTTCGATCCGACATGACATCCATGACAGGCACACCCCTCACTCCCCACCTCACCTCGGATCACCTACGAGCTCTCGAGTCGAGGGTGGCGGTTTTCGAGAACCGGGAGCAAACCTCCGTTGTCGCCCCCTTCACCCAGGAGGAGATCGGCCGGACGCCCCGCGCCACACCCGAGGATGTGAGACGGGCCGTGACCAGGGCCCGCGAGGCACAGACCGGATGGGCCGCCACTCCAATCAAGGAGCGGTCCCGGATCATGATCCGATTCCACGACATGCTGCTCGATCACCTCGATGAGGCGATGGATCTGGTCCAACTCGAGGCGGGCAAGTCGAGGATCTCGGCTTTCGAGGAGGTCGGCGACGCCGCGATAACAGCCCGTTTCTACGCGAAAGCGGGACCGAACCTTCTCAGGCCCAAGCGTCGCCGGGTTCTGACCCCCGGGATATCCGCTGCCTGGGAGTTACGTCATCCCAAAGGTGTCGTCGGTGTCATCGGCCCTTGGAATTACCCCTACATCAACACAGTCCCAGACTCGGTGGCCGCCTTGTATGCAGGAAATGCGGTGGTGGTCAAGCCGGATGAGAAGACTCCCTACTCTCCGCTCCACGCCGCGGGGATCCTCGAGGCGGCCGGCCTTCCCGAAGGGGTCTTCCAAGTCGTCACCGGCTCGGGCGCGGAAATCGGGACCACACTGATCGAGTCAGTCGACTTCATGATGTTCACCGGTTCAACGAGGACAGGCAGGCTCATTGCCGAGCAATCGGGCCGGAGGCTGATCGGTTCGTCAATGGAGCTTGGTGGAAAGAACGCGGCCATCGTCCTCCCCGACGCCGATATGGAGCGGTCGGTTCGGGGACTGGTGCGGGGTGTCTACTCCAATGGCGGCCAGGTGTGCGTCGGCATGGAGCGGATCTATGTCCACCGGTCGATCTATGAAGAGTTTCTCAACCACTTCATCGAACAGACGCGTGCCTTGACCATGAGCGTGAAGTTCGACTTCTCGGGTGTGGTGAGTGCCATGATCACTCCCGAGCATCTCGAGAAGGTCCAAGCCCATGTCGACGATGCCGTCGCCAAAGGAGCCACGCTTCACACCGGTGGAAAGCCGAGGCCGGACATCGGGCCGACATTCTTCCAGCCCACCGTGCTGACCGATGTGACCGAGGAGATGATCGTCTGCCGGAACGAGACCTTCGGGCCGGTGGTGTCGATATATCCCGTCGTCTCCGTGGAAGAGGCGATCGCGATGTCGAACGAATCCGAGCTCGGGCTCAACTTCAGCGTTTGGTCGAGAGATGTGAACGCGGCGCGGAAGATTGCAGCACGGCTCGAGGCAGGGACCGTCACCATCAACGATGCTTTTGCCGCCACCTGGTCCGCCTACGGCGCTCCCATGGGCGGGTTCAAGGGCTCCGGCATGGGTCGACGTCACGGTGTCGAAGGGTTGTTGAAGTACACCGAGCCGCAGACGATCGCGGTGCAGCGTCTCATCGACGCATTCGCCCCGCCACTGGGGATGGATTATCCAACCTTCGCCAGAGTCATCCCCGGCGCCCTGAAACTGCTGAGAAAGATCCCGTTCTACAAGTAGGGAATCGCCGGGTCAGTCCTCGCTCATCTCGGCCAGGTCGGCCTCCAGAACGTCTCGCTCCTCTGAATCTTCGATCTGAGCGGCCATCTCTCGTGCCAGGGCGAGGTGTTCGCTGAAGGTCTCGACGTCGTCGACTTCTGCGGCGGCACGGGCGAGGGCCTCATGAGCAAAACCTGTGACAAAGGGGTCCAGGTCGTTCTCCAAACACGTCTGGAGAGAATGCTCACCGAACCGTCTGGCCAGGTCGGCGTAACCGAGCACGGCGGTCACCCTTGAAATCTGCCAATCGGCGATCGCCCAGTTCCTCGGTGTTCCCACCTCCCGCCAGTGAAATCGCTGGGCAAATGAGGAGGTGAGCATCTCTACCTCTTCTTCACGGGTGAGCCCGTCCCTGTCGAGCAGGGTCCATGTGTGGTTGTATGCCAGCGGAGCAAAGGTCCGATGCCAGGCGGCGAGTTGATCTTCTGTCGGATCCTGTATCGGTTCGATCATGTGCCCACCTCTGAGGGGTTGGGGAACCACCGCAGCTCTTCGGCCTGCGCTCCGAGGTCCGGCGATTCCCATCTGTCATGCGATCCTTCGGCAAGGATCACTTCGGCTGTTTGCAGGTACTCTCCCAGCTTTCCGATGGTTTCGGTGGCAGGTCCCCCGGTCTTCGATGCGAAATCGACGTCACCCAACGAGGCGGGTGGTCGGGGAAGACCCTTCTTGTGGCGCCAGATGCCGGTGCCGATCTCGTATCGATAATCACCGAGGAGCCTCCAGCCTTGATCGGCAACGAGGTGGACCGCAGCGATTATGTAATCGAACTCCTCCTCCGGGATGAAGTAGTTGAAGTTGACTCGAACCCAGCCCGGCTTGATGACCTCGCAGCCCTCCGAAATGAGCTTCTCGAATCGGCTGCTGGTCGCCAGGTCTATCCCGAGCAGGCGATGCCCGTAAGGGCCGGCACAGGAACAACCGCCTCGTGCCTGTACCCCGAAGAGGTCATTGAGGAGGGCGACGACAAAGTTGTGATGGAGGACACGATCCTCGTGTCGCACTACGAAACTCACGATGGAAAGCCGATCAGCGGCCGGGTTACCCAGGATCTGGATGCGCGGGTTGGCCGACCATGATTCGATTGCCCGTCGGATGAACCCGTGCTCCAGAGCTCGGATCATCTCCACCCCGACCTCGTCTTTGAGTTTGAAGGCAAGACCGGCCCGGATCGCTCCGATTATCTCAGGCGTGCCTCCCTCCTCGCGGTGCTCGGGATCCTCCAGGTAGCGGTGATGGTCAGGGGAGACGTAGGCGACGGTGCCCCCGCCAGGTACCGCAGGCACGGCGTTCTGTACCAGGGCTCGTCGGACGATCAGGACCCCGGGCGTTCCCGGCCCGCCTATCAGTTTGTGTGGGGAGAGGAAGATGGCGTCCTTGTAGTCGAGTTGGCCATCGCCGGCGGAGCGCATCTCGATACCGACATAGGGGGCGGAAGCGGCGAAATCCCAAAAGGACAGGGCGCCATGCCGATGGAGGAGGCTGGAGATCTTCGTTGTGTCCGAGATGATTCCGGTGACATTGGAAGCCGCCGAGAACGACCCGATCTTCACCGGACGCTGCTGATACGCAACGAGGTTTGTTTCCAGGTCTTCGAGATCGATCTGCCCGTCGGCGTCTTCCTTGATCTCGATCACATCCGCTATCGATTCCCGCCAGGGCAGTTCATTGGAGTGATGCTCATAAGGGCCAACGAACACGACAGGCCGTTCCTCGAGCGGGATCTGGTCTGACAGATGGAATCGGTCATCGAGAGCCGATGGGAGACGGATTCCCAGGATGGTGATCAGCCGGTCGATGGCTCCCGTCATTCCGGTTCCGGCGAAGATGACGACATGCTCGGCTCGATTGGCCCCGCAACACTCTCGGATGATCTCCCGGGCCTCTTCCCTGAAGCGGGTCGTCTGCAGACCGGTCCCCGAGGTTTCCGTGTGGGTGTTGGCGTACAAGGGGAGTACCTGTTCGCGGATGTAGTCCTCAATGAAGCTGAGGGATCGCCCCGAGGCGGTGTAATCGGAGTAGGTGACCCGCCGCCGGCCGTACGGTGTATCGACGGCAGTATCCCTGCCGATCACTGATTCCCTGATCCTGGAGACCAGATCCATGGAGTTCGGTCCTTCTAGTCTTCGCGCCCGATGAACACCACAACCTTAGGGAACCGATGAGCGACCACACCGTCGTCACGGTCGATGGCGAAGAGGTTCGGATATCAAGTCCCCGAAGGGTGGTATTCCCCAGGCAAGGCTGGACCAAACTCGATGTGGTCCAGCATTTCGTCACGGTCCGGGTGGGGGCGGCGCGGGGTATAAGTGGCCGGCCGACGATGCTGAAGCGATACATGGGCACGGTTGATGACGACCCGATCTATCACAAGCGAGCCTCGGCCAACGCCCCGTTCGAGACGGTGGAGATCAGATTCCCTTCCCAGCGTCCCGGCCGGATGAACGTTCCAAGGACCGGCGTCGACGTGATACGGCTCGCACAGCTCGGCTGTCTCGACTTCCACCCGTGGCCGGTGCGCGCCGAGGACATCGACCATCCCGATGAGCTGCGGCTTGACTTCGATCCCACGCCCGGCGTGACCTTCCAACAGGTAAAGCAGGCTGCGGCAGGATCCAGGGAGCTTCTCGAGGAGATCGGCCTGGTGGGTTGGCCAAAGACCTCCGGCAGCCGAGGAGTTCATGTCTACGTTCGAATCGAGCCTCTGTGGGACTTCTTTCAGACGCGGAGGGCGGTCCTGGCCTTCGCTCGGGAGCTGGAGCGTCGCATGGATGGACTGGTCACGACCAAATGGTGGAAGGAGGAGCGGACCGGCGTGTTCGTGGATTACAACCAGAATGCCCGTGACAAGACCGTTTCCTCCGCATACGGGGTCCGCCCGACCGGGTTTGTGTCGGCACCATTCAAATGGGACGAGCTGGATGATGTCGAGATCGAGGATTTCCCCCTCGATCGTTACGCCGACCGCTATGCCTCCCTCGGTGACTTGACCGCCGGCATCGACGGGGCGCCGGGGAGGATCGACACTCTCATGGAGTGGGTCGCCAGAGACGAGGAGAACGGAATCGGCGATGCTCCCTGGCCGCCTCATTACCCGAAGATGCCGGGTGAGCCCCCGCGGGTGCAGCCTTCCAAGCAGAGACGGCCGGACGAGGACTACTGAGGGGCGCTTGTGGGGAGCGTCTAGAGGGCGTCGCGGCGCTTCAGGGCCCAGGTGAGTACCGCCAACCCGAGCAAGACTGCACCCGCCAACTTGAGAACGCCACCTCCCACTCCGGCTGTCACGGGTCCGAGGACATCTTTGGCGACGAAGCCAAAGTCATCTTCAATGCCCCCGTAAACGGACATGGAGATCCGCCATATCGACACCTGGGCAAGCCCTGTGACGACGTTGGCCAGGATCGTCTCCACGACGACGATGTACCCCAGACCGACGAGAACCGATCGGGGGACCAGATATCCGAGGGGCACGAAGATCGCGGTGTAGCCGACTGCCGCGGCCAGGAACAGGAACAGGCCGGGCAACGCCACGGAGATATCGGCTCCGACGGCCAGGGTTGCCGCCACAGTCGTGAGCCACCCGCCGATGGCAACGGTCGCTGCGGCAGCCGCCCCGGCGATCACCGCCGACAGGGCGAGGACAGCCCGCGAGATCGGTCGCATGTAAATGTAAGGCAGGGTGCCGCCGTCTCGCTCCTCCCGGAGGGTGGCCGTAGTGAGGATGAGGGCGGCAATGGCAAAGGTATAGCCGACCGAGGCCACCATCCCGGTGTAGAGCTGGGGGAGTTCCGATGGAGTGCTGTCGAAGCCGACGAGCCAATAGACGAGCCCCGGGACGGAGGCCAGCGCAATCAGGCCGACAACGCGTCCCTTGCGCATCATCCTGAGGTACAGATGGGCGATCAGCGTCGTCATCCGCTCTCCACCAGATAGCGAAACACCGATTCCAGCGACTCGTCGACCGGTTCGACCCGGGACAACTCGATGTCGTTGGCCAGCGCGATCCCCGGCAACCTCATGGCGAGGTCTCCCGCATCAGAAGACTCGACCCGAAGCTGTGAATCTTCGACGTGAACACCGACGACGCCGGGGACCCCGATCAGAGCTGCCGCCAGTTTTCGCGTCTCGGATGTCTCGACGAACACCAGTCGCGGCTTGTCCGTCATCGCAGATCGGATTGTCTTGATATCGCCGACAGCGGCCAGTCGCCCGTCCACCATGGCAACAACCCGGTCGGTCATACGCTCCACTTCGGCGAGGACGTGCGAGGAGACGATCACGGTCCTTCCGTCCGCTCCCAGCTCGGAGAAGAGCTTCATGAGGTGTGCCCTCTGCACCGGGTCTGCGCCGTTGAGTGGCTCATCGAGAAGAAGAATCTCAGGGTCCGAGACGAGGGCCGCGGCAACCTTGGCGCGTTGACGCATTCCCTTCGAGAACCCACCGAGGCGGCGCCCTGCAGACTCGGTCAGCTCGACGATCTCGAGGGCGTGCTTGGCACGGTCCGCAGGTGTGTCAAGACCGGAGAGACGGGCGGCCAGCTCAACGAACTTCGAAGCCGTCATCCTTTCGTAGACGGCTTCATCCTCAGGGACGAGGGCAACCTTCTCGTAGACGGATGGATCCCTCCGGGGGTTAATGCCGAGCACAGCCACTGAACCTTGCGATGGCGTTTGCAGGCCGGCGATCACCCTCATCAACGTGGTCTTGCCGGCCCCGTTGGGGCCGAGCAGTCCGGTGACGCCGGGCCGGAAGCCGATCGTGACCTCGCTGACAGCCACTTTGAGGCCAAACCATTTCGACAATTCGTTGACGGTGATGGTGTCGGTCACGCCAGCCTCCGGTACCGGCTCCTCACGAACCAGACAGCGAAGGCAGCGAGTACGCCAATAACGACGACGGAAGCCCAAACAGAAAACCCCGCCGCCTCTGCGGGGTAGTCGACGGTGTTCTCGAACAGAAAATCCCGGATGATCCTGGGGTGCTGGTCGAGGGCCAGCAAAGAGACGTACCTGGCGCCAGGGAATCCTGCGTCGGCAACTCTCGCCGCGATGCCACTCCCGGCGGTGATCAAGCCGAGAAAAGCGGCGGCGGCGATGCCGGTCCGATCGATGATGGCGGAGAAGGCGAACACCAGCGCCCCGTGGAGGGCGATGAACCCCAGGGTCGTGACCGGGACCTTCCAGAGAATGTCGAGATGATTGCCCAGATAGGGAAGGAACCCTTCGTCGGCGATCAAGGCAAGCCCGAGATGGAGGATCAATTGGGGGACGATGTAGATGGCCCCGACCACCGTGGCGAAGGCTCCGACCTTGGAGGTCAGATACCCGTCGACAGTAAGCGGCCTCGAGAAATAGACCGACAGGACCCCCTTGGTGCGGTCGGGTATGAGGAGTTGGGGACCAGCCAGGGCGATGAAGAGAAGCGAGATGCCCGAGTAGAAGTCGAACAGCCCGCCGTAGCTGGGCACACCCTGGCGAAGGCTCTCCTGGATGTTGCCGATCGCCCAGTGGATCCCGATGAAGATGGCGGCAGCGATCACCGCTATGGCGATCAGCGACCAGGGGAAAATCTTCTGACGGGCCTTTCGCCCCAGGCCGAGAACCCTTCGCAGCCCGTCCTTGTATACCGCCCGTCGCGCCCCGGACGGGCCCAATCGGTCACCGTCATACGTGCGGTAACCGCGGTCGTAGATCACCTGGTCGGTCATGTGACATCCCGGCCGAGAAAGAGGTCTTCGAGGGAGGCCGAGCCTCGGACCATCCGCACCAGGCCCGCTCCAGCGGCCGCGGTCTCCTCTACGACTGCCCGCTCGATGCTCTCGTCCCCGGGACCGACGATGACCCGGTTTCGATCCACCGTCGTCTCATAACCTCGGGCGAGAAGCCGTGCCGCCACGATCTCGACGTGATCGATCACCTCGATGAGGACGGTGCCCAGTTTCTCGAAACCCTGGAGCGGGCCGGATCGGAGAAGGTCACCGGCGTCGAGCATGACGACCCATTCACAGGTCTGCTCGATGTCCGTCAGCACATGGGAGGACACCACGACGTTGATGTCGAAAGCGGCCAGACGTCTGATCAGCCGGAGCATCTGGACCCGACCCTCAGGGTCCAGCCCCGACGCCGGTTCATCGAGAAGGAGCAGGTCGGGATCGTGGACGATCGCTTGGGCGAGCTTCACCCGCTGCTGCATCCCGGTGGAGAAATCACCGAGGTATCGAAATCGCTCCTCCTCGAGCCCCACAAGGAACAGAGTCTCGGACGACCGCCGCTTCGCCTCCCGGGAGGGGAGCCCGGCCAGCTGGGCGGTGTAGGCCACAAAGTCCGCCGCCGTCTGGTCCTTGGGAAGGCAATCTCCTTCCGGCATGTACCCGACGCGCGCCCTGACAGCCAGGGGCTCCCGCTGGGGGTCATGACCGAGGACCGTCATGTTTCCCGCGGTGGGGTGAAGCAATCCCAGCAAGAGACGCAGCAGTGTCGTCTTGCCGGCCCCATTGGCACCGACCAGACCGGTGACACCAGATTGAATCTGAAGGTTGAGATCGCGCAAAGCCACGACTTCGCCGTAGTCGTGGGTGAGCCCGTCTATTTCAACGATCGGATGGGACACGGGGCGTCAGTGTGGCATGAGACCTTGCGTGTGCACAGATAAGGGCGTGGGACCTCTTCCTGCACACGCATCGCGATGCGTGTGCAGGAAGAGGCGTGTGAGACGCCTCGGTGCACACGCTCAAGTGGCTACGACGTCGCGGAAGCCGGGTCCTTGGGGACGGTCGAGTTGGTCCATGGTGCAGGTATCGGCGTCCTTGTCGGGACGCCACCTATGAAATCGGGTGGCGTGTCGGAAGTGGTCACCCTCCAACTGGTCGTAGCTGACTTCCACCACCACTCCCGGGACGACCGGTGTCCACGCCGGGTCCTTCTCGGACGACCAGCGGCTCGGCCCGCCCGGGGCACGGGTGTCTGAGCCGAAGCTGCCCTCGGCGATCAACTCGCTGAACCTGGCGAAGATCTCGGCACGGTCGACATCCGGAAACCCGGAACAGTGGCCGATGAAGTGCAACTGGCCGGCGCCGTCATATAGACCGAGCAGCAGAGAGCCGATCTTTCCACCGTCCTTGTGCTCGCGAAATCCGCCCACCACGCAGTCCACGGTGCGGCGGTGCTTGATCTTGATCATGGCTCGCTTGCCGG
>JBFHXF010000011.1:0-37506 GCA_041599115.1 Acidimicrobiia bacterium
CGTGGTGATCGTGGTCGCCACCAACTCGATTCAGCAGCGCACCGGCCCACTGGAAGGCGCCGCTGATGTGGGTCAGGAGGATCTGTCAAACGTAAGCAACGAGACTCTCGAGGCCGTGGTGGCGGCTAATGCGGACAACCCTCAAATCGATGGAATGCGTCTGGCGCTTGCCGGTCGCTACTACGACGCCGGCGATTATCGGTCTGCCTTTCCTCATTATCTTGCGGTCGCTCAAAGCCCGATGGCGACGCCAAACGAAGTGGTGGCGGCCCTGGTCCGTCTGAGTTGGATGGCCTACGACGCAAACGGCGAGGTGAAGACGGCGCTAGACCTCATAGACCAAGCCCTCAAGGTCGATCCGGGTTCACAAGTTGCGCGCTACATCAAGGGCACATTGCTCTGGTGCGGGTCAGATGATGTCGGAGGGGCTGCCCGACTGTTTGCAGAGCTCCTCTCCGAGCCCGACCTGGCCGACGACTCCAAGGCACAGATCGAATTGGATCTGGCCCGCGTCCAGAACAACGAGTCCTGCGCATGAGGGGCACTCCGCTCCGCTGGGTATCGATCGCAATCGTGGCGGCCACCGTCGTCTTTGCAGTCGTTCTGGCAAGCCGGTTCGGCACCGACCCCGGGCTCGTCGATTCTCCGCTGTTGGGCAAACCAGCGCCACAATTCGACCTCGAGAAGCTCGACGGGACCGGATCCGTGTCGCTGAGCGATCTGTCAGGCGAAATCGTTGTCATCAACTTCTTCGCCTCATGGTGTCTGCAGTGTCGCGATGAACATGAAGATCTGGTGGCGACATCCGACGCGTTCTCGGGACGGGGTGTTCGCTTTGTTCAGATCTCCTACCAGGAGGGCCGATCGGCCACCTTGGATTATCTGGCTGGTGCGGGCAAGTCTCCGGCAACCTCGTATCTGTTCGATGAGGGGAGTCGCGCCGCCATCGCCTACGGCGTTTTCGGGATCCCGGAGACCTTTTTCGTTGACAAGACGGGCATCATCGTTGGGAAGGTCGTAGGCGAGACCGACGCCCTGATGCTGGGGGCAACGATCGATGCCATCCGCCGTGGTGAAACACCAGGCCAACAGGTGACCGGTGACACCCAACAAACGCCGGACTGACTCAACTGCTTGGCGGTATCACCTCAACCGACACCTCGTCAAAGCTCGGTGTGTCAATCGACGCCGACCCTGTACCGAGGAGGGCCACATCGAAGAAACCCACCAGATACCGATCGATTATCGGGATTATCCGCCCACTGGGAATGGGGCCTTTCAAACCCAATCGATGAGCAATGGGCGAGAAGAGTGGGGTAACCACGAAGTCGTTGTGGCCGGCACCATCGATGCCTATCCAGTAGGTCACCGCATCGGTGTTCGTCCCGGCTATGCCGCTGAGCAATCCATCGTTCTCGGTACCGCGCCAATCATCCGAGCGGAGGAACATCGCCGGGCGTGTGGGGACCAGAGCCAGAATCGAATTGGAAAAGGGCTCGACCCAAGCGTCCATGCCCAGAACTGCGTCACAGCGCTCATCCCGGAGACAGACCTCGATCGCAGCACCACCCCCCGCCGAGTGACCGTAGACCCCAATTCGTGTCAGATCGGCCGATGGCGCGACGAATCTGAACGGACCATCCTCACCGCTATCGAGTGCATCCAAAGTGGCAACGATGTCTCCGGCGAACATATCTATCAGTTGGCGGGCCGCGGTGTCATACGCCTCCTTTCCGACTTCGGACTCATTGGGAAGAGCCGCAGGGTCTAAGTAGGCCACCTCGCCGTCGGGGAAAACGGTGGCAATGGCTCCATAGGTGTGATCGGCGGCGATCACTATGTAGCCATTGCTTACGAGACTCTCGATCTGGTTGATGGCCACGGTGCGAAAACCCGTCCAGCCGTGGGAGTAGATCACAATCGGATACGAACCGCCGGCGATTGGGGCACCTGGATAGGCATGGGACTTCACGTATTTCGTGTGACCGAAAAACCACCCGGGGAATCCGAGGTTCTTGGACAGCGCAGGCGCCACCACGTCCCAGTCCTCGCTCCATACTGCAGGTTCCAACCCCGTCGTATCGGAAGCGGGGTACCAAACCTGGACGTTGATCTTTCGGAGGCTGCCGGGCGAAGGCCCGTAGATCTCCTGTGTCTCTGCCTCGACGATCTCGGTGGTCAGCGTACCGATCTGAAGGGTGCCAGAGGGCACCGGCAGCTTCGGAACCGGAAGAGCAACCGGAAGGAGGACGGCAATTGCGAGGGAGGCAGTTCCGAAGATGCCCCGGGCCAGACGCCGGGTCCAATCGAGATCGCGTTCCACGGCAAGTATGTCGCCGATCGCCATCCCCAGAGCCGCACCGTAGATCGGGATCATTTGCCATCGCGTGCCTTCGATCCGCCAATGCATGACGAAGAGAGCCAGGAGAAGAACGGCAACGATTCCGCGACGAGTGCGCACCCCGAATATCGCCGGCCATCCGATGGCGAACACACCGCCGTAGACCAGTGCGAACTCGAATGTGCGCATAAGGAGAAACCCTAAAGGCTCATAAGGTCTCGGTCGGTCTTACCTGAGCCCACGCCACCGATCCGGAATCCGTGTTCCTTGATGAAAGACAACTTGCCAACCTGCTCCAGCCTGTACCCAAATTGAGCTTCGTCGTGCCTCTTGGCCTGTGTGCCCGATCGATCGATAGGTGACGAGCGCGGTGTCGCCGGAAAGCGCTCGGACCTCGAAGTCGCGGATCACGACTTCTGCGGATACCTCTCTCGTCATCATTTCGATCATCATGCTCCGGTTGTAGACCCGGCCACTGCTGCCGAATTCGATGAAGTCGGGATGGAGGAGCGTGTCCAGAGCCTTAGACGAGTGGCGGGACTCGGGATCGAGGAGCAGTTTCTCGAGGTCCAAGAGCTGCTTCTGCCATCTGCTTTGAGAGGCTGCTGCCCTGATGGAATGTGACATGGCGTGATCCCCGTTGGTCCGTGCGGGAGCTTAAGACCGGGATATCAGTCTGAGAGGGAAATCAGGTTCTCTATCGCGGCCCGCATCTCCTCTTCGCTCCGGACTCCCGCCCATGCCTCGACGACTGTGTCGTCACCGGCAATCAGAACCGTGACCGGCTGGTACGGGACGCCATAGAGGCCGAAGACCTCTTCTGCTTCGTCCAACCCCCACATGACAACCCCGGATCTGAAGAGCTCACGAGCTCGCTGCGCCGTAGCCTGTGCCGTGCCTTTCCAAGCCGGGGCCACGAAATCAACCCGGTCCGAGTACTCGATCGCCAGCCGATCGACAACGGGTAACTCCCGTCGACATATCGGTCACCACTCCGCCCAGAAGACGAGAAAGACGGGTTTGGCGCTGCTCGAAAGGCTAAAGGTTCCTCCGTCACCGAGTCCGAGAGTGAAATCGGGGGCTGATGGGCGATTCGTGGTGGTAACCGGGGCAGCGGGAGCCGAAGATGTGGTCGATCGGGGGTCGGCAGTTGTCGGCGATGACGACGTTGCAGCTGAACCGTTGTCGAGGCTCGTCGACGGGTCGGACTCGGCGACAAACCCTGAGCCACAGGCCGTCAATGACAAGAACAGTGCTACGACTATGAACCAGCGTTTTCCCATCGCAGACCAAGCTAAGGCTACGAAGGTCAACGACGGGTAAACCCGCCGAATGTCTCCCCTTCTCAGGGTTCGGTACACTCACCCTTCGTGTCAGACAAGACTCTCTATTTCGCTTATGCCGCTTTCTTGGATCCGAACCGCATCGGATCCATCTCGCCCGGCGCCAGGTTCCGCTTCACCGCCCACTTTCCGGAGATGCGGCTCGATTTCGTGGAATCGAACACGTTCG
Source organism: Acidimicrobiia bacterium (assembly GCA_041599115.1). GTDB lineage: Bacteria > Actinomycetota > Acidimicrobiia > Spongiisociales > ZC4RG35 > JACZUI01. The sequence goes on from JBFHXF010000011.1 coordinate 3,854, forward strand.
GGGGTGTTCCGACACTGGTCGCCGACCCGGGTCACACCGTTTGGGGCGGTGTCTTCGAGATCCCCGAGGATGAGGTGCGGGCGCTGATCGAGGCGGAGCGAGCAGAGGGAAGGAGCTCGCGACCGGCACCCAAGGCGGTAGACCGGGAAGGCAACAAGTGGGACTGCCTGACCTTTTATGCGACAGGATCCCCCAATGGCAACCATCGGCCCGATCCCGACTACCTCGACTCGATGATCCGCGGTGCCCGCCATTGGTCGCTTCCGGCCGGATGGGTCATGGGCCTCGAGGATTTCAAAGAAGATCCGCTTTTCGCATGAGCTGAGCCGAAACCTGACCCTGCTCAGTGCGACGAAGCGATGCCCCTATTTGTCCGCGGCCGGGAATAGCCGGTAAAGGCCCCACGCCACCACCGCACCCAGAAGTGGGGCAACGATGTACACCCACAGCTCCCCGTAGGCATTAGCCACGGCGGCCGGGCCGAACGATCGAGCCGGGTTGACCGAGGCTCCCGAAAAGGGAATTCCGGCCACATGGATGGCAACCAGAGTGAGGGCGATCGCGGCGGCGGCATGTTTGCCACCCGTCTTGGTCACAGCGAGGATCGTCCAGACGAAGAGAGCAGTCAGCGCCACTTCGACCAGGATCGCTGTGTTGCGGTCGGTGAACGTGGTCATCGTGCTGGCTACTGCGGCCTTGCTCGATGCCGCGAGCACCACCAGGGAGGCTACCCCCGCTCCGGCGAACTGGGCCACCCAGTATCCAATCGCATCGCTCAACGAGATGCGACCGTCGAGCAGCATCCCCAGAGTGACAGCGGGGTTGAAATGAGCGCCAGAAACATGGCCCACTACCCAGATTCCCGCCAGAAGGGCCAGACCGAAGGCAAAACCGATGGCCAGTATTTCAGCCGCTCCGGTGGCGCCACCCACCGAGAGGATCCCCAGAGAACCCACGAAAACCAGAATGAATGTCCCCATGAACTCCGCGAGATACTTATTGATCACCAAGGTGCTCTCCTCCTCTTGTAGAACCGGTTCTTCGACCTTTCTTGGCCTATGAGAGTTTCCCCATCAGGTTATCGCGCTGCCATTATCCGAGATCGGATTGACGCCACCGGTGAGTCCCGGGGGAACACACGGGAGAGTCCTTGAAAGGAGTGAGGCTCCCCGACCAGGGAGCCTCACTCACGTATGCGAGCCCGTCTGTAAGCCGGATTCTGTAATCGACGGCCATCCATCTAGACGCCCCGTTACCGAAGCGCTCGTGCGGCCGACCCGGGACTTGACCGACGGGCCATCGTCGTCCCTGCTTGGCCTTGCTCCGAGTGGGGTTTACCAAGCCACCGCGGTCACCCGCGGCGCTGGTGAGCTCTTACCTCACCGTTTCACCCTTGCCTGTGCCCGAGGGCCATCGGCGGTCTGCTCTCTGCTGCACTTTCCGTCGGGTCACCCCGCCTGGAAGTTATCCAGCACCCTGCCCTGTGGAGTCCGGACTTTCCTCAGTCTCGCGACCGCGGCCGTCCGACAGGCTCGCAACGATGATTCTACGCCGGAGGCCGCTTACGTCTACCTGCCACCCAGCCGGTGGTTCCGGCGATGATCGCACCGAGTAGAAACAGCCAGACCACTGAGAAATTGTCCGCTGGACTTCCGCCGACACGCGCCACCACCACGATGACCGCGGCCAGCAGTAAACCTGTCACAGCACCGTGAAATCTCTCCGAATGCCTCGCCATCCTCCCCGAAACCCACCCGGCAACGCCAAGCCCGAGGAACACTCCGACTACCAGGCCGATGTCGGAACCGGATTCGACATTGGCCATGGTGAGCCCGGTGCCCACCAACAGGGCAACGAGTGTGGCCGAAAGCCCACCGGCCCCTAACCCGAGGCCGACGGCGGTGATGTTGATCGCGGCGAGCACGTCCGGATTGTTTCACATTTCGTGCCCATCAGAGGTCGTCGGGCATGAGCGAGCCGAGGCTCCATTATCTTGGGGCCATCACGAGCCAACACGCGCCTGTTATTTCCCCCTCATCCATCCCCAAGTGGCTCGTCCCCGGCTTTGGGCTGCCCGCCATCATCTTTCTCGTCGGCCTCGCCGTCGACTCCGAGGGCCTGCGGGTGGTCTCCAAATCATTGCCGGTGCTCGCCCTGGCTGTGGCGGTCGGAACCGCACGTCCACGAATCAGATACCGATCCCTGGTTGCGGCGGCTCTTCTGCTGGGCGCTGCCGGGGATTTCCTGCTGGAAGTCGACCTCTTCATCTACGGGCTGCTGATCTTTCTCATCGGCCATGTCTTCTACATCAGCGCATTCCTCGGCGACGATCTCAGAATCGGCCTCAGAGAAGCGTTTCCGTTCCTCGCTTGGGGAGTGGCCCTGGTCGCCATCGTTGCCAACGGAGTGGGCGATTTTCTTTTGCCGGTAGCGGTTTATGCGGTGGTGCTCTGCGCGATGATGTGGCGGGCTCTGACCAGGATGAGGCTGGCTCCGGCATTCACCGGTCGAGCCACAGCGATCGGTGCGGTCCTTTTCGGCGTCAGCGACTCGATAATCGCACTGGATCGCTTCGGGTCGGAGATCAGATTCGCCCCGCTGTTGATCATCGTCACCTATTGGGCGGCCCAGGCGTTGCTGGCGCTGGGCGCCCTCAGGCATTCGACCTGACCCACTTGGGTCCGACAACCATTTCGATGAGGTGAGAGATAGTGCCACCTATTCTGTCTTTGTGTGCGGGCGATTCTCCATCACGGGTGACATCGACTTCTATGCCGATTATTTCGGCGTCGACGAGGTTGTGACCGGGGCGCTGGAGCCGAACTGGAATGTGGCACCCACCGACCCGGTCTACGTGATCGCCGAACGAGAGGGAATTCGACGTCTCGATTCGATGAGATGGGGGTTAGTGCCCCATTGGGCCAAGGGCTCGCGGACCATTCACATAAACGCCCGGCTCGAAGGTGTCGCCACCGCCCCGGCTTTTCGGGATTCCTTCTCGCACAAACGGTGCCTGATCCCCGCAGACGGCTTCTACGAGTGGGAGCCACCGGATCGGGGCCGCAAGCCCCACTGGGTATACCGCGCCGACGGGCATCCCATGGTGTTTGCCGGAATATGGGCCGCTCGACAGGGCCCCGGTGATCAGGAATGGATCAGAACATGCTCGATTCTCACCACCGAGTCGGCCGGGGTGGTGTCCGCCATCCATGATCGAATGCCGGTCTCGCTGCATGCCGAGGATTGGGACGCGTGGCTGGACCGAACCATCGTCGACCCGAGTGCCGTGATAAAGGCGATCAAAGGCGGCGATTCTGACGAAATGATGGAACATGCCGTGTCCAGAAGGGTGAACACGGTCAAGAACAACGGTCCGGACCTCAACAAACCGGAATTGCCCGAGACCCTCTTTTGAAACGAAAACGATCGCAGTGGTCCGGTCACGTTCCACGATGTAATCGCGCCGGCGATGGCCCCATTCGTACTGGTTCTTTAACTACCCTTGCCCGTATTCCTGCTCCCTCCTTGAAAAACGGACTCGTCGTCACTCTGATCGCAATGATGCTCTCCTCGTGCACCCTGTTGGTGGGCGAGACGCCAACTGACAGCTCCAGTCCAACCGGCAGCACACCCCGGCCCACCACTGTTCCCAGCGGTCCACAGTCGCGCCAATGTGTCCATTTCACGGGTAGCGGGGAAACCCTCGCCACCGGCTCGACTCCGGGCGATGCGCTCCACCTCTCGGGCGAGATCTTCACCTGCGCCGACGATGTCGTGGTGGTCGACGCCGCAGACCTCAACCGGGTAGCCGCGGCGGCCCAGCTTGCCGCCGCCCTGGGTGGGCCCCTTCTCTTTCCGGACCCCCGACTGGCAGCCGAACTGGGTCGTTTGAAGCCTGAGCGAGTTCACCTGTTGAGCGACCTCGAGATCCACCCACCGCTGGGAGCCGAAGTGCGTCAACTGAGCATCGGGCAAGCCGTTGAAGAAGCCCGAAGAGCTTTGAGGGTTTCCCAGGAGGTCAGGCTTCCGTCCACCCCGGATGCGACGACCGTGATCGAGACCGTAGGGGCGATAATCGACCGAGATCGTGTAGTCCTCCCTCAAACGGTGGCCGGTTCGACCAGCACAGCTCAAAAGCCCGACCTCGATTCGGAAGCGATTCTCCGGGGGCTGGCACAGCCATCCGCCTCAGAGACGGTGTGGCTGATAGACGCTGGCGACCCGGTTGAGATTCTGATGGCCGCGGCGCTGGGGCGAAGCGTAGGGGTCGTTGCAGTTGCCTTCGATCCTGCAGACGTCCTCGGTCACCCCGAGATTGGTAACGCTCTGGCCGGGCGCCCACCACAGGCCATTCGCTTCGTCGGCTCTTCGCTCAGCGTCAGCGACTGGGAATTGCAGGTCCTATCACACGATGTCCAGCTCCCCGGAGGCGGCTTCAGGGTATTCCCAGCCAATCAGAAACGCCGTTACGTTGCCCTATACGGCCATCCGAAGACCACAGCTCTCGGGGCTCTCGGCGAGCAGGGCCCCGAGGCCACAGTGCAACGATTGCAACCGTTTCTGACCGCCTATCAGGGCGACGGAAGCCAGACGATTCCCACTTTCGAGATGCTTGCCAGTGTCGCCAGCGGTCCGATCGACGATGGTGACTACAGCTTCGAGTGGCCGGTTGAAACCTATGCGGAGTGGATCCGGTTTGCCCACGACAACGGGGTCTACGTGATCCTGGATCTCCAGCCCGGCAGGGACGACTTCTTGAACCAGGCGAAACAGTATGAGGAGTTGCTCAAACTCCCCTTTGTCGGACTGGCGCTGGACCCTGAGTGGCGCCTCGCACCGGACCAGATCCATCTCAGGCAGATCGGGCGGGTCGACGCCGCTGAGGTCAATCGTGTGGTCGATTGGCTGGCCGATTTGGTCCGCGACAACGGGCTTCCCCAGAAAATGATCATCGTCCATCAATTCCGTGAGTTCATGATCCAGAACAGGGCAACCCTCGAGACAAGGCCAGAGCTGCAGATGGTCATCCAGATGGATGGTGATGGAACAGAGGCGCAGAAAGACAACACCTATGCCGCACTGACCCGGGGCACAGAAGGAGCCCACTGGGTTTGGGGTTGGAAGAACTTCTTCGACGAGGATGAACCCGGGCCACCGTCCCCGGAGAGCACCATGGGGAAGATCCCGACTCCGGTCTACGTTTCTTATCAATAGCCTGGCAAGATTCGACAGGGGCCGAAAGGACACAGTGACAAGATTCGCCTATTTCTGCGGTCACGAGCAGTGGCAACCGGAAGAACTGGTCGAGCATGCCCGTCTGGCTGAGAGCGTTGGCTTTGACATGGTCGTGGTCTCGGAGCACTTCCACCCATGGGTCGACGATGCATCGGCAGCCGGATTTGCTTTCGCCACCCTCGGGGCGATGGCGGCCGCAACCGATCACATCGAGTTTGCCACCGGCGTCACAACTCCCCTGTTCCGTTATCACCCGGCTGTAGTAGCCCAGGCCGCAGCCACCGTCGACCGACTCTGCGGTGGCCGATTCACCCTTGGGGTCGGTACAGGAGAAAACATCAATGAGGGCCCTCTCGGGTATGCCTTTCCGAACTACGCCGAGCGCAACGCCCGGATGGCCGAGTCGCTTCAGATCATGCGGCGACTCCTCGACGGTGAAAAGCTGACGTTCCGAGGGGACTATTACGTGACTGATCGCGCCAAGCTCTATTCGCCTCCATTGGGCCCGGTCCCCATCCTTCTTGCCGCAGGGGGTCCCAAGTCGGCGACACTTGCCGGGGAGCTGGCGCAAGGTGTGGTCACCTCGGTGAAGGATCCGGCGGATACGCTGCAGCGAGTCGTCAAACCGCTCCGGGACGCGGCGACTTCCGCCGGTGGTGCCGACCCCATCGTCCTGGCCACAAGGTGGTCCCTTTTCGCCAGCAGCCACGACGACGCGTGGGCGGCTCTTTACTCATGGAGGGGACTCCGAGCCCCCGGCAGACTCGAAGCGGTCGATCCCGCAGACCTGAGACAACGGGCAGATGAGATGCCCCGTGACGAGGTATTGGGCCGTTACACGCTGGTGGACAGGCCTGATGAGATCGTGGCGGCGTATCGTCCGCTGGTGTCCGATCTCCACGCCGACATCGTCACCTTCCAAATGGCCTCACTCGACCAACCGGCCCTGATAAGAATGCTTGGTGAAGAGGTACTCCCGACTCTGCGCGGCTAAACCGGCCGCCTCGGATCAACCCACCCGGGTTATCAGCTCCACAAGCTGCAGAATCGCCTGAACACTGTCGGGCGACTGGTTTTCGTCGGCGGCCGCCACCATGAGTGAGCCAACGACATCGCGCAACTCATTCATGATCAAAACAGCCGACGGATCGCTCGAGCCGACCAGGGTTTCGACAGGCAGGATCATCCTTTCCGCCAGGCCGCCGCCGAAGGAAGCGAAGACATCTACGAGATAGCCGTTGAGCTTCTGAGTCACCAAGCGCTGCGGTGCCAGGCCTTGAGGCACCACCTCCACCAGGTAGAAGGTCCTTTCCCCCTCCATCACAGAGCCCCGACTGCTGATTTCGACCTCCCCAAGAAACGCTTCTCCGGCACCCTGGGCAAACCCTGCCCAGAAGTTGGCAGCCACTTGAGCGTCCCCATTCCGGAGTGCCTCGGTCACCTGAGACGGTGTCGCCCCTTCGGCCAGCGAGGCAAGCGCGGCATGGCCCTTGAGAGTCATTTGCCCGGCTGCCCCGAACTCTCCGGCGACGAGAAGACGGTGAAGCTCATCGATCGCGGCTTGCGGACTGGACGCCAACGAGGGCAGAGTTGTCGTCGCCGCAGGGGTCCCCGAGCATGCCGCAGTCAATAGCAGTCCGCCCGCGATGAGCGATGCTCGCCTACGCATGGTCTTCGATGAATTCAGGGAGACGTCCGGTGCCCACTACCTGGCGACGACGCTCTGCGATGTTCAGTCCGACGGCGAACCACAGCCATGCAAGATAGGCCAATCCGAGAACCTCTTTGACCCACCTCCATGGGTCGGACAGCGCCCGATCCCAGGCCAAGGCCCAATAAGGCGAGCTCCCGGCAGGCAGGTCCGGGCCGAAGAACGGCCAAAACAGAATCTCAGGATTCGTCCACATCCCGTCGATCAGGAGATGCAATAGCCAGCCGACGCCCAGAGCCATGAATGCTCTCCTTCTCCGGCCGCGTCTCGTGAGAAGAAGGACCATGGCCATATAGAGACTGGCAATCGTCAGCGAGTGAAACCACAGTTCGCTAGTCGAAAAGACACCAGCCAGGAGAAAGGTCCCTAAGGGCAGATCGATCAAATCGGGGAGCACGGCGCCTAACAAGAGATAGCGCACATCGACCTTGGGATCCCTGAAGATCCACCGGAATAGCCATAGGTCCGCTCCCAGATGCCAGAAGAGCATCGTTCAGGCGACGAGGATCCGCCGGCAGTGGACGCAACGCGGAATCTCGCCCCCCAAAGCCTCTACCTGCTCGGCACTAGACAGCGTCATGTGGCAACCACCGCAGATCCCATTCTCGAGTCTCCCGATAGCGACACCTTCCTTGAGCTCACGGAGTCTCTCGTACATCTCGACCATGTCGGCGGGCACAGGGGTCAGCGCCTCTCTCTTACGCTCCTCCTTGCGGGCAATCTCAGCGTCCGTAGTCTTCCATTCGGCCTTGATGACGGTCTCGAGTCGCGCCTTCTCGGCCGCGATGCCGGCTACCTCCGCTTCGACGGCAGTCAGCACCTCTCTCGCCGGATCGACCCGCTCCAGCAGGAGGAGAACCCGTTCCTCGAGGGCTTCCCGCTGTCCTTTCAGACTCTGAACTTCGAGCCTCATGTGCTCAGTCTCTCTGGCACTCATCCCCCCTGCAAACAGTCTTGTCTCATGTTCTTTGAACTTCGACTCGAGCATCTCCAGTTCACCTTCGCTCTTGTCGAAGTCGAGTTCGAGGACCCTCAGATCTGCGGCCGCCTGGTCCCTCTGTGCAGTGAGTTCGATCAGCTTCTCATGGGCAAGCCGATACTTCTCCAGTTCGGGGAGCGACTGTCGGTGATCCAGCAACCGATCGATCTGAATGTCCAGATCTTGGACATCGAGGAGATCGGCCAAACTTGTCAGCTGCATTGACTGCAAGCGTAACGGTCCGTCGTCACCAAGTCGCAGGGTCGTACCCGGTCAAGTCGACGACCGTAGCGTCCACAATTCGTTCAACAATTGCCGCCAGTCTCCTGATACCAGGCCGCTCGGTGGCGATATGTCCGGGGTCGATGATCGAAAGACCCAGATCGAGCGCCGCAACCACACGATGATGGGAAACGTCACCCGTGACCAGGACATCGGATAGGCGGGATGCGGCAGCGACGAGGTCGGAGCCCGACCCCGGCACGACGGCCACCTTTGTCACCGGGTCGTCGAGGTTGCCCGAGACCCGCATGCCCCGCCCTCCGAGACGATCGGAAACCGTTTCCGTCAGGGTCGACAAGGATCCGTCGAATATCCCGACACGGCCGATCGAGGGGCCCATGGGTGGTTCGTCATCACCAAAAGGAGTCGTCTCTCTCAGGCTCAGAGCATCGGCCAGGGCATCGGCGGCGCCCCCCGGAATGCTGTCGAAATCGGTGTGTGCCACCAGCAAGCCGATCCCCGCCCCTACGAGCCGGTGGGCCCGGCCTGCAGCGGACCTCCCAGCGACCACAGCAGTGATCGGATCGAAGATCAGGGGGTGATAGCTGATCAGGAGATCGACCGGCTCGGTTTCCAAGGCGGTTACGACGGCTTCCGTGACCTCGTGACACACCCCGACCGAGGTGACCGTGGACTCGGGATCGCCCAGTTGCAATCCGACCGGATCCCAGGGGGCGGCGTTCTCGGGATGAGTCACCTCGGCAAGGGCAGACACGATCTCGGCAACGGTGGACATGGCTGGATCGTAGGCTCAGGTCTCATGGACCTGCACAACGCTCTCGACTGGTCGCCGCCACCCGACTGGAGGCGTATCACGGTCATCGACTCCCATGCCGGGGGTGAACCCTTCCGAGTGATCATCGATGGTGTCGCCCGCATACCCGGCGACACCGTGTTGGAGCAACGCCGGTTTGCCCAGAGCAACCTCGAGGATCTTCGGCGGCTGCTCATGTGGGAACCTCGTGGCCACGCCGACATGTATGGCGCCATCCTCGGCCCACCCAGCAGAGGTGACAGCGACCTGTCAGCTCTTTTTCTCCACAACGATGGCTTCTCCACGATGTGTGGCCACGGGATCATCGCTCTTGCCAAGGTCGTGCTGGACACCGGAACGCTCCCGTCCTCAGAACCCGAGACCGTGCTCAGAATCGACACACCGGCCGGTCAGATCGTGGCGACGGCGACTGTCGAAGATGGCGTGGTCGGAGAAGTGCGATTCAAGAACGTGCCTTCATTTGTCCTCGACCTCGACGCCCGTGTGGAAATCGAGGGTTTGGGAACGGTTGTCTACGACCTGGCGTTCGGAGGCGCCTTCTACGCCTTTGTCACATCAAACGGGGCCGAGGTAGATCTCTCAGATCCATCCGAACTGATTTCTCTCGGCAGACGGATCAAGGCCGCAGTGTCCCATTCAAGGGAGATCCCCCACCCTTTCGACCCGGATCTGGGTTTCCTCTACGGGGTGATCTTCGTGGGACCCGCTATCGACCCCGCCCATCACAGCCGGCATGTATGCGTGTTCGCCGATGGGGAGATCGACCGTTCCCCGACCGGAACGGGTGTGAGCGCCCGGCTTGCCATCCACCATGCGAGAGGCGACATCGCAGCCGGTGAGATGATCGCGGTGGAGTCCATCGTCGGCAGCGTTTTCGAGGGCCGTATCATCGAAGAGGTCCGCTTTGGACCCCACGACGCGGTGATCCCCGAGATCTCCGGGACGGCCCACATCACTGGGAAGAACCAGTTCTGGATAGATCCAGGCGACAGCCTGGGAAGGGGTTTCTTTCTCCGATGATTCCTTGGAAAATCGCTGCAGAGCCCGCCTGACAATGCCGATCAGAATCGCGACCGACGAAGGACTTCCTTGTACACCCGATTCCTGCGATATCTCACCCGACCCCCGACGTGGCGAACACTTCCCGAAGTCATCATTGCTCTGGGGATCGTGGCCTATCTCGATGCCCTGACCGGTCCTGACTTGTCCTTTTCTATCTTCTACCTGCTGCCCGTGGCCGTGGCGACGTTGCGCTTCGGGCGCTCCTTGGGAATGCGGGTGGGCGTGACCTCGGCAATCATCTGGACGGCGATCGACTCGGTGTCACACGGCTTCCACTTGCTGGAAGTCTGGAACGGTGCCGTCCGACTGGGGTATTTTCTCATCGTCTCCGGGTTGCTGGCCGAGCTCGCCTCCAGGTTCGAGGCCGAGGCCGCCCTTGCCAGAGAGGATGCCCTCACCGGGCTTCTCAACCGACGTGGCTTCATCGAGGCAGCGGAGCGCGAGCTGGCCCGGTCGCGCCGAACCGGCGAAGCCGTGGCGTTCGCCTTCCTCGACCTCGATGATTTCAAGACGATCAACGACACCGAAGGTCACGAGGCTGGTGACGCCGTCCTCCGGGACATGGCAGCCGTATGCCTGACAACGATGCGATCTGTCGACCTGACCTCCCGCATGGGCGGCGACGAATTCGCCTTCTGCCTGCCCGGAGTTACCAGGGAGGGGGCACAACGCGCCGTCGACCGTCTCCGGGAGAATGCGACGGCCCAACCCCACCTTCCGGGTTTCAGCCTGGGGCTGGCATATTTCGAAGAGCCGCCTCTCACTCTGGATGCCGCCATGCACGAGGTGGACCGTGCCATGTACCGGGCAAAGGCCGCAGGCAAAGGGCTGACCGTGGTGGCCGCCGAAAACGAAACGCCGCACATTCATCCGGTTGGTTAAACCTAGTTTCGGTAAGGGTCTCTCACACCCACACCACACCACCCACCTGACAAGAACGGCAGAACGCGGCGCGTTTGACACAGACTGGCCTCCGCCTCACAATACAATCGATTGCGAGCAGAACCGGCCTGGACGTTCAAATGACCCCAATGTCGCCGGGCGGATGGACCGCGGACGAAGGGGACAGGAGGAAACTGGCTTGACGAGCGAACCCTTTCCCCGAACCGTCGGTTGGATTGGCACAGGCAGGATGGGATTTGCTCTGGCTTCCCGCCTGCTCGATGCCGGCGCCGATGTGTGGGTTTACAACAGAACGAAGTCGAAGGCCCAACCTCTGGCGGATGCCGGCGCCAAGATCGTGGATGCCCCTGCCGAGTTGGCCGAACGGGACATTGTCTTCACCATGGTGGCCGGCCCCGGCGATGTGATGGAAGTCACATTCGGAGCGGAAGGCTTGCTGTCCCGAGGCGATGCCAATCCATCAGTCATCATCGATTCCACCACAATCGACCTGGAGACGGCTGGCGAATTGAGGCGTCGGGCCGGGGAGCGCGGGGCCTCGGTCCTGGCGGCCCCGGTCAGCGGGAATCCAAAGGTTGTCAGGTCGGGAAGACTGACGGTGGTGACTTCGGGCCCCAGCGCGGCTTTCGAGATCGCCCGGCCCTATCTTGAAGAGTTCGGGCGGAGCGTCACCTACGTCGGCCAAGGAGACGAAGCCAGACTCGTAAAGATCTGCCACAACATCCTGCTGGGTGTGGTGACGCAGTCACTGGCCGAGATCCTTCTGTTGGCGGAGGCGGCCGGTGTCAAGAGATCCGATCTGATGGATTTCATCAATGACAGCGTGATGGGGTCGACATTCTCGAAATACAAGACACCGTCCCTCGTGAACCTCGACTTCCATCCAACGTTCACCTGGCATCTATTGCGCAAAGACCTCGAACTGGGTCTGGCTTCCGGCCGGGACCTGGATGTCCCATTGCCCACGGCCGCACTGGTCCACCAGCTGATCACCGAAGGCATAGGGCTCGGATATGGCGATGAAGACTTCGCTTCCCTGCTGATCAAACAGGCTCGAGCCTCCGGACGGGCCCTCGAGCCTGAGAACAAGAATGTGTCCGACGGTCTCGACTGACGGGATCGCACGGAACAACCCCGATTGGCTCCGAACCTCTAAGAACCGGGCGGCTGGCGGACCCAGACCATCTCGGTCTTGACTCCGGCGTCCGTAACGAGGTTGAACACCGGACAGCGAAGCTCGGTCTCGGTCACCACGTCTTCCAGGCGTGCCTGGGGTTCTGGAGTGGTCACTGTCGCCTGAACCCTCACCGTCTGAAAGTGTGGCCGGACGCTGCGAACACCCATCCGGCCACGGATATCAATCGTGAACTCCGCCTCGAAACTGATGGACGAATAGTCAAACCCCATCTCGGCGGCAGTGCGATTGAAAGTGACCGCTTCGCACCCGCAAAGCGCAGCAAGCACCGTCTGCAACGGGGTCGGTCCTTCGCCCGTGCCGCCATGAGCCTGGGGCTCGTCGGTGACGAAATACCCGCCGCCTTCCCCAAAATCGATCTCGGTCATCATCGTGGCCCGGTTGAGCGCCGTGAGACTCCTTCGTCTCACTATTGGCTGGGTCAGATCGGGTCCGTCGACTATCTCGGTGCTCAATCCGCTATACCTCAGCTCGAGCCGGTGGCCAGCCCGGCCTCGGTGTCGGCCAGGATCTCGCGGTGGCCCAGATCCAGGGTCTTGATCCAGCGCTGCTGCCCCGAGGTGAGAGCGATGAAGAAACCAAGCTCGACAAGCTCCGGCGAAGTGAAATGCTGGCCCAACCTGTCCCAAAGATCATCGGTTGCCAGGCCCGCATCCCAGACAATTGCGTCGGTGTAGGCGAGCGCAGATTTTTCGCGCTCCGTGTATCGGTCCGATGTCTCGAAGGACATCAAGTCGTCGAAGTGGTCTTCGGACAATTCGGCGTCCACCGAGCGCTGGGCAGCGCAATATCCGCAGTCCACCGTCTTGGTGACATAGACCCGGCACAGCTCTTTGAGTTCGTGCGGGACGACACCCTCGACAAATGTATCCATCCACGCCTGGGTAAAAGCCTTCAGTACCGCCGGGACGTGGGCCCGGATGGCCTGGCTCTCCGGGCGAGGTGTTCCCACCCTGCGGGCCCGTTCGAGAATCGCTGCGACCTCGGGATCTTCGACCTCCGTAAGGTCCGGATACGGGATGCGGGGCGTCTCAATCCTCCTGGTCTGATGGCTCCAAACGCTAACGCCCACCTCGCCGTCTTACAACCGATTGCAGACGGGGCAAGGTCTCCGGGAGGACGATGATCGAGGCAATGGTGACCGACAGGGTCAAGGCGAGCACAGGGAGCACTGCGGCCAAAGTGCCCCATCTCTCGTAGAGGAAACCAGCCACCACTGGCGCGACGAGAAACCCGAGATCGCCGGTAAACCGAAAGGCGCCAAGCCGTCTCCCCAGTCGAACACCTTCGCTGACATCGGCGAGGATCGTGGTCCCAACACTCACACCAACCGACCCCAGACCCAGCAGGATTATCGACGCCCACCACCAGGAGCGCCCGGCGCCGAGACCCAGCATCATGATCCCTGCCATCTGAATCATCAGCCCGGGAATCAGTGCCGCCTTCCGCCCCACTCTGTCCGAGACCGGGCCGGCAAGAATGGCACCAAGGAAGCGGGCCACCCCTCCTAATCCCAATGCTGATCCCACTACTCCTACCGACAACCCCAAACGTCCATCTGCAACGATCGGGATGAGGGTCTGGACCAGCGCCGCACCAATCGAGAACTGAACGGCCGGAAGTAGATACAACACTGCCAGCACTTTTGGGGATGGGCTTTCCTCCGCTGCCACCGGCTGGACCGGTGATCGAACAATCGTCGCGTCGGGCATTCGCCGGCTGGTGACGATGATGAAGGCCAACATGACGACTCCCGCCAGCCCTGCTCCCGCCCAGAGGGCGACACGCCAATCTGACGCCTCAGCTATTAGGCCCGACATGGTGGGACCGACCGCCTGACCTGCTAGCAGCGACCCGGCAAAGACGGACATGGCGACACCACGTCTGCGCTTCGGAGAGGCCGCAAAGTGCGCCATAGCGGTTGTGAGTGTCCAGGCCGAGCCGATCCCGAGCACAAAGACACCCACGAAAGCGCCATATTTGGAGGAAGCCGAGCCAAAAGTCAGACTTCCCGCTCCCACGAGAAAAGCTGCCAGGGCCATCATGGGGCCCATCCGGTATCGCTCTGTCGACCTTCCTGCGGGAAAGTCTGCCGCCAGACGTCCCAACGCGAAAAAGGATCCGAGGGCTCCGAGTCCGATCGCCGACAGACCCAAATCTCGTCCAATATCTGGGAGCAACGGCGGTCGCAGGAACGCCGCGGCGGTCACGACGAACAGGGCAGCGGCGACGCCGGCCGAGACCGACCACGATGCTCTCTTGATCAAACCCAACAACCCTCGATCAGAGGGGCGCAGCCGTGGAACCACGCGCCACGAGGACGGGCCGAAGCCGGACCGAGACCGGGGCACCGGTGCGAACCGTCCCGGTCATGCGCGCCATCAGCGCACTCGCCGCTTCGGTGCCCATCTGGCGGTAAGGAACGCGAACGGTGGTAAGAGGGGGATGGAGCAGGTCGAGGAGTGGAACATCGTTGTATCCGGTGACCGATACGTCGCCGCCGACTTCCTTGCCAAGTTCCCGAATCGCCCGGTAACAGCCCAAGGCCAGCAGGTCATTCGCCGCCACAATCGCGGTTAGATCGGGCCTGCGAGCGAGCAGTTTCACAGCCGCTTCGTATCCGGGGCTCACCTGAAACCAACTTGCCTCCTCGATGACATCGCTCGAAGCTTGAAGGTCGAAGCTGTGCATCCATCCGATAAAGGCCTGATATCTCCCCATACCAGTCGATAGGGACCGCGGGCCCGCCACGTGACCGATATCCCGGTGCCCCAGTGCGACGAGGTGAGCGACCGCCATTCCTATGCCGGCGTGGTCGTCCGTGACGATCGCCGGCAGCGGTATCCCTTCAGTGGTCCGGTTGACCAGGACGATGGCACCCACTCTTGTGGCCAGGTTGTCGATAAAAGGGTCGGACCTGGCGGCCGTGGCAAGTATCAGTCCATCAACCCTCCGCTCGATGAGCGAATCAACCACTCCCTGGGTGTACTCATGGCTGTGGCCGGCATCTGCGATGAGGAGGGAGTACCCCTCCTCCCCCAGCTTCGACTCCACGCCGGCGATGATCGGGCCGAATAGCGGGTTCTCGATATCGGGAATCACCATTCCCACGGTCATCGTCTTGTTGGTCCGCAGTCCGCGAGCCAAAGGGTGGGGCCGGTAGCCCAGCCGTCTGGCCGCTCCCACGACACGCTCGACCGTATCCTGGCTCACCACCGACCGCGTTTCGGCGTTGAGCGCCCTCGACGCCGTCGAGGGGTGGACGCCCGCTTCCCGGGCGACATCTTTCAAGGTGACCTGGCTTTCCACTGCGACTCCTCCGCGTGGGGCGAGGATACTCCCGAGGAGGTCGGAGGGCAGAATGATACAATCGTTTGCAGGAGGTGGCCGGGGGCCTTATCGGTGCGCCGTGCCTCCGGGAGACATCACAATCCAGTCATGCCATCAGCACCTCAGCCCGAGCACTTCCTCGCCGAGTCCATGCTGACCGCCCTCGCAGGTCGACTCTGAAGTGGGTTATGTCCTCGGATTGGCTGCAGGCGGCTTTTTTGCCGCCGGAACGATCCTGGTTCGGGTAGGACAGCGCCACCGCAAAACAGACGATGGCATGTTCATGACCGTGCTGGTCAACACTTTGGTACTGGGGCTGGTGGCATCGACAGCGACGGCGCCGGTCTGGAACGCTCCCGGCATCGCCGCACTGGTCGCGGGTGGGATGTTGGGGACGGTGGGAGGTAGGTTCTTCAACCTCAGGGCCGTCAGGCTGATTGGGCCAAGCAGGGCCAACGCCTTCATCACGGGCACGCCGGCGGTAGCCGCCATCACCGGTTGGATCGTCCTCCAGGAGCGCCTGACCGTACTGGAAGGCCTCGGTGGCATGATTGTCATCACGGGTCTCCTCTGGCTCGTGAAAGGACGAACCGGAGGCTCCACCGCCGAGATGGATGGCGGGGCAACGCCGCTCACCCACTATCTGGTGGCCGCGGCAGCCCCGACTTTCTTTGGAACGGCGTTTGTCGTCCGGAAATGGGGATTGGAGCGTTATCCCAGCTCAGTCATTGGAGCGCTGCTCGGCGCGGCGTCCGCCTTCGCTCTGATTGTGGCCATCGACATGGCCAGGGGTCGGACCAGCGATGTAGCCCGGGTGAATCTTCGCAATGTTCCTTGGTGGTTTGTCGGTGCCGGCGTGGCCACGAGCGCTGCCTTGCTCTGCCAATTCACTGCCTTCTCCTATCTGCCGGCGTGGGTCGTCGGAATTCTCCAGAGCACTCAGGGTCTGTGGACGATCGCAATGAGCTATCTATTGCTCAGGGGGGACGAGAGGATCGACCGCAATGTGGTGGGAAGCGTCATCCTGGTGGTCTCCGGCGTGGCGCTCATCAGCCTCCAACTGTGACCGGCATCGAGTCAGACGGCTCCTGCGAGGACGTTTGCAACGGCGGGCGGCAACGATGGATCTGCCGGAGGGGTGAAGCTGACTATGACGTGGTCCGCTCCGGTCTCACGGTAGGCCGCCACCCGGTCGACGGTCTCCACGAGGTCTCCGGTGAATCGGAACTGAGCCGAAATCTCCAATGTCTTCTTGTCTCGCCCGGCTTCTTCGCAGAGTTGGTCGACTCGCTCGACGCGGCGGCGAAAAGCTTCTAGATCCGAGTCGAAATCCGGGAAATTCCACTGGTCGGCACACTTCACTGCCAGCGGCAACGTCCGATTCCAACCACCACCTCCGACCACGAGAGGCGGACGCGGTTTCTGAATCGGCTTGGGTTCAAAATGCGCCTCCCGAATACTGTGATGGGCGCCCTCGAAGCTGAAGACCTCCTGAGTCATCAGACCATCCAGAACGACAAGGGTCTCCTCCAGCCGTTCGAATCGCTCTCGGACCGAAGGCAGCTCGACGCCATATGCAAGATGCTCGCCCTGGTGCCATCCGGTCCCGATTCCGATCTCGAGACGTCCGCCCGATATGTGATCCACGGTTGTGGCCTGTTTGGCCAGCAGAGCCGGATGTCGAAACGTGTTGGCTGACACCATCGTTCCGAAACGAATTCTCTGGGTGCACTCAGCAAGAGCTGCCAGCAGGCTCCACGCCTCGAGAATGGGCAGGTGGCTGGGTGCCTTTGGCGGGTAGAAATGATCGTTGAGCCAGGTCGCATCCCAAAACCCATCACGGTCGGCCGCTATCCAGATATCCCGAAGCACCGACCATTCTGCTTGCTGGGGCCAGACCTTGAACGAATAGCGCATTTGCCCTCCTAAGGGATGAGCACGTCGCGGCCGATAACCGTCCCCGACCGGACCCGCTCATGCAACACCTCGGCATCTTCGAGTGGATGAGTCTCCGCCACCACCGGGCTGATCCGACCCTCGGCCACCAGGGCAACCACCGTGGCCAACTCGTCCGCGGTGACGTTGCGTGAACCGAGTATCTCCCATTCGTTCCGGTAGATCGCCCCCGGATCGATCTTCCAGACGTCCCCGGTGTGGGATCCGACGATCACCATGCGTCCCCCCTTGGCGAGGGCCGCCAGACAGGCTGGCATCGTGGCCGGACCGACCAGCTCCAGAACTCCATCTACTCCGGTGCCTCCGGTCCAACTCATGGCGACCTCAGTCAGGTCCATCACCGTCGGATCTATGGCAAGTGCCGCCCCGTAGGAAGATGCAGCCTCGAGCTTGGCCTCCCCGAGGTCTGCCGCGAGCACAAAAGCACCCATGGCCACAGCCATTTGCACTGCATGAAGGCCGACACCGCCGCCCGCCCCGGTCACGATGATCCTCTCACCTGGTGACAAGCGCATCCGTTTGGCGAGAGCGTGGAATGGTGTGCCGATGGCGTTGGCGAGGATCGACCCTGCGGGAAAGCCAATCGAATCGGGGAGCCGAACCAGATTGTTAGCGGGCAACACCGTGTACTCGGCATAGCCACCTGGGCTGTTGACTCCGATGTGACCACGGAAGTTCTCACAGATGGTGTCTCTGCCACGACGACACCACCGGCAAACTCCACACGTCAGGTAGAGGGTCGAAGCGATCCGGTCGCCCGCTGCCCAGCCCGCCACACCCTGACCGAGCGCAACGACCTCACCGGAGATCTCGTGCCCCAGAATCAGCGGCAGCACCGGCCTTTCACGATGACCCTTGCGGATCGCCAGGTCAAAGCGATCGACCGCACAGGACTTCACCCGAATCAAGACCTCGCCCGCACCAGGGCTCGGCACCGGGATTTCCCGGACCTCCAGAGGTCCGTCGACAATGTCGATAACCGCCGCTCGCATCGTCGATGGCAAACTCGCGCTCATCCGGCGCCAAGCCGTTCAGCCATCCAGTCGGCGCTCTCTGGCCGGTACAGATAGGTCTTGTTGCTGGAGACATGGTTGCCATTGCGAACCATGTTGAGTCTGACCGGCCCGGACACCTCTGCGGCAATCCGTCGAGCGCCCTCCGGCGGGACGATCCGGTCCAGATCCCCCCCCATGATGTACGCCGGACAGGTCACCTTCCCGGCCACGCCGGTGAGATCCATCTCCTCGAGCCGGCCCCTGGCCTCCTCGACGCTGCCGGCATGAAATCTCGTCTGGACCGCCAGTTTGGTCATCGAGGGCAGCCCCTCCCAGGCGTCGGCAAATCGAAACGGGCCGGACAGAGAGATGATCGCCTTCAATCTCGGCTCGAATGCGGCCGCCCTGACCACGTAATAGCCTCCCAAACTGACGCCCCAACCGCCCACTCGCCCGGGATCGACGTCAGACCGCGACTCGAGGGCGTCGATCGCTGCCCTGACCGGCAGTTCGTAACGAGGCTCGATCGGTAACTCGTATTCCGCCTCGCCCTGTCCCGGCCCATCGATGGTGAAGGTAGCCATCCCCCGGTCCAGGAACCAGGACTCATTCGAGGTCAACTCCTCTTTTGCCGAGTCCAGACCCGGAATCATCAGCAACACCGGCGGTTGGTCCACCCCCGATGGCTTGCGCAGGTTCCCCACGAGTCGATGGTTCCCGTATGCGAATTCGACGCGTTCTACCGGCGGGATCAGATAAGGATGCGCCTTCCGGTGGGCTGCAACCGCCTTGGAGTGCGCTACCCGCATCTGGTCGAGATCATGGACGAACAGGAACTTCCCGAAGTGAAAGCACACGGCCGCGGTCGAATAGTGATAGCCGGCGGATCGACCTCGACCCTCGGCCACGGCCCGGTCTCCTTCAGCTTCATGAATCTCTCCACGCGAAGACCAAGCCGCGCACCATTCATCCCAGGAATCGACCGACGAGGTGACCTCGAGAAAGTCGCCGATCGGCACCCCGTTCTCCACATAGCGCGGCGCCCAGTGATCGATCGCCGCCTGGATCTTCGCATCGCTCACGCACACACCTCCACGGACTTCCAGCCTTCGACGCCTCTCATTTGGACAACACGACCAGGATCGAGCCGGTCATCACCGAGCCCATGCCGACGAAGAGTCGCACGGTGAGTCGCTCCATCTCAACCCCGGCGATCAGGGGAGCGACGAGGATCACCACCGGTGTCGACAACTGCATTAGCGATATGGCCGGAGCCACCGGGATGAGATCATATGCGGTCCATTGGAAGGCGATGGCCATTGACACGATCAAACCCGCAAGCAAGAGCCAGCCGAAAGCCCGGGCCGGGATCGGCATTCTCTGCGCGTTTCGATTTGTCAGAAGAGCCACCGCGTAGCACGCCGCTGCCGCAGCCATCCCGACGGTCACACCCACAAGCGGCGACTGCAGGCCTTCGAGCCCCCAGCGGATGAGCAGCGGACTCGTGCCCCATGCCACCGCAGCAGCCAAACCAAACCATGGAACCCGGCGCCAACCCAGAGAATCCGAGTTGCCTGAGGAGAGGGTCATCACACCGCCGACCACGAGTAAAACCCCGATTCCGGTGACTATCGGTAATGACTCTCCGAGTACAAGGGATGCCAGGATCGCCCCGATCAGAGGGGTCGCTGCAATGACCACACCCGTCTTGCCGGCACCTATCCGCTGCTGGCTCAGCCCGAGAAAAGTCCAGCCGAAGAAGAAATGCACCACGCCGGCGCCCGCAAAGAACAGGAGCGACCTCAACGGGGCCCGGCTCACCTCCGTCGCGGCCGAGCTCGACGCCGTCACCACGCCCAACGCCGCGGCGGCCACCACCAACAATGCAAATGTCACCCGAAATACATCGGCCATCTGGTTCAGGCGACGGTTCACAGCCTGAAACACGCCGAAGGAGACGCCTGCCGAAATGGCGAAGACGATACCGCTCATGTTCGGCAGAATGGGGATCTCAACGGCCGTTGCCCCTTCCCAGCCCTCCTCCTAAGTAGAGACGGCCGACGTCGGGATCGTCGAGAAGGTCGGGGGCTGGACGCTCCATGCGGGCTTGGCCGAGTTCGAGAACATAACCGCGATCGGAGCATTGCAGGCCGCTTCTCGCATTCTGCTCCACCATGAGAACAGTGACCCCGGATTGAGGAAGGGCTCGCACGGTGTCGAACACGAGCTTGGCGTTCTTCGGAGACAATCCGAGAGAAGGCTCGTCGAGCAGCATCAGACGGGGGCGCACCATCAGACCCCGTCCGATCTCGAGAAGCTTCTGTTGACCACCCGACATGTTGCCGGCTTTCTGCCTGCGCCGCTCGACAAATAGAGGAAACATCTCGTAGATCTCATCCAGGCGGGCACGAACCTCATCGTTGTTTTCAAGCGAGAAACCTCCCATGATCAGGTTCTCATCCACGGTCATGTCAGGAAATCCCGTGTGACCCTGGGGCACGTGGGAAATCCCTTTGCGAAGCACCAGGTCGGCCCGGAGACCCCCGATGTCCTCCCCGTCGAACATCACCCGCCCCCCGGTGGGCGTGAGCAGACCCGACACGGTGCGCAGTACCGTGCTTTTGCCGGCACCGTTCGGGCCGATCAGGCAAACGATCTCCCCCGCGGCCACTCGCAACGTCATCCCTTGCAGCACGGGCACGCTTTTCAAATAGCCCGCTATCACGTCCTGGAACACGAGCAGATCTGTCATTGGCCGAGGTACGCATCGAGAACACGAGGGTTCGATTGAATGGCGGCCGGCGTGCCGTCGGCGATCCTGACGCCGACATCTAGGACCAAGACCCGGTCACAGAGTTCCATGACCATCGGCATGTTGTGCTCGACAATCAGGAATGTGACTCCTTCCTGGTGCAGAGCGCGTACCAGCTCCATGATGAAACCGATCATCGTCGGGTTGACTCCGCCAGCCGGCTCGTCCAACAAGACGAGGGAGGGATTGGACATGAGCACCGCTGCCAGCTCGAGCAGCTTCTGCTGCCCGAAAGACAATTCCTTTGCCGGCTGGTCGTGGAGATGATCCAGGCCGACGCGCTCCAGCAAAGCCATCGCCCTGCCCTCCTCCTCGGACCGCATCCCTGGTCCAAACAACGAACGAAGACCCACGTGCGGCACCGGGACCATCATGTTCTCTAGAACACTGCGATTCCAGAACAGCCGCGTGATCTGAAAAGTGCGCGCCAACCCCATATGGCACAGCTTGTCCGCACGCGCAGCAGTCACCTTTTTCCCGGCAAAGAACACATCTCCGGCGTCGGGAGTGAACACTCCGGTGATGAGGTTGAACAGTGTCGTCTTCCCCGAACCATTCGGGCCTATCAGCCCGGTGATGCTCCCGGTTTCGACATCTATGGTCGCCCCATCCACGGCCGTAATGCCGCCAAACGACTTGTGAAGGTCCACGGTCTCCAGGAGAAGGCTCATCTGACCGGCTTCTCTGGACCGGATTGATCCGCCTTTTGGGCCGCTTCTGTCATTTCCGCCGCCGTCCTTGCCCCAGCGAAAGCCGAAGTTCGCCCGGCGCGCCGTCTGCGCCGGTTGCGGTAGGTCGTGATGATCCCATTCGGGAGTAAGACGATGATCAGAATCATGAGAACTCCGAACACCGCAAGGTGGATCTGGCTCTCACCAAACCGGAACAGGATCAGGTCACGCGCAGGAACGATTATGAAAGCCCCCAAAACCGGCCCCCAGAGGGTTCCCAACCCACCGAGCATGCTGGCAATGACCATGTCGACGTCGTTGAGAATGTCAAATGTGAATATCGGGCTGATGTGACCCTGAAAATACGACCAGATGCCCCCGGCGACACCCATGAAATAGGCCGATATCCCGAACGCCAGGACCTTGTAGAGATTGGTGGCAACGCCGACACTGGCCGCTTTGCCTTCGTCATCGCGAATGGCGAAGAGGCCGAGTCCGAAGCGGGTTCTGCGGATGAAGCCCGACACGCCGACCGTGATGATGGCCAGTCCCAGCATGTAGTAGTAGAAGGGCATTCGGGAAAACTGTGGAGACCACGGTGGGAGCGGCTGGCTGAGGCCGGGGGCGCCGCTGGTCAACCCGCGCAGGTTCAGGGCGAGAAGCCGGAATATGAGCAGGACCGCGATCGAAGCTATGACAAACGCCGAGCCATCGGCCCGCAGCAACACCCAGCCGACCAACAAGGCGATGACTCCCACACCAAGACCGAGAACCGGAGCGCTCCACAACGGGTTCCATCCGTAGCGGGCCGCCGTAATGGCGACGAGGTATGCCCCCAGCCCAAAGAAGGCGGAATGACCGAGCGATTTATAGCCGGTGTACCCCGACAACATGTTCCACGCGCTCGCCGTGACCACCAGCAGCCAGAGATTGAAGCCAAGCAGGTGGTAATAAGGGTTTCTGAACAACCAGGGAAGGGCCAGGAGGACAATGAGGCCGAGCCCGAACCACAGTCTCGATACCTTCGGAAACGTCATCTCAACTCTTCCGCAGCCTTGTGCCAAGCAATCCTTGCGGTCTGAACACAAGAACCAAGAAGAGTATTAGATAGAAGACGATCGGCGAGATATAGGACGTCATCACCACCGCCGACAGGTTCTCCACCGCCCCCAACAGCAGGGCTGCGATCAATGCTCCAGGCAAGCTGCCCAACCCCCCGAGCACGATGATCGACAGCATTTTTGAGATCCATTCCACATGACTGCCTGCATTGAAGCTGAAGATCAAGCTGAACATCGCACCTCCTGCGGCGACGGTGGCCAGCCCGATCCCGAAAGTAGTGGCCTTGACCTTGGCAATGTTGACACCGACCAATTGAGCGGCTTCCGGATTCTGGATAGTCGCCCGAATTGCCCTTCCGAGCCTGGTCCTGGTCAAAACAAGATACAGAGCCGCCAGAATCAACAGTGAGGCTGCAAAACCCCCCAACCGAACCAGAGGCACCCGAAGCGGCATGGTGCCCACGGTGAAGGACAGAACCGTCGAGGTGTAATCGGTGCGAACCGTTCGTACCGTCGATTGCCACAACGCCCCCATGATCCCCTCCAAGGAAACGGCCACAGCGATGGTCAGCAACACCACGAATCCGGCGTCACCGCCGACCCGTGAGATGAGCCCACGCTGAACACCCACTCCGACCAAGTAGAACAGAGGCGCAATTACCAGGATCGAGAGGATCGGGTCGACACCCGCCAAGGTGAACAACCAATAGGAGAGATACGCCCCCAGAACCAGGAACGCGCCGTGGGCGATATTGATCACCCTCATGACACCGAAGATGAGCGAGAGCCCGGAGACCATCAGTGCGTACACCCCACCGGTGAGGACACCCGTGAGCAGGACCTGCACAAGCACTTTGGCGGACGGCGTCAGATCTCCGAACTCTCAGCTGCTTCTTGTTTGTCTTACTTTGCTTTGATTCCTCGATATCACCAAGCGGGTTTGGGGTATATCGGTTCCACCTCCGCACGGTCGCCCGGTCCCACGATCCGGAAGGTGTCACCCTGCCACTGCAGCAGCATGAAGCTGCCCTGCGGCGCCCCGACTTCGTCGAAGCTCAACGGGCCGACGATCGTGTCGTAGGTGCCCTTGTGAAGCTCCTCGATCAATGCCGCGTTATCGACCGAGCCGATATTGACGGCAGCCTGCTCCAGCACTTGACCAACGGTGAAGGCGTTGGCGGCGTCCTCGGGGACGTCACCGGCTGATCCGCCGAACATCTCGACGAACTTGGCGACGAACTCGGCGTTCTGGTTGGTCGCAGCCTCGGGGAACCAGGAGATCGAAGCGAGAATGCCCTCGGTCTTGTCCCCCAGCGCCTCCCGGAAGGGTCCGGGAAGGGACGGGCCCGTCGTGAAGTAGGCGGCTCTCGGCTGATATCCGGCATCCTGATAGGCCCGGATCTGGCCAATCGAGTCTTCCAGGACCGTCCCGCCGATGATCAAGTCGGGGTCGAGGTCGGCTACCTGAATGGCGAGGGCCGAGAAGTCGGTGGTCTCCGGTGCGTACACCTCATGGAAGACCTCGGTGAGCCCACCTGATTCGAGAAGCTCCTTGGCGCGATCCATGACGCCCAGGGTGAAGGGATCGTCCTGACTCACAATCGCAAAGGTCTTCGGTCGTTGATCGGCCGAAATGCTTCCGATGTACTCCGCCAGGGGATCGGCCTGTCGGGCGCCTCGTGCGGGTTGGGCAAAGAACAGGTTGGTGAGGCCACGGTTGAACACATCGGGTGCACCACCGGCCGGCTCAACGAAGGCGTACCCGTAACGGGCAGCCACCTCGGAGGTGGGGATCACCAGGAAGCTGGAGAAGGGCCCTACCACCAGATCCACCTTGTCGACGGTGATCAGCTTCTCATAGTCGGCGACTGCGGTGTCCTGGTCGCTGGCGTTGTCGACGATCGTCAACTCCACTTGCCTGCCCAGGAGTCCCCCGGCCTCGTTGAGCATGGCCGCCCAGACCTCATAGCCCTGCTTGGCCGCCGACCCCGGTTCCGAGAACCTTCCGGTCAGCGGCAGGGACGCTCCGATCTTTATCGGTGCCTGCTGCTCGGTGGTAGTCGTGGCCACCGGCGCGGCGGTCGTGTTGGTTGTCTGGCCTGTAGTGGTGGTTGCCTGGCCGGTGGTCGTGGTCGTAGCGGCGGGGCTACAAGCCGCCGCCAGCATCGCGAGAACTGCCACCACGGTCAGGAACGGTGTTGTTCGCCTTCGCATATTTCCTCCTGAGCCCATGTCGAGCTGGTTTCGACGATCCCAGCCTGCAATCGATTGTGACAGGTTCACCACCGAGCGTCAATCGGATGGATAATGGAGCCGTGACCAACCTTCAGCCTGATGAATACCCGGTGTTCTCACAAGCCGAAATGACCCTCCGCAGGCGACGCGTCGAGGTGGCGATGTCGGAACATCAGATCGATCACCTGATTGTCTATGGCTCCAATCGCTCGGGCACAGCCGTCCAGTGGATGACCGGTTGGCCGGTGACCCGGGAGGCGGCGCTGGTCAGGACTCGTGACGAGCGGGATGCCCTCTTCTTACAGTTCTACAACCATGTCCCCAACGCCGAGCGACTGGCTTCCGAATGCGATGTGAGCTGGGGAGGGGCCTCGACGATCCAATCCGTGATCGAAGAGGTGTCACGACGCGGGGGAGGTCGGGTCGGCCTGATCGGCCCCATGGGCTACAAGGACCACGCCCGCGTGGAAGCCGGCTTCCAGGCCACCGTCGACCTCGACTCGACCTATACCCGGCTCCGCCTCGTCAAATCATCCGAGGAGATGGAATGGATGAGACGGGGATCCGAACTATCCGACAGAGCGATCATGGCCATCAGAACTCATGCCCACCCCGGGACCGACGAGCGAGAGCTCGGCGCCATAGTCGAAGCCGCCTACCTGCCCGAAGGCGGGACCAACCACATCCACTATTTCGGGGTGACCAGCATGGAGGCGCCGGACAGATGCGTCCCTTCACAGTGGCCGTCAACCAGGAAGCTGCAGCCTGGAGACGCGCTCACAACCGAGATCAGCGCGTCGTGGTGGGGGTACCCCGGTCAGGTGCTTCGGACGATGACGGTCTCGTCCGAGCCCACCACCCTGTACCGCGAGCTCCACGACGTCGCCGAGGCCGCCTTCGACGCAGTGTGCGCCGTCATCAGAGACGGGGCGACTTCCCGCGACGTGGTGGAGGCGGCGGGGCTCATCGGGGACGCCGGCTTCACCATTTACGACGATCTGGTGCATGGGTTCGGTGGGGGCTATCTCGATCCGGTCATCGGGAGGAGCCTCCGTATGGGTGGGCCGGAGCCGGACACAGTTTTCCAGGCCGGGATGACCGTCGTCGTTCAGCCCAATGTGACCACGATCGACTCTAAGGCGGGAGTGCAGACGGGAGGGCTGGTGGCCGTCACCACTTCCGGGGTGGAGACACTCCAGCGGTCGCCCCGGGGGCTCTGGCACCTGGATTGACAGGTCTCGGTGCGGTCATCGAGATGACACGCCCGGTGCCCGGCCAACGGAGTTGAGCGCCTCCCATACCCGGGAGGGGCGCAGGGGGAACTGCAGGTCGGTCACGCCTAAAGGCGCCAGCGCGTCAATCACGGCATTGAGGATGGCCGGAGGCAGCCCGATGCAACCTGCCTCCCCGGCTCCCTTCACCCCCAGTGGGTTGGAAGGGGCCGGGTGCTCCAGGCGGTCGGCAATGATAGGAGGCACCTCAGAAGCCGTCGGAAGCAGATAGTCGACCAGAGTGCTGGTCAGCAGCTGGCCGGATTCGTCGTATCGAACCTCTTCGAAAAGTGCCTGGCCGAGGCCCTGTGCCAGCGAACCTTGCATCTGGCCGGCGACAATCATCGGATTGAGCACCTTTCCGCAGTCATCGACGGCCACGATCTGCAGAACGTCCACCTTCCCGGTCTCGGTTGAGACTTCGACCACTGCTGCGTGGACCCCATAAGGAAAAGTCTGGGCGCCCGGGGAATACATCTCCTCCTCACGGAGATCCTCCTCGAAGGCCAGCTCCCACAGACTCGTCTCAGGTCCGGGCGATCCGACTACCCGGAACACCCCCGCCTCGTATACGAGATCGTCGGGGCTCGCCTCCAGTTTTTCTGCGGCCCGTTGACGCGCCTCAGCCAGCACGGCTCTGCCGACCCGGACTGCGGCCGAAGCCCCGACCTGCGCCGATCGAGAGGCGAACGAGCCCACACCCGCCGCGACCTCGGACGTGTCCCCGGATATCACCTCGACACCTTCGACACCGAAGAGCTCACATATGAGTTGACGCCAAACCGTCGCGTGGCCCTGGCCGGAATCGGTTGAGCCGGTACGCACGACGATTTTCTCTGCCTCCGGAGACACCTCGACCATGGCATATTCGGATGAGGCAACGGCACCACCCGCCCGCTCCACGAAGGCTCCGACGCCGATCCCGATCAGATCGCTTGCCGACTCGATTCGCCTCTTAGTCTGCTCCTCTCGCCAATGGTCCAGATCGAGAAGGTGCATGGCCCTTCGCAGCGCTTCGGGATAGTCGCCCGAGTCATAGAGGGCGCCGGTAGGAGACCGATGAGGCAGAGCCCCGGGCTGTATGAGATTCAAGAGTCTGACCTCAAACGGGTCTCTTCCGGCCGCACGGGCAAAGGCATCCATTCCACGCTCTATGGCGAGGGCCGCCTCGGGGCGTCCGGCGCCCCGGTATGAGCCGGTGGGTGCCCTATTGGTCACCACGGTCGAGGTGGTGACCTCGAGTCGGGGAATCAGGTAGAGACCCGGGGCCACCAGCCTCGTGAAGAGAGGTATCTGTGACCCGTTGTGCGGGTAGGCGCCGGTGTCGGCGACGATCTCGATCCGGGCCCGACGCAGACGACCGTCGCCATCGCCTTCGAGAGTGACCCGGTGGTGCTGGGATCTCCCGTGTGTGCCGCCAATGAACTGCTCGCGGCGGGTCTGGATCCATGCCACCCGTCGACCCGTGGCCATCGCCAGTTTGGCGACAACCAAATACTCGGGGTAGAGCATTCCCTTCATACCAAAGGCACCACCCACGTCCGGCACCGTGACCCTCACCGTCTCGACGGGTATGGACAGGAGAGAGGCGAGCTGGTTCCGGAGCCGGTGGGGTGCCTGATGGCTGCACCAAGCCCGCACCCCTTTCCCGTCGGGTGCAGCCAGGATCGCCAGTGGCTCTATGGGCACGGGAGCGAGCCTGGGACTGGCCACTTCGACGGTGACGGAAACCTCGGGTGGTGAGGACATCTCCTCGCCGTGCTCGAGCACACTGTGCGCGACGACGTTGGTGCCCGCGTCCGGGAAGAGAAGGCGCTCCCCTGCCAGCGCGTCCGCCGCCGTCATCACGACCGGCAGATCATCGAACTCGACCCAGACTGCTTCGGCAGCGTCCTCGCCGGCCGCCGGATTCGTAGCCGCCACCACAGCGATCGGCTCACCCACGTAGCGCACCCCTTTTCGCGCCAGCGGCGGTCGTGACATTGCGACCTGAGTAGCGCCGGCGCCGCTGCTTGCTGGAATATCAGCTAGGTCCAATTCGGCGGCGCCCCACACTCCCACCACTCCGGGCATCGCGGCAGCGGCCACGAAGTCCACACCTTTCACTATCCCGTGGGCAATCGGGCTCCGCACAAACCAGCAGTGCAAGGTGTCCTCGTCGCAGAGGTCCGCCACGTATGACCCCTGGCCGGTGACCAGCCGACGATCCTCTACCCGCCGACTCACCGCCGTACCGGGACGGGCTGCGGCCCGAGAAGCGTGGACGTCGAGGCCGACATCGGAGAGCGATGGGCATCTCGACGAATGCGGACACGGCTCAGGCCCTGTCTGACCGTCCGGGAAACGCCTAACTCGGCGCAATGTTCCATCAGCGCGAAGCTACCCCCGCCCATCATCCCCCGCAAACGATTGCGGACCTGCTCGACGATCGCATAACCTCGCAGCGATGATCGTCGACGTCCATGCTCATTGCATTCCCGAGGAGCTGCTCCGCTGGATCGATCGGGGTGGGGCCGATCCGGGTGTGCGGATCATCGAAAACGGCGGTGGACGTGCCGTGGAGATCGCCGGCAGGGTTACCACGGCTCCCCTTCGCCGCGATCTCACCGACGTAGCAACCCGAATTGCGGCGATGGACAGAATGGGCGTCGATGTCCAGGTCCTGTCGAGCTGGGCCGACCTTACGGCATATGAGCTCGACCCAGGGCGGGCAACCGAGTACGCCAAGGCGTACAACGACAGTCTGGCCGCGGAGGCGGCCAGCAACACCGACCGCTTCAGGGCGATGGGGACGATTCCCCTCCAGGACCCGCCCGCAGCGGCGGCCGAGTTGGAACGGGTGATGGGTGACCTGGGAATGGTCGGTGTGCAAATAGCCACAACCGTCGACGGCGTCTGGCTCGATCAGATCGACCTCGAGCCGATCTGGGAATCAGCAGTCGCCGCGAGCGCCCTGATCCTGCTGCACCCGATGAGGCCATTGACCGGGGTGGACCTGAACAGGTACCTCCTCGACAACATGGTTGGGCGCCCGGCAGAGTCCACGATCGCGATTGCCGGACTCATTTTCTCGGGAGTCTTCGACAGATTCCCCGACCTTCGTGTCTGCGTCGTCCATGGTGGAGGGTTCGCCCCGTTTCAAATCGGACGCATGGATCGAGGGTTTCACGCCAAGCCAGCTGTCACCGCACGGCACCTCGCCCGCAAGCCGAGCGACGTTCTCAAGTCCTTGTATGTCGACACTGTTGTCCACGAGCCCGAGGTGCTCTCTTTCATCGTGTCTTACCTGGGAGCGGACCGGGTGCTCCTCGGCACCGATTACCCCTTCGAGATGGGCGACCACGACCCGGTCAACCTGGTGCGGTCCACCCCGGGATTGTCAGCCGGCCAGAGGGAAGCAGTGCTGGGTGGCAACGCGATGCGTCTGTTCTCCTGAGCCTCAGGCCTTGAGAAGTCCCTCCACCAGATTGGACACATGGGCCCCTATTGCGAAGGATGCAGTCGCCGCAGGGGAGGGGGCATTGAGGACATGGACCGCGGTGTCGGTGGCAACGACGGAGAAATCATCGACGACCGTGCCGTCCCGGGCAACTGCTTGAGCTCTGACACCGGCACCACCCGGCTTCAAGTGCTCGGCGCGGATCTCTGGAACGAGCCGACGGGCTGCACGGGCGTACGATCGGCGAACCGCCGACCTCAGCATCTCTGAGGCACCCGTCCTCCAGTATTTCCCAGCCATTCTCCAGAATCCCGAATACCTGAGTGTCTCGAAGATGTCACCAAGGTTGATTGGCGACCCCCGATAGTGCTCGCGACCCAACGCGAGGACGGCGTTTGGGCCGATTTCAACCGAACCGTCGATCCGCCGGGTGAAGTGCACTCCGAGGAAAGGGAATCGTGGATCGGGCACCGGATATACCAGGGCTTGGACCAGGTGGTCCACGGCTGCCGCCAGTTGGTAGTACTCGCCCCTGAACGGAACGATCCGAACTGGCGGGTCGACTCCGCTGATCCTCGCAACACGATCGGAGTGGAGCCCGGCGCAATTGACCAACACCTTGCCACGAACAGACCTCTCGCCGGTGGAGACGATCACCCTTCCCGGTGTGTTCTCAACGCTAATCACTGGAGACCCGAGGATCAGATCACCAGGCAACGTGGCTGCGAGACGGCGCGCCACCGCGCCGAAGTCGACGACCCCCGTCCCGGGGACATGCAGAGCGGCCACCCCGGCCGCGTGCGGCTCGAACTCCCCCATCTCCTCGCTCCGGAGCATCCGCAGACCCGGAACGCCGTTTGCCAGCCCTCGTTGGTAAAGGCGGCGCAGACTCTCACTCTCGTCTTCGGAGGTGGCCACGACGAGCTTTCCGCCGATTCTCATGGGAAGCCTTTCCTCCTTGCAGTAAGCCGCCATCCGGTCCCTGCCTTTCACACACAGCACCGCCTTCAGCGAGCCCGGTCGGTAGTACAGCCCCGAGTGGAGTACCCCACTGTTGTGAGCCGTCTGATGCGTTCCGACGCCGGGCTCCTTGTCGATGACCGTCAGGGTCAGTCCCGGTAGACGGGTGGTGATAGCCGTCGCGAAGGCGAGTCCGACGATCCCGCCACCAACCACCACAACGTCACAATCCTGCACCTTCGACTCCTCCGGCAACCAGGGGCAGGATACGACGCCTAGCGAGCGAGCCAGTCAAGGTTGACAGTCCTGCCACCCACAGCTACAAACGATTGCGGATGAGCCCCAGAGAGGACGACATGCGCGAGTTCCCCGTGGCCACGACTCCGTCACCTGGGGTCATGGCCGTCGATTGGGAGGAACGTGTCAATTTCGAACGCCTCCATCATCATCGGATTTCCCGGATCAGAGAGCAACTCGACAAGACCGAACTGGGGGCGGTCCTCCTGTTCGAGACGTCGAACATCAGATACGCCACCTCAACGAACATCGGCTACTGGGCTTTCAACAAGACGGAGCGCTATGCCCTGGTGACCCGCGGCGGAGGACCGTACATATGGGACTTCGGATCGGCAGCAAAGGCACACCGACTCCAACTGCCTTCCCTTTTCGACCACGACAGCTCCCGAGCCGGGAACCTGGGGCTGCAGGGAGCCATCGCCCCGACCGGCGGATTGCCGGCAAGGGCTGTCGACGAACTGAAGGGCGTCTTGAGAGAGGAAGGCGTGGCCGGGATGCCGATCGGTGTCGACGTGGCGGAGGCCATGTTCCTCCTGCAACTCCAAAGCGCCGGTCTCGACGTGCGCGACGCCCAGCAGACGATGATGCTGGCCCGCGAGATCAAGAGTCGGGACGAGATAATGCTTCTCACCCAGGCATGCGCCATGGTGGACGGGGTCTATCAGGATATCTTCGAGGCTCTCAAGCCGGGCATAAGGGAATCCGACATCGTGGCCCTCGCACACAAGCGACTATTCGAGATGGGATCCGAGTTCGTGGAAGCAGTGAATTCGATCGCGGGCGAACGCTGCAGCCCACACCCCCATGTCTTTTCCGACCGCCTCATCCGACCTGGCGATCAGGCCTATTTCGACATCATCCATGTGTTCAACGGCTACCGGACCTGTTATTACCGCACCTTCGCCGTCGGACGTGCTTCACAGGCACACCGCGATGCGTTCAAACAAGCCCGAGAGTGGATGGACGCAGCAATCGACCTGGTGAAGGTCGGCACCACCACCGATGAGATTGCCCGAGTGTGGCCGGAGGCCCACGAGTTCGGATTCGAGGACGAGATGGATGCCTTCGGGCTCCAATTCGGTCACGGGGTGGGTGTCGGTCTTCACGAACGGCCGATAATCAGCCGCCTCAACTCCCTCGATGATCCCATAGAGATCAAAGAAGGGATGTTGTTCGCCCTGGAGACCTACGCGCCGGCCAGCGACGGTCGATCGGCGGCGCGTATCGAGGAGGAGGTGGTGGTCACGTCCGACGGGCCCCGGATCATCACCCTGTTCCCGTGCGAGGACCTGATGGTGGCCAATGAGTACTGAAGCCTACGACGAGGGCCTCTACGACTATTCGAGGCGACCCGCTCGTACTCCGTCACCTCTCGACACCGACAACGAAAACCTGGATATCCCACTGGAGAAGCGGGTCGAGATGTATGGGCTCCAACAAGTGCTCCGCCAGTTCGAAAAGCGGGCCTACGACATGTTCCTCCAGAACCTGGTCAAAGGCACCAGCCACTTGTCTCTGGGGATGGAAGCCATCGCCACCGGGTTTGCCGCCGCGATGCGTCGGGACGACTACACCTTTGCCACCTATCGCGGCCACGCCCACACCCTTGCCAGGGGCGCTGCCCTCGGACCGGTCCTGGCCGAGCTCCTCGGTCGCGAGAACGGGATACTGGGAGGCAAAGGAGGGTCGATGCACCTCACCTCCGTCGAACACGGGATGATGGGCTCATACGCCATCATCGGCGCCCACCTGTGCATCGCCAACGGGGCGGCGTGGTCGGCGCAGATGCGAGGAACCGATCAGGTCGCTGTGGCATTCTTCGGTGACGGGACGACCAACATCGGCGCCTTCCACGAAGCCCTCAACTTCGCGGTCATATGGAATCTGCCGGTCGTGTTCGTCTGCGAGAACAATCTCTATATGGAGTACACCCCGATCGACCTGGTCACGGCGGTCCCCCATCCTGCGGCCGACCGTGCTTCGGCCTACGGGCTGGAACGAATCGTCGTCGACGGCAATGACGCAGACGCCGTCTTACAGGTCGCGTCCACGGCAATCAACGGTGCGCGCCACGGCGAGGGCCCGTCGCTGGTGGAGGCGGTGACCTATCGCCACGGGGGCCACAGCCGGGCGGATCCCGGCAAGTATCGGCCTGCAGAAGAACTCGAGGCGTGGCTGGCCCGTGACCCGCTGCCGATGTATCACCAGCGCCTGTTACGGCTAGGGGTGGAAGAGGCCCGATTGACCGGCATTTCTCAGGATGCCGCCCGACGGGTCGAGGAGGCAACGGAGTTCGCCAAGTCGGGGCAGGTTCCCTCGAGTGAGTCCATATACGAGGACCTGTGGGCAAGCGGAGGATCCGAATGGCGGAACTGAGTTATCGCGATGCTGTGGCCCGCGGTATCGCCCAGGAGATGCGACGCGATCCGAACCTCGTCATGCTGGGAGAGGACATTGCCGGCGCCGGCGGGGTCTTCAAGACGA
>JBFHXF010000012.1:0-36992 GCA_041599115.1 Acidimicrobiia bacterium
AACGTCCAAAGATTCTCCGGGAAGATGCGCGGTCAATCGACCCCGGACACCGTCGAGGGTTCGCTGGATGAACAGCGAACGCGATTCCCACGCAGATCTCTCATCTCCCGTGGTCGGTGGATGAACCCTCCGCGCCGCCCGATCCAGAGCGGCGTTGCTCATGCGTTGGAGACCTCTCTCCACTCCATGACCCCAACCTATAAACCGCCACCGACAAGAATGACGCTACAAGCCGAGTATCTGGAAAGGATTGAGAAACCGGTGCCCGAATGAATTACCACCGGCCCCAATGGACCACATCGGTGAGAGCTCTTCTCGCCGGATGACGGATCGGCTTCAACACCCGATCTGCCGGATAACCGAGCGCCATCAACCAGGCACAGAAGTAGCCGTCGGGAAAACCGAGGACTTCTCTCGCCACCACCTGATCGTGAACCGACGAGTGCCCGGAGCCGATTCCGAGGTCCGCCGCAGCGAGCGCGATGCTCATCGTCACCTGACCGAGATCGTATTGGATCGACTCACGGGTTGTCTGCTCGGTGACATCAGGGGCGATCAAGGCGATGGTGGCGGCCGAGCCTGGCACATGACGGGCCCCGCGCCAGACGTGGGAAAGGGCCTCGAGTTGATCCGGGTCGGTGACCACGATGAAGTCCCAACGTTGCTCGTTTCGCGACGAAGGTGTCCGTCGACCTGACTCCAGGATTCTCTCGAGATCTGCCGCGGCGATGGGCTCGTCGGTGTATACCCGCACATTTCGCCGCGAGGTGATTGCATCCCAGGTTTCCATCGTGCAGAGGCTAGGCCGGCTGCCGGCCTGCCTCGCGGCCACCCGATTACCGTGGTCCGATGAGTGAAACCAGAAGGATCCTGATCGACGGACACCCCGTCGAGGTCACCTACAGGGACGGGATCCTGGTAGCCCACGACGGAGGCGAGCTCCCTCCGGAGGATGTCACCCACCTACCGCCGGTGGAGCCGACCAAGATCATCGCGGTCCACCTGAACTACCAGAGCCGGGTTGACGAGTTCATGACCAAACTCCCCGCGGCGCCCACCT
The DNA here is from genome assembly GCA_041599115.1 of Acidimicrobiia bacterium. Classification (GTDB taxonomy): domain Bacteria; phylum Actinomycetota; class Acidimicrobiia; order Spongiisociales; family ZC4RG35; genus JACZUI01. The sequence goes on from JBFHXF010000012.1 coordinate 1,061, forward strand.
ACTTCCAGAAACCGACCACGGCGCTCAACTCTCATGGCGGGTCAGTGATTCGGCCCCCTGGATGCAAATACCTCAACTACGAGGGTGAGATCGCCATCGTCGTCGGCAGGGAATGCAAGAACGTCAGCCGACGCGAGGCGGCCGATTACATCTCCGGTTACACCATCGCCAACGATTTCGGGCTGCACGACTTCCGGGACACCGATGCCGGTTCCATGCTCAGGGTGAAGGGGTCCGACACCCTCTGCCCTCTCGGGCCCGGTCTCGTCACCGGATGGGACTTTCATGACAAGCGAATCAGAACCCTCGTCAACGGGATCGTGAGACAGGAAGCCTCGACCGATGAGATGAAATGGGACATGCACTACCTGGTGGCCGACATCGCCAGGACCATCACACTGCTTCCCGGCGACGTCATCCTCAGCGGTACTCCAGCGGGATCACGTCCAGTGCAACCGGGAGACCTGGTTACAGTCGAGGTGGAAGGCCTGGGCGCCCTGACCAACCCCGTCATCGCCGGCGACCGACCCATTTCGAGGGAAGTGGGGGCACAGCCGACCGAGACGGAAGAGGTCTTGTCTACCGCCCTGGGCGGTGATTGGGAGTTCCGGGGCATTCGCGCACCGCGAGACGCCAAGTTCTATGAGTCGGAGGTGAGTTGATGTCGAGACCGTTGGTGGGCCTGACCGCGCTCCGGGATGAGTATCCCACCTGGGCGGGACCTCAGATTCTTCAGACCCTGGAGGACACCTACTCCAATGGGGTTATCGAGTCGGGAATGATCCCGCTGGTCATCCCCAATGGGCAATCTCCGGAATCTGCAGCCCGGATAGTCGCCTCACTCGACGGGCTAATCCTCACAGGTGGGAACGACATCGATCCCGAGATGTACGGCAAAGAACGGGTGAGGGTGGAAGGCGCCGACATCGCGGTCGATCGATTCGAAGTGGCGCTCGTTGCGGAGGCACGCAAGCAGGGCAAGCCGGTCCTCGCCATCTGCCGGGGACTGCAACTCCTCAACGTGGCCCTTGGCGGGACCCTGACCCAGGACGTCACCGCCGCAGGCACCGCTCATGAGCCGGTAAGCGACGCCGATGACCCGGACGAGGTCGAAGGACGGCGTCATGCGGTCTCCCTGGAGAAACATGGTGTCCTCGCGTCCCTGTTCGGCTCGGACGAGTTGAAGGTCAACACCCTCCACCATCAGGGAGTCGATCGCCTTTCCGACGAGCTGATCATCGAAGCACGCGCCCCCGATGGCCTCATCGAGGCCGCCCGCTGCCGGGGGTCATGGTGGGCAATCGGAATCCAATGGCATCCGGAGCGTCTCACCTCTGGAGAACGCAGCCCTCTCTTCCTCGGGCTCAGGGCGGCGATCGAGTCGGTCTAGACGGGTGCGTGGACCGTCGGGGCGAGAACGGCGCGAATATCGTTGAGGCGGTCGGCAACGACGCGGTAATGCACCCATCGGCCGCGACGCTCCCCGATTATCAGACCAGCCTCCCTGAGCACCTTGAGGTGATGGGAAACGGTTGGCTGGGACAGCTGCAGTGGAGATTCCAACTCACAACCGCAGGCGGAGCCTTGTGGCGCTGCGGCCAGCATTGACACGATTCTCAGCCGCACCGGGTCTCCCAACGCGGCCAGGGCCGTTGCCGTGTCCACGGCTTCGTCCTCGTCGAGGACTCCAGCGAACACCGGTGTGCAGCAGAATTCCATGACTCGAGTCTAACTCATATATTGACAATCCTCGATACATCGACCATTATCGATACATCGAAGGTCATCGATCCGAAGGGAGACCTGATGCCTTCTCCAAGAGACGGTTCCGACTGTTGCGGTGGCGGCTGCTGCTGCTGCTGACGAACCGATTGGCGCAGGGGCGCTGTTCAACCGAGCAGCGCCTCTGCGGACTGGCCCTCGGAGCACTCTGAGAGGATCGGGCAGTAACGACACCAGGGGCCGGCACGCTTTTCGAGTTGAAGCCCCAGCTGCCATCCGGTCCGTAGCCGATTCACCAAGTCGGCAACTTCGAGAGTGACCCGTGAAACCTCGTCGCTCCCGGGAACAGTCCGAAACCGCTCCCCCGTTCTCACCGAGACAGCTTCGACGTAGGCCGGCAGCTCGTCCCTTTCCAACACCCAGAGCAGGGAATAGAAGAGGAGCTGGTCCTCAGGATCGCCCAACTCCCCTGTCTTCCAGTCGACGAGTCTGTGACCACCGACATCCTCGCGATAGACGGCATCGACCGATCCGACGAGTTCGACCCCCGGTGCAGGCTCGGAGGCCAACGACACCTCGGAGCCCTCGAAACCTTCGTTGGGAAGACGCACGAAACGCTCATAGAGACCCCTGACCTCCTCGATTGCCGCAGTCAGTGCGGATGGTCGCATTTCCAGGGAGGAGATCTTGTGGTTGAGGCTGGAACCACCGATTTCCTCGCGACACACCTGGACGAATTCATCCGAGCCGATAGGTCCCGCCGTCAGGTGCCTGGCGAATACGCGATGTGCCAGGCTGCCCAGGAATGCGGGGCGCGTATCGGGCCCGTAACGCCCCTGCAGGCGCATGTTCGCCGACTCGGGGCACTTCTTGAAGGTGACATAGGTGGTGGCCGACACCCGCACGTCCTCGCCGTCCACCACCTCAGGGAACTGGATGTGCACGCGGGCGACGTTATTACCGATCAATGAAAGATTCTCGATAGGCCACTTCGAACGGTACGATCCAGCCTCCGCGGACGAGGCCGATTGGGGCGGCCCTCCCATGAACAAGCACCTCCCAACACGACTTTTTTCTTGGAACGCGCTCGCATTGATCGCCGGCTCCGCGCTGGCCCTGCTGTTGGCCTCCTATGTCGTCACCCGAGTGATGTCGGCGGGCGAGGTAATGGGCAGGGTCGAGGTCGCCGGCACTCCCATCGGCGGTCTCGATCACGAACAGGCCATCGGCGCGCTGATTCTGGTTGAGGACTCCTACACGACACGGCCCGCCATCTTCGTCATCGAGAAGAAGCTCGTCAGCCTGCAGCCGGCCGAGGCGGGCCTCGATATCGATACCGAGTCGATGGTCCAACAAGCGCTTGCCGTCGGCCGTACGGGAAATCCTGCCACCGAGTTCTCGTGGTGGCTCACCCACATCTTCTCGACAGAGGAAATAGCGATCCAGGGGACGATCGATGACATAGCCCTGAGCGAGGTATTCGATACCTGGGACAGTGATGTGATCGCCGACCCGGCGAGTCCCGGGGCGGTGTCGGTGTCGGATGGCTCCATTGTCCCCGTGTACCCCCACGCCGGGATGGGAATCGACCGTGGGGATGCACCCCAGATCGTCCTGGCCACCCTTTTGGCCGATGTGCCCGTGCAAGCCGAAATACCGACCACTCTGATCCAGCCACGTCTCACCCCCGCCTACATCGACGAGGCGGTCTCGGAAGCCCGCGCCATGGTCTCGGCCCCGGTCGAGATGATCTATAACGGGTCATCGATCGTTTTCAGCACCGACCAGCTTCTTCACGCCTTCAGATCGGACACCGTTGTCAACGGGCCGACAGCAACGATCGTCAATTACTTCGACCCGACCACCATCGGTGGATACATCGATGTCGTGAGAGCCGAATTCGAAGCCGAACCGGTGGACGCGAGATATGAGATCACCGGAGACGCCATTGCGATAGTCCCCGGGTTGAAGGGAACCCGGATCGATGAAGACGAGACCGCCGACAGGTTGGCCGCCGCAAGCCTGACGCCGTCGCGTCGTGGCGAGTTGCCCGTAGTCGAGGCCGCCGATCCGGATGTGACCACTGAGAGTCTCGCCGCCCTCAACATCAATCATCTCGTCTCCCAGTTCACCACCTACTACGCCTGCTGTGCTCCGCGGGTGAACAACATCCAAACGATGGCGGCCACCGTCAGCGGCACGATCGTCCCGGCCGGCGAGGTCTTCAGCCTCAACGACCTGATCGGTGAGCGCACCGAAGAGAAGGGGTACCTGGCTGCCCCCACGATCATCGGCGGGGAGCTCGAGGACACCGTCGGGGGCGGCGTCAGCCAGTTCACCACCACCATGTACAACGCGGTGTTCTGGGGGGGCTACGAGGACATCGAGCACAAGCCCCATTCCTATTATTTCTCCCGTTATCCGGAAGGAGTCGAGGCAACCCTCAACTGGCGGACGCCGGACCTGAAGTTCCGCAACAATCGGAGCAGCGGGCTCCTCATCGAGACGATTGCCACTGACACCTCGATAACCGTTCGCATCTTCGGTGACAACGACGGTCGGACTCTCAAAGGAGAGCAGAGCGGTGGCCGCAGCAAGGAGTGGGTTGAGGTCGCGGGCGGGCCAAACGCCCTCCATGTCAAGGGTTATGTCTCCGGCAGGTTCGCCTACACCGATCCCCCCAGCCCCCATTACGAGGCCAACCCGGACCTGCCCGTCACCGAGCAGGTCACGCTTCAGGAGGAGTCACAGGGCTGGAGCGTCAAAGTGACGCGGGAGATCTACCTCGGTGAGACCCAATTGCTCGAGACCCAGGAGTGGATCGTCACCTACGCTCCCAAGTTCGCGGTTTACGAGGTTCACCCCTGCATGATGCCGGGAACCTCGACCACCCCGGTCTGCCCCACCACGACGACCATCATCGTGTCCACGACGACATCATCCATGGCCCCTTAGAGGTCAGTCGTCGTAGAAACGGAGAAACTCGGCGGTCGTCTTGGCGACCCGGGCCACCGCTTCGTCGTCCCAGCCCCCCGCGCGCTTGACCGACACCGCGTTTTGCAGCACATGCAGGTGATCTATGCCGAGGCCGAGGTCGAAGAGAGCCGCAGCCAGTTGACCGGCAACGCCGTCTCCCGGCCGGTCAGGTGACATGATCCGGCCATCCTGGCCGGTGAGGCTCCTGTCGGTGTCGATGAGGAGAACATCGCCCATCTCCACTGTGCTGCGAACTTCGACACTCTGACCCATTGCGATCGAGGTTACTCAGGATCCGAGGCCACCAGAGAGCTCGCCCACAACGTGGACCTTGACCAGATTGGTCGACGCCCTGATATTTGGGGGAACACCGGCCACCATGACGATGACATCACCGATCCGCACCATGTCCTCTTTTTGGAGGATGGCCGAAGCATTGGCGATCTCGTCGTCGGTGTACTTGGCCCTGGTGAAATCGTGGGCGGTGACACCCCAGTAGAGGGCCATCCGATTCCGGGTGACGTCATTCGGACTGAAGGCGACGATCCTCGCCTCCGGCCTGTATTTGGAGATGAGCCGCGCCGTGTTCCCCGACTCCGTGAAGGCCACGATGGTCTCCGCTCCGACATGAACGGCCACCTGGGTCGCCGCCTGAGCCACCGCAGACGCCACCTGGTTGCCGTCGCCCACGAAGGGAATCGGGCGGTCTCCACGGCTCGATAGGGTCCCGTCCTCGACGGCTTGACATATATCGGCCATGGCCCGAATCGATTCGATCGGATAATCCCCGACCGCGGTCTCTCCGGACAACATCACCGCGTCGGTTCCCGTCTGCACCGCGTTGGCGACATCAGTGACCTCTGCACGGGTCGGACGGGGAGACCTGGTCATCGATTCCAGCATCTCGGTGGCCGTGATCGAGATGCGACCGGTGGAGTTGGTCCTGGTGAGGATGTCAGCCTGAATCATCGGAATCTGCTCCAGGGGCAACTGCACGCCGAGATCGCCTCTCGCCACCATGACGGCGAAGGCCTCGCTGATTATGTCGTCGAGGTTCTCGTACGCCTGGGCGAGCTCGATCTTGGCGATCACCGGGACCCCGCCGGCCAGGGCTCCAACCTTGGCCACGTCGGAACCCGACCTGACGAAGGAAGCAGCCACATAGTCGACGCCCAGCGTTCGTCCGAATTCGAGATCCGATTCGTCCTTTGGGGTGACACTCTCGAGCGATAGCTGACTGTCCGGGAAGGCGACCCCCTTGTTATCGGAAAGAGTGCCGCCCACCAGGACCTCGGCATTCAGGGTCGAGCCGTTGTTTTCCGTGATCCGCAGCCTGATCAGTCCGTCAGCAAGCACCACCCGATCCCCTGCCGCCACATCGGCAAGAAGTCCTTCGTATCGGACAGGTATCGAATCACTCGCTGCCACGCCGAGGTCGGGACTCAGGGTCACCGACTCCCCGGTCTTCAGTGTGACCGATCCGCCGGGAAACTCGCCAACCCGGAGCTTGGGCCCCTGGATGTCTTGGATCAACGCCACGGAACGACCGGTCTGGCGCGAGGCATCACGCACCCACCCCGCCAGGGAGCGGTGCACTTCGTGGCCACCATGGGAGAAATTGAGCCTGGCCGCGTCCATGCCCGCCTCGACCATCGCCGCGATGGCATCGCGGTTTGCGACCGACGGGCCGAGAGTGGCGATGATCTTGGTATGGCGATGCATCGTCTGAACCTAACCCGAGCCGGCCGGGTCGTATATGACCCGGCCGAATAGCCGCTCGTTGACTTCGAGCATTGCAGATCGCCCGGCATCAGAGAGAAGCCATTGGAAAAAGAGGTCTGCCGCCCGTTCCCCGTCGGCGCCTTTGACGACGATTGCCGTGTACGGGTTCTCCAATCCCTCGGAGACGACTCCCAGATCGACCAGGCCGATGACTTTGGATGCCGCAACAAAGACGCCCTCCTCGGCCAGCGTCACGGCGCCCCGTTGGTCGGCCACGAGGAGGGTGGGACCCATCCCCTGGCCCGTCTCCAGATACCACGGCCGGCCGGCCGGGCTCAGGCCTGATTCGAGCCAGGCCTTCATCTCGGCGTCGTGAGTGCCCGACCCGTCCCCCCGGCTCACGAAGGGGATCCCTTCCGCCGCAATCGTCCTCATCACCTCGGGAATCTCGAGACCGCGAAATCGACCGGCGAGTGAGGGTGGGCCAACAAGCAGGAAGCGGGACTGGAATACGGCACGGTGCTCGGCGGCACGACCCTCGTCAAAGAAGACCGCCTCCTGGTCGGGGGCATGGGTGATGAGTAGGTCGGCCGTCTTCTGACGGCCCAACTCGAGTATCAGAGCCGTCGAGTTCTCCACGACGGACAACTGCGCCCCGGGGTGGGACATCTCATATTTCTCGGCCAACCCGTCGATGAACCCCGAGTCGACCACGGTCGTTCCCGCGGCGACGACCACTCGCGAAGATTCCGCACCGCAGGACATGACTACCAGCGCCGCCAATACGGCCGACAGCCACCTGAGTTTCATGCGGGCACGACCACCACGGCCGTTGCCTTGACCGAGGCGGTAACTTCGGTCCCGACCTCGAGCTCCAGATAGTCGGCCGCACCGGGCGTCACCATCGACACCAGCGGGAATCCGACATCGACCGTCACCTCCAGAACCGTCGAGCTCCGGCGAATATCGGTCACCCGGCCGACCCAGCGGTTGCGAGCGGAGCTCTCCGGCTGGTCGACATGGCCTATGACGACACTGTCCGCGGGGATGATCGCTCTAGCCGGACCATCGACCGAGCCCGAACCGATCACCTCTACGGTCCCGGCGGTCACGGTGGTGAACCCGCCGAATTCGTGCCCCACTCCCTCGACCACATTCCCCAGACCCAAGATCTTGGCGACCTCGACCGTCGCAGGACGCCGAAGCACCTCTGCGAGCGGCCCCTGCTGGAGCAGCCGACCACTGTCGATGACAGCCACCCGATCGCCAAGAGCCACGGCCTCATCGAGATCGTGAGTCACCACGATCGCGCTGCGTCCCTTCAACTCCTGGGCCAGCAGGGCAAGCACCTTGTCGCGATCCACCCTGTCGATGCCCGCCAGCGGCTCGTCCAGCAGCACCCAGGTGGCTCTCTTGGCCAGCGTCCTGGCCAGGGCGAGACGGTGCCGCTCGCCGCCACTGAGGGCTGATGAATCCTCTGCCAATGAGTTGGTGAGACCAAGGCTCCTTGCCAACGAACCGGCCCGACCGGCCTCCTCGTCATCCAAACCGAGCCCGAGGTTTCGACCGGCCGACCCCCGGAAGAGATAGGGATTCTGGGGCTGGTATGCGCAGTCCATCACCGGCCGGCGGCCCCCGACCCCCGCCAGCCATCTGAGAAGAGTCGTCTTGCCCGCGCCGTTAGGCCCGTAGAAAACGGTCACCAGTTCGGATTCCAGATCGAGGCCCTGAATCTCAACGGACATGGCGCCGGCAGAGATACGGACGTCGACGACGGTCACGACAGCTCCGCTCGTTGTCCCAGTCTTCCCAATGCAAGATTCACGATGAGGCTTATCAAGAGCAAGACGATGCCTGCGGCCACGGCTGCCCCGAACTGAGCCTGCCGGCTCTCCTGCACGATCAGGGTGGTGAGCACCTGGGTCTCCCCCAGGATGTTCCCGCCGATGATCAAGACCGCCCCGACTTCGGCGATGACCCTTCCGAACGCCGCGACCACGGAAGCGGCGACTCCGCTGCGCGCCTCGGCCAGGACCACCCGGCCTTTGCCGATCCGGGAAAGTCGCAGGGCATCGAGCTGTTCCAGCGCCGCAGGCGGCAATCCACCCACCGCCCCGGCGGTCACTCCGGCCGCAATCGGTGTTGCCAGGAGCACCTGCGCCACAACCATGGCGGCGGGTGTGAATACCAGGTTGAGGCCTCCGAGCGGCCCGGCGTCCCAGAATACGAGGAGAAGCAGCAATCCGACCAGAACCGGGGGTATGCCCATCCCGACATGGACCAGGGTTCTCAGTAAGCCCCGGCCCCTGAATCTGCCAAGAGCCAGGGCCACGCCCAGGGGCACTCCCATGACCACTCCGATGACGGTGGCGAGGAGCGAAACCTCCAGGGTCAGACCAAGGACCCCGGTCAGTTGAGGGCCGAAGTCGATGAGCGTGTCGATGGCGTCACGGAGAACATCACCGATGAACTCCATCTACATCTCGCTCCCGTCCAGATGAGCCCGGATGATCTCGTTGACGACTCTGGGGTCCGCCCTGCCCCGGGTCGACTTCATCACCTGACCCACCAGGAAACCAACGATCTTCTGCTCACCATCCGTGTAATCGGCGACGGCCTGGGGGTGGCGCTCCAGCACATCGACGACGGCAGCCCTCAGGGCCGACGGGTCGGTGATCTGGATGAGATCTCGGGCCCGGGCCACCTCTTCCGGGGAGCCTTCGCCGGCGAGGACTCCTTCGAGAACCTCCTTCCCGGCCGAGGAGGAGATCGTTCCCTCCTCGATCAGAGCCAGCAGGGCGGCCAGTTGGGCCCCGGCCAGCGGGACTCTCGTCTCGTCGAGCTCATTGCGACGAAGCCAACCGGTGATTTCGCCTGTTACCCAGTTGGCGGCTGACCTTGGCTCGGCCCCTTCGGCAACGGCAGACTCATAGAGTTCCCGGAGCCCCGGGCTGGAAGCGGTCAACACCCCGGCCAGGGAAGCGTCGAGACCACGATCGATGTAGCGCCGAAGACGTTGGGCGGGGAGCTCGGGCAGAGTCGATCGCACTTTGTCGACCCACTCGTCGCTCATCACCATCGGAACCAGGTCCGGCTCGGTGAAGTACCGGTAGTCGGATGAGCCCTCTTTGGTCCGCATCGAGTGGGTGACACCGGCCTCCTCATCCCAATGGCGGGTCTCCTGCACGACACGACCCCCCGCCTCGATGAGATCGACCTGTCTGCGGATCTCATAATCGACGGCATGCTCCAGGGAGCGAAAGGAGTTCATGTTCTTGACTTCGACCTTCGTCCCCAGCCCCAGCTCGCCGGCCGGTCGAACCGACACGTTGGCGTCGAACCGGAGCGACCCCTCTTCCAGCCGGACGTCGGAGACGCCCAACTCTGCAACCAGTGACCGCAGAGTCTGGGCGTAGGCCCGGGCCTCGGCGGCACTGTGCATGTCTGGCTTTGACACGATCTCGACCAGGGGAACTCCCGAACGGTTGAAATCGAGAAGGGTCGATTCGGCGGCATGGATGCGACCGCCATCTCCGACATGGGTCGACTTCCCGGTGTCCTCTTCCATGTGTGCCCGCTCCAACCCGATCCGTCGCACCTCTCCCCCCACCTCGATGTCGAGATGGCCGTTGGAGCAGACCGGGATGTCGAACTGCGATATCTGATAGTTCTTCGGCAGATCGGCGTAGAAGTAGTTCTTGCGGTGGAAGACCGACTGTGGGGCGACGTCGCAATCGAGTGCGAGGCCGATCGCCATGATCGCCTCGATTGCGGCGCGGTTCGGGACCGGGAGGGCTCCCGGCAGCGCCAGACAGGTGGGGCAGATGTTGGTGTTGGGTGGGGCACCGAACTCGACGGCACACCCACAGAACATCTTCGATGAGGTCATCAACTCGACGTGGACCTCGATACCGATCACCGGCTCCCAATTCACGAGGCCACCTCGGCGATCTGGGGGACGGCGTCGAATCCGGCCAACCGCTCGACCTCGGCGGCCACCTGATACATCACGGCTTCTCCCAGGGCGGGAGCCATCACCTGGAATCCAATGGGCAGGCCCTGGCTGTCGAGCCCGATTGGCACCGAGATGGCCGGGTGGCCGGCAAGCGGGGATGGAATGGTGCATATGTCCGACAGGTACATCGCCAGCGGATCCTGGACCCGGGCGCCGGCGGGGAAGGCGACGGTCGGGCTGGTGGGCGAGACCAGCACATCGACCTGCCGATAGGCGCGGTCGAAATCGGCGCGGATGGCGGCTCGCACCCGTTGTGCCTGCCCGTAGAAGGCGTCGTAGTAACCGGCGGAAAGGGCATAGGTGCCAAGGAGGATTCGTCTGATCACCTCGGGACCGAAGCCCTCGGCCCGGGTCCGCGCCATGAGCGTTTCGGTGGTGTCGCCGTCGACCCGGAGGCCATACCGGATGCCGTCGAAACGGGCGAGGTTGGCCGAGGCCTCCGCAGGTGCGATCAGGTAGTAGGCGGAAAGACCGAGATCGACCGTCGGGAGCGAGACCTCGATCACTCGGGCTCCGGCAGCTCCCAGACGCTCGATCATGTCCGCAACCGCCGCCTCCACCTCCGGTTCGTACCCCTCGCCCGCCAACTCGGTGACAACCCCGATTCTGAGACCGTCGACACCCGCCTCCAGAAGCGAAGCAGGATCTGGGAGTTTCTCCGGATAGGAGGTCGCGTCGAGGGGGTCATGGCCCCAGATCGCCGATAACAGCAACGTCGAGTCTTCGACGGTGAGCGTCAGAGGCCCGATCTGATCAAGTGAGGAGGCGAAGGCGATCAGCCCGAAGCGTGAGACGGTCCCATAGGTGGGCTTGACCCCGACCACCCCACACAACGATGCCGGCTGTCGGATGGACCCACCTGTATCCGACCCCAGTGCACCGAGAGCCGAGCCTATGGCGACCGCGGCGGCCGAGCCACCCGAGGAGCCTCCGGGGACCCGGGTTATGTCCCACGGGTTGTAGGAAGTGCCATAGCCCGAGTTCTCGGTGGAGGAGCCCATGGCAAACTCATCGAGATTGGTCTTCCCGACGAGGACCGCCCCGCCATTGCGCAACCGTCCCACCACCGTGGCGTCGTAGGGAGGCAAATACCCGGCGAGGATCTGTGAGGCGGCCGTGGTCTCGACACCCCGGGTGGACATGTTGTCCTTGAGAGCGATCGGGATGCCGTGGAGAGGGCCACGATCGATCCCGCCGGCCAGCTCGGAGTCGGCCAGCTCGGCGCTCGCAATCGCCCCTTCCCGATCGATGGTCAAGAAGGCGTGGATCTGCGACTCGGTTCGATGGGCCACATCGAGACTCGACTCGAGGAGCTCGACCGAGCTGACCAAGCCGGAGCGAAGACGGCGACCGGCCTCGGCGATCGTCAGGCGATTCATCCCGCCCCCATCGCAGGTGGCGCGACGAAATAACCGTCTTCGGTTTCCGGGGCCTGTGCCAGCACCTCATCGCGGTCGAGCGAGGGCCGTCGCACATCTTCTCGATATCGGTTGGTCAGGCCGAGGGGATGGTCACTTCCCGGCGACACCCCGCTATCGAGCGATTGCACCCTGGCGGCATGTTCGAGTATCACCCCCAACTGGCGGACATAGGACTCGAGCTCTGCAGGACTCAGGTCCAGGCGGGCAAGACGCGCCACATGGGCGATGTCGATCTCGACGGGCATGGCGCGGAATTGTAGGAACGGCCACCGAGTACCCCTGTTGAATTCGCACCCTGGCCAGCCGTTACCGTTGCCTGATGCCACCACCCCATCCTCTGAGATCGACCGCCATCACGCTCGGCATCATCGGGATAGCCGCCATCGCCGCCGGAATACTCGTCGCAGTGACCGCTGAGAGGGGCCTGAGCGAACCTCTCGCCGGGATCTTCATCCGGGTGGGTGCGGTTCTCGCAGCAATCGCCCTCATCCTGCCGACGGTGCGCAGACCATCGCTGGGCGCGCTGGCCGTGGTATCGGGGGCCACAATCCTGGTGATCGCCCGACCGGCCCTGATCTGGGTGGCACTCGCAGGTGGGTTGGTGTGGTTGTTCGTCCGTCAGCGCAAGACCGACAACAAGGACTCGTAGACCCAGTAGATGTCGTCGATCCGCACCGACTCACCCGGCTTGTGGGCAAGGGCGGCCTCGCCCGGGCCGAAATTGAGGGCCGGTACACCAGCCTGACTGAGCTGAGCTACGTCGGTCCATCCCTGCTTGCCGTTCAATCGGGCCCCGGTCGTTTTGATCAAAGAGGCAAAGAGGGGGTGATCGATAATGACCGGGCCGGCGGGTGCGGCGTCGATTATCTCGCAACGATCGGCGCCCACACACAAGGCACGAAGGTTCGCGATGGCGCTCTCCAGTGTTCGATCGGGGGCAAAGCGGTAGTTGACGTTGAGCTCGAATCGAGCCGGAATGATGTTGTTGGCGACACCGCCGGTAGCCCGGGTGACCGAAATCACCTCCTTGAAAACCAGGCCTCCCACTTGGTGGACCTCGGGCTGACGACCATGCAGACCCGCCAGGAAGGATCCTGCCTTGGTGACCGCGTTCTCACCCAGCCAGGGTCTTGCCGAATGGGCGGCCGCACCTTCGAAGACGACCGTCGCATTGATCGTCCCCTGACAACCAGGATGAACCTCGCGATCGGTTGGCTCGAGGACCACCGCTGCGTCCGTCTCAGCAAGCCAGGGGGTTTCGGCCAGAACCTGACCCAACTGGTTCCCCGCGAGCGGGCCCTCTTCCCCCGCGTAGAAAACGGTGGCAATACGGGTCGGTCCCAGCGCCTCCGTGAGATGGATCATGACCGCCAGGCCCGCCTTCATGTCGGTCGCGCCCAGTCCGAACAGACGGCCGCCCTCAACCCGCGGCCCGAGTTCTCCCTGCAGCGGCACGGTGTCGAGATGCCCCGCCAGCATGACGACATCCTGCCCGGGAGTGCCCACGACCAGCGAATCTGCAACCAGGGTCCGGGGAAAAGGCGCCAGCCTCTTGGAAATCGCATCCCTGAGATAGCGCTCCGCCCCCGTCTGGGAGGGAATACCTATCAGCCACGAAGCTGTTTCGACCAAGTCGCTCAAAGCTGGACGCCGAGATCACGCAGATAATCGTTGAGGGCGGTCTTCTCGTCGGTGGCCTCGGTCCGCCTCCCGATGATGAGGGCGCACGTCAGGTCGTAGGTCCCGCTGGGGAACTCCTTGGGACGGGTGCCTGGCACGACCACCGAACCTGCCGGTACCCGGCCACGGTATTCCACAGGCTCAGGGCCGGTCACATCGATGATCGGAGTGGAACCGGTCAACACCGTGTTGGCCCCCAACACCGCCTTCTCCTCGACGATGGTGCCTTCGACGACGATCGAACGACTTCCGATGAAGGCGCCATCCTCGATGATGACCGGGCGGGCCCCGAGGGGCTCGAGGACTCCGCCTATCCCGACACCTCCCGACAGATGCACCCCCCGCCCGATCTGCGCGCACGACCCCACCGTCGCCCAGGTGTCGACCATGCTCCCCGAGCCGACATAAGCGCCGATGTTGACGTAGCCCGGCATGACGATCACTCCCGGCTCACAGTGGGCGCCATAACGCACCATGCCAGGTGGCACCACCCGCACGCCCTGTTCGGCCAGACCCTTCTTCAACGGGATCTTGTCGTGGTATTCGAATGCGCCGATCTCGATCGTCTTCATCTCGGCGATCCTGAAGTAGAGGAGAATCGCCTCCTTCACCCAGGGGTTGACCACCCATTCTCCGTCCCTCGGCTCGGCCACCCGGAGCTCTCCACGATCAAGTGCCCCGATCGCCCACTCAACCGACTCGCGGGCGTCATCGAGCTCGAGATCGCCGACAAAGGCGGATTCGATGGTCTCCTGGTGTGACAAGCTCATCTCCTTGAGATCTGACAGCCGGGGAGGGTACCGGAATCGGCCCCAGACCTCTCTCGGTTGGAGCGCTCATGCTCGAGACCAGATGACTAACTTCCGGGAGGGGAAAGGACGTGCCGGGATGAGGTCTGTTGAGCATCGTTGAAGAAGCCGGCCTGGAAAAAGGGTTGACCGATCTCGAGGCCTCCTCCCAGTGGAGTCCTCGAGTCATCTCCAAACTCGAGGGTCTGATTCGCACCGGCAACGACCTGGCCCTGTTCCGGGTGAACCCAATCCGTTATGCCGCTGCTCAGTCGATGGACACCTCGGAGTCGATCGACCTGTTCCTTCAGGCCACAAAAGCGGGCTTGTTCGAGATGGAGTGGGCCATCGTCTGCGCCTCCTGCGCCAACGTTTTCAAGAGCTTTCGCAATCTGGAGAAGCTCGATCCCCATTTCCGATGCGACCTCTGCAGCATGGAGAACTCGGCGAATCTCGACGAATTCATCCATGTGATGTTCACGATCTCACCTCGGATCAGGGACATCATCCTGCACCACCCTGATCAGCTGACTCTCGACAAGCTCCTCTTTGAATTCCGATACAGCCAGGACGCCAAGGGCCAGTACGACGGTCAGACGTTGCCCGAGCTCATGCGCGATTTCACCCTGGTGCTGAGGTACATCGAGCCCGGCGAAGAGATATCCCTCGAAGTCGAAATCCTGAAGGGGGCTGGAGGACTCGTCGTTCGCGACCTGGTGGGTTTTGGGTCGATCGCCTTCTTCCAGGGATTGGATGAGCCGGCGAGCGAGCAACACGCCGGGCTCCTGCTCGACGAAAAGGGCCTTTCCGGGCCGGGTCTGGAGTTCACCCCGGTCAGGCTCGAGCTCCAGAACGGAGTATTCGTGTTTCCCATGGTCCATCCCGTCGCCCCGGGGCCGCTGACTGTGACCTGTGAGAACGTTTCCGAGCAGAGATTGCCGCTGTGGGCGGTGATGTACCCGCCGCTCGAGTCATGGGGCCCGCGACAGATCGAATTCGAGCCCTTTCTCTCGGCTAAGCGGCTGCTCAGCACCGAGACCTTCCGCCGGCTCTTTCGCGCCGAGGCACCCGGAGAAGGCGAAGGTCTTTCCGTCGGCGACTTGACCTATCTGTTCACCGATCTCAAGGATTCAACCGCCATGTATGACCAGGTGGGTGATGCCACCGCCTACAACCTGGTCAGACTTCATTTCGACGTGCTGGCCAGGGCGGTGGCGGACCACGGTGGCGCGGTGGTGAAGACCGTCGGGGACGCCATCATGGCCACATTTGTCCGGGCGGTGGACGCGGTTTCGGCGGCCAGGGCCATGATGGAAGCCCTGGAGGCGTTCAACACGTCGATGGCCACCGGGCTCATGCTCAAGATCGGGATCCATCGCGGCCATTCAATAGCAGTGGCGCTGAACGAGAGGCTCGACTATTTCGGCCAGAACGTCAACATCGCCTCCCGCACCCAGCAGTTGGCCGACGGCGGCGAGATCCTGGTGTCACAGGATGTTCTCGACGCCGTCGGTGTGCCCGAGTTGCTCGCCGGCTCCACCCTGATTCCGGTAAGCGGCATCATGAAAGGTGTGACCGAGGAGATACCGGTCTTCCGCGTCGTGAACGCCCGGGGCGCCGCCAGCGCTTAGATCAGAGCCGAGGCTACGGTCACGCGGCGTGCGATATCGTTTGATCTATCTCGGCCTGGGGTTGGTGGCGATTGCCGCTGTCGCCTTCGGGATCGTCTTCTCGGCCGAGGGTGAGCCGGTGACGCTGCCCGCTCCCATCGAGTCGATCTCACCTCAGCCCGGCGACCTGGTCCCGATGCAAACCCCGGTGGCGATCGACATGAGAGTTGGCTATCGAGCCGAGATCTACGTCGACGGATGGCTCATGCCGGATGCAGGCTTCGTCGAAGGCACCGGGGTCTACACCTGGGCACCCGGCCCGTCCAACCCATCGATCACCGAATGGTCGCCGGGTGAGCACACTGTGAAAGTGGTCTGGGACACCATCGACGGCCTCGCCGACCCCGGCGAGTACCAGTGGAGCTTCCGCACCGGCTGAGCCGGTCAGCCCGGGATGGCCGACGGGCCATCTTCAAGCAGTCTGCGAAAGACGTCGACGTCGATGATCGGCACCCCCAGCTCAGCTGCCTTCCTGGACTTGGACGCGCCCGGGGACTCGCCGACGATCAGGGCGGTCGTCTTACTCGACACCGAACTGGTTGCTTTCCCACCCCTTGCCTCGATGGCAGCCTGGGCCTCCTCACGACTGAAGCCTTCGACGGTCCCCGAGATCACGAACGAGGCACCGGCGAGGAGACTGTCAGGCACCGACTCGTCGATATCGTCGTGGAGACGGACACCGGCCTTGCCCAGTCTGTCCACCAACTGGCTGTTGACCGGATCCGACGACCAGGCGGCGACTTCGGCGGCGATGACGGGACCGATTCCCTCGATGGCGGAGATCTCCTCCTCGGCGGCGTCCATCAACCGTGGAAGGCCGCCGAACTCGCGCACCAGGGTCCTGGCAATGGTCCCGCCGACATGACGCAGACCCAGGGCGGTCAACAACCGGGCAACCGGGCGGTCCTTGGCGGCGGCAATGGCCTGCTTCAGGTTGCCCACCGAGATCTCACCCCAACCGTCCATGCCCAGGAGAGAGTCGACGTCGAAGGTGAAGATGTCCGCCGGATCAGTGATGAGGCCCTCGCTGAGAAGGAGGTCGATGGTCTTGTAACCCATGTGCTCGATATCCATCCCACCACGCGACGAGAAATGGAAAAGCCATTCCCGCAAGCGGGAAGGGCACTCGAATCCGCCGGTGCACCTGGCCACCGCTTCGCCCTCGAGCCTGACGATGGGGTTGCCACAGAAGGGGCAGCTGGCCGGCATCGTCCATCGCTTCTCTTTACCGGTCCTCGCTGAGACGACAGGTCCGACCACCTCCGGGATGACATCGCCGGCGCGGCGGACGATCACCTGGTCGCCGATCCTGACGTCCTTGAGGGCGACCTGGTCCTGGTTGTGCAGTGTGGCCATGCTCACCGTCGCCCCACCGACGAACACCGGCTCGAGCACGGCGAAAGGAGTGGCGGCTCCGGTGCGGCCGATGTTGATCCAGATATCTCTGAGCCTGGTCACCTGCTCCTCGGGAGGGAACTTGTAGGCGATGGCCCAGCGCGGAGCCTTGGCGGTGTAGCCGGTGGTGGCCTGGGCGTCCAGTGAGTCGAGTTTCACCACCACCCCGTCGGTCTGATAACCGGTGCGATGGCGGTTCTTCTCGGCGGCTTGGACGTAGGCGATCACCCCTTTGAGGTCGTCGACCAGCCTGATCTCCGGGTTGGTGCGGAGACCGAGCGATCGCATGTACTCCAGGCTCTCCATGTGGGTTTCGAACCGGGGGGTGCCCTCGGCATACCCCAGCTGATAGACCCAGATGTCCAACTTGCGTTGAGCCGTCATCGCCGGGTCCTTCTGACGGACCGACCCGGCCGCGGCGTTGCGCGGGTTGGCGAAGAGGCGGTCGCCAGCACCGGCCTGGCGTCGGTTGAGCTCCTCGAAGGCGTCCTCGGGCATGTACACCTCGCCCCTGACCTCGAGCAGGGTTGGTGGATCGCCGCCTAGGAGCCGGAGTGGGATGGAGTCGATCGTCCGCAGATTCGGGGTGATGTCCTCGCCGGTGCTCCCGTCACCCCTGGTGGCCCCCGTCACCAGAACGCCATTGCGATAGGTGAGCACCACCGCCAGACCGTCGATCTTCAACTCGCACACATAGCCATGCGGCTTGTAGCCCAGCGTCCGCTCCAGCCGCTGCTCCCATGCCGCCAGGTCGTCGGCCGATTCGGCGTTGTCGAGGGAGAAGAGGGGCCTGATGTGGGTGACCGGCTGAAACAAGTCGCCCACCGGGGCACCGATCCGCTGGGTGGGGCTGTCGTCGGTGACGAGGTCCGGGTGCTCCCCCTCGAGGGCGACCAGCTCCTTGACCAGAGTGTCGTACTGGGCGTCCGAAACCGTCGGATCGTCGAGCACGTAGTAGCGATAGGAGTGCTCCCGGATCTGGGCCCTGAGCGTGTCGATTCTGTCGGAGGCTGCGGTCATCTGAACTGGTGACGATACCGGGAGGAGGTGACAGGCTCCTTAGTTGTAGTGACGGATCTGGTCCCAGACGTCGGAGAGCTGCCGGGTGGGCTGAAGACACAGGTAGAGCGGCAGGCCAAGCTCCTCGTTCTCGACACCGTATGGATTGTCGATCGTGCCCACCTGTTCCAGGTCGGGACAGACCAACTCCAGACTGGCTCCGACCTGGCCCACCCCGATCACCGGCCCGTGATGAGTCGGCGGCCCCCACAGCCAGTAGTTGTTGTGACCGCTCGTCGCTGCCGGGAGACCTCGGTCCACGCCCAGCACGTCGACCGCCCCCGCCTCGCCATATGACCCCGTAAAGATTGCAGTGGCGGCGCGATCTGATTCCGGGATGGTCAGGTAGACGGTCTCGATCTGGGCGATGAGCTCGGGCCAGCCCACGGTCTCGGCCAACTCGCCGGTGAGATCCAGGGTTCCCGACGACTGTGGCGGGAGGAGTGGCAGGGCGATGAAGAGGCCCACCCCGATGCCGGCGACGGCGGTGCCTGCCATCCACTTTCGCCCCAGAGTGGACATGTCCTCGAACCAGAGCGCCCCGGCAGCCAGCAGGACCGAATACATCGGAGCCAGGTAGTAGGCCTTACCCCCGGTGACCAGGAAGAAGACGAAGAGAACGACATAGGCGATCGCCATCGGGCGCCATCGAGTCATCGATCCGGAGCGGAGCAGACGCCAAAACCCAACCGCTGCTGGAACCGCCAGGGCAATGGAGAGCAGCCCCGCCTGGAGCAGGACGAAGAGAAGCGGTCCGTCGCTGCGGGCTCGAATCGCCTCCGACATCTCCAACTGTGGCCAGCCGTTCGACGCCTGCCAGATCAGATTTGGCAAGGCGATGACTGCCGCCAATGCCACGCCGAACCATGGCCACGGGCCGGCAAGGACGCTTCTCCGGCGGCCGGCAAGGATGGCGATGAGGACGGCCGCGGCGAAGAACCCGATCATGTGCTTGTTCTCCAGGCCGATCCCGACGACCACGCCCAGCCCAACCCACCAACGGGGATCGGCCCCGTCGAGAATCCGAACCAGGATCCAAAGGCTCAGCGTCCACAAGAAGTAGTCGAACACGGCCGTACTGAGCAAATGACCCTCGCCGAGGAGGACACCGACCCAACCAGCGCTCACCGCCGCGAACACCTGGGCAACGCGTCCCCCGCCAAACCGCCTTGTCATGACTGCGGCCAGCAACGACACGCCGCCGACAGCGAGGGCAGGGAGAACTCTGAGAGCCGTCGGGTTGGTGCCGCCGACCAGCTCGGCGAGCCGGGCAACCAGAGGGGTCAGGGGCGGTTGGTCGACGAAACCCCAGTCCAGCCGTCTTCCTGCGACGACGAAATAGAGCTCGTCACGATGAAACCCATAGCGGGAGGAGACGGCGAGGAGAAGGGCGACCACCCCGGTGGCGCTAAGCCAGACCCCGGCGGGGAGCCGCTTTGACTGGTTCGCTGGCTCCACGGGCCGATTATGACAGGGCGGGGCCGCGCCAATGGAATGGCGACTATGAGGATGAATCGGCGGGATCGAGTTCCTGATTGAGCCAGATGCCAGCCGAGGCAGGCTCGAGATGTTGAGACACGGTTTGGACCCAGAGCTCAGCGAGATCCTCGATGGTGAGGGAACGCCGCAGATTGGCGGCAAACTGCTCAGCCACTACCTCCGCCTGGTAGGCCGAGCGGTTGAATCGGCGGTCGACGCGACGTTGTATCCGCTTGCGGAGCGGGTTGAAAACCGCCGCTGCCGCCAGGGTCGCCGAAGCAACTGCCAGGGCGTTCTGCGAAGGGAGCAGGGCAGCTATGAAAGTCGCCATCCCGAAGTAGAGACCGCCGAGAACGACCACCACGATCGTGTAGGTGACGGTGCGGGAAATGATCCGGCCGATGTCGTAGAGCCGGTATCGAGTCATGGCAACGCCGAAGGCTATAGGGATGGCGACGTACCCGAAGATCGCGATGGCCCATTCGCTCCCCGGGACTCCGCTGCGGAGCGTCGTGATGAGAATGGCTATCGGCACGCCGACAGCGAGGATGGCGAAGGGGAACAACACCCACAACTGCTGCTGACGCACATCGCCAGTGGCCCGGCGCGATCTGACGACCAGGTTGACGGTCGCAACGATGAAACTCAGCAACACCACGAAACCCAGGGCCTCACCGATCTCGATCGGGAGCAATCCGAATCCCAGAGGGTTGGCGTAGCGTGGAGGGACGACCGGGCCACTCCACCCTGCCGCGCTGACTTCCTGAGTGAAAGCCGCCAAGAAGGTGGTGACCGAGGCTCCGATCACGACAATGCGATCAACGCGGCCCGACACACCAGTCTGTTGACGGAGACCATCGGGGAACACCGCGACGAGGACTGCCATGGCCGCCCAGAACGCCACATCGAGCAGCATGTAGATCCAGCCTTTCCAGGCCGGCGATATCGGAAAGGGCAGTTCCTCGGCGAACTGCGAAGCGTTGATCAGGGCCACGCTCAACAACAGCCAGCCGACCACATGCCAGTCCCGACGCAGCAGGACGACGCTCGCAGGCACCAGCGTTACCAGAGCCGGGATGGCGTTCCACGGCTCGGCCGCGTCGCGCAGAGTGACGTAGCTCAGCCAGACAGTGAGCGCTGTGACCACGATCATCAGGACCCAGCGAGCAGTCGTGACTGTCCTGGACATCAGGAAGGCATCGGTGGACCGGTGACCATGGGACCAGTGTCGCATGAGAGCGTTACGAGAACGCAACGGGTCGGTACCGCCGAACTTTGCTGTCCCGCGGGAGCCCACCGCCGATCGGTAGCGTCATCAGACCCCGATGGGAGCTTTCACGAGTTTGGGGTCACCACCGGGCGAGTATTGCAGGGCGGCCTGTGGGCCCTTGCTGTCAGACAGGATTGATCAGTGGCCGCCTCTTTTGACGCCGCCATACTTCATTCGTGTGTCCGACAAGGCGGCGGCGCGCTTCTCGTCGTCATTGATCCCGGCATCGACGACCTCTCCGGCAAATAGCGTATGAGTCCCGAAGTCGATGGCATGACGGACCGCACAGTCCAGCCAGGCCAGAGCCTCGTCGAATATTGGCGCCCCAGTGCTTGCGCTTCGCACGGGTCGGCCGTTTAACTCGCTGCCCGTTCGCACGGCCGGCTTGGAGAACTTCACAAAGACCCGAGTGTCGTCCGAAGGCCAGAGATTCAGCGAGAAGGAACCGCTGTTGGAGATCAGACGGTGAGTGACTGCCCCGTTGTCGACGCCCACGCCGATTAGGACCGGTTCCATGCTCAGTTGCGTCACCCAACTGGCCGTCATCGCGTTCCACTCGTCACCCGACGCCGACCCGATGAGAGCGAGGGCGTTGGGGATCTTCCACGTCACCTTATTGATCAGCTCTGCGTCCACGACCACCGGGCTCCTTCGGTCCGGACCCTAAACAATCAGGCCGCAGTTCGTTAGAGAACGCGGCTGTGAACGAACCTCGGATTGGCCGGAAGCCGGGTCGTGTCATGGAGGCCATTTGGCGCCTGATCGATTTCCTTGGCGCAGGAGTCATGCCGACCCCAGCCCGAATCCAACCCTTTCCCCCGCGGTCGCGGATCGGTTCGAGACGCTATGTGGCTCGGTTGTGGAAGGGCTGATGGACGGCGACACGGGACTCATCGTCCGGTCGTTGGAATACCTCGATGCTGTGCCGTCGACAAGTGGTCTGGATGAACTCCGTCAGTACCCCTCTTCAGCCGTCTACGCCTTTTCGCCCTTCGAGGACTCTCCCCCGACAGATGTCAACCTGGGGCGCATCGTCGCGATGGAACCCGTATCGAGAGGAGACGACAAGGAGGAGGGCGACGACACCGGTGGCACTCAGCCAGACGCGGCGGGGAGCCCCTTCGACCGTTTCTCTGGCTCCACCCGGCGATTATTACAGACCCGGATCCGGTGGGGCGCTGGCGGAGCTCGAGGAGGGCAATGCCCCGGCTGCAAGCTCGATTATTGCGTTCCCTCCGCCAACTCGGTTCGAGGTGTGGGGGCGCTGGTTTTGATCCAGATTCCGATGGCTTGAGGTTGAAGCGTTTCCTCCACGGTTTTGCTCCAGACATCGGCGATCTGCTCAATGGAGAGTGACTCTTGCAGCCTTTCCGAGAAGTGTTCGGAGATCGCATGGGCTTGATAGCTGGGCCGGTTGAATCGACGATCCACCGCCCGCTGAATCCGTTGTCGGAGAGGGTTGAAGAGGGCAGCGACGACGAGGGTGGACCCCGCTACTGCGAAGCTGTTCCCGGTCGGCAGGAGCGTTGTGATCAGAGCGGTGACTCCGAAGAATGCTGCGCCGAGAAGACCGACAACGATCGTGTAGCTGATCGTCCGAGAAATGAGGCGGTCGATCTCGAACAGCTTGTACCTGGTGATGGCAATGGTTATCACGACCGGAATGATCAGAAAAGCGACCATCAAGAACAGCCCTGCCAACGCAAAATCGCCCCACCCGATCGGAAGGCCCACTGCTGCGATGACGGCGGCGTAGAGCACCCACTTTATCTGTGCTCGGCCAACCAAATCCGATGTCCGATACCTGACGATCAGTGCAATCACCCCGCCAAAAGCAACAAACATCAAGACAACCGCCCATACAAAGCTGATGAACTCAAAAACACCAGATGGAAGGAATCCGATCGGATTGGGGATCTGCCAGCCGTCAACCGTGAAGCTCTCCTCCAGATTCTTGGAGAACAGAATCGCCAGAAACGAAGCGGGGCCGAGGAAAACGGCACTCCAACCGGCCCATGCCCATCGCCGAGACAGAAACCGACCGGTGGGGAAGAGGTAGAGGAGAAGAAAGACGGCATGGAACTGCAAGAGCGAAATGCCATCCAGGATGAAGATGGCGACATAATCCCAGGTATCCGGGAATTCAGGTGACGACGGATCGATGGCCTCGACGACCATGTTCGAAGCGATCACGATCAGAAACAAGACCGAGATCGCTTGAAACAGCCAGGCGATCCGGTTCCCCGGCTGCTTGGAGCTGATGATCGCTCCAAAAGCGGCCATCAGAACAATCACCAATGCTGCGACCGGAGCAAGCAGAGCGTCGACGGAACTACTGCCGATCTCGCCGAAGATCAGAGCCACCGCGGCTGCCGCCGCGAGCAGCCCGGTCCAAAGCCACGGGAGCACCCGCCGCACAGCACTCATAACCAGAAACCCACTACGGAATGGACCCTATTCGCATACCGTTACGAGAACGTGACGAAGAGGTACACACCGGCGCTCGATATTGCCCCGGTTATGTGCCGAGCCTGGCTCGGGCCGCTGATAGGTTGGCTGGGAGTAGGAGGAGCGATCAGACCATTCTCCATGGACAGAGGGTCGGTTCACTTGGTCGAGTGATCGCAGTGGATCCTTCTCAGAAGATGCTTGCTTTCGCGAGCAACGTACACGACGAGCACCCCTGGACAACATCGAATTCTGTGTTGGAAGCCTTTCTCAAATCGACTTCGAGCAGGGCAGCTTCGACGAAGCGATTTTAGGCATCACATGGTTTCCTAACCGACCCTGTTGGCCGTTCGATCTTGCCTGTGTTCTCAGGGGATCATTGCAACGCTTCGGCTCCTCGAAGGAGGTCACGAATCGGTAGTTCCTCCTAGGGTCACCTTCAGAGAGGACCGAGATGCTTCGTGGTTCAGCGGCGGTAACAATCCACAGGCCAGTCGAGGACGTGTTCGCCGTCCTCAGTGACATCGAGAAAACGGCCATCTGGCATCCGGCCACGGTTGAAGAGTATTGGACGACCGAGGGCGAGCCAGGCGTCGGGTCCAAACGGGTGGCGGTTGCCAAGTCTTTCGGGATTCGCTCCGAAAACGAGACGGTGATCACCATCTACGAACCGAACCGAGCGCTCGGGTTGAAGAGCACTGACAGCCCTGTCCCGTTCGAGATCAGCATTGGGTTTGAGCCAATCACGGATGGGACCACCGTCGAATGGTTGGTGGAGATGGAACCCACTGGGTTCTATCGGTGGTTTGGCTCCATTGCGCTGAACACCTTCATTCGTCAACTCGCTTCCGGCCTCGACAAACTGAAGGTTCTGATGGAATCCGGCGCGTTCTAGTCGGACACGGGCCGCACAAACGGTATGTATTGCTCGCCGTCGATGAGTGGGCGCGGGTGTCGAGGATGTAGAGTTGAGCGATGCCACGGTTTGGTCTTCTGGTCGCTGGGATAGTCCTGGCAGCTGGCTGCGGGCAGACCCAAACGACGGACGGGCAGTCTCTCCCGGCGGAGCTTCAAGGTCTTCCTACTCTCGCTTTTCACGGCGACGACTTCGCCTCGTTTTCGACCGTCGAGAAGCTCGTGGCCGCGTCCGACGCCGTGGTAGCGGGAACCATCACCGAAGTCTCCGACGGGGTGTTCGACCCGGCACCCGAGCTGGAAGATTTCGCTGGCGACCAATTCCTTCGTGTGACACTTACCGTGGACACGGTCCTAGCTGGCTCCGATCTGAGGGTCGGTGACATGGCGAGTATTCAATGGTGGGGTTATCAGGTCGGCCTCGCCGGAAACCCGGCCAGGGTTTACGAAGCAAACGGTGTCCCTTATCCGATGGTCGGTTCGGAGGAGGTGTGGTTCCTCAGAAGAACCGACCAGGATGGTGACTGGGTGGTAGTGGATCTCGACGACGGCCGTTACGTCCGCTCGGGCGACACGCTGAGGGCGTTGGCTTCCACCTCAGGCGAAGTGGCACGCGCAGTCGAGCAGCTAGGCGTTGCCGGCCTCTTGGAACTTCAAGACTGATCCAGAACGTCCGATACGGCACGTATTGCTCGGGTGAATTATCCGAGTTGTTCGCCCTCTGGCACGTCGTACTCTTGGATAGGTTCAGGGAAATGCTCGGTGTCGACCACGACGATGATCTCGCGTCCGTCGGCCATGTGCATCAGGCGAGGTGCCGACAGCACGAGGTTGTACTCGATGTGGCTGGCGTTCCGGTTGAGGAGCATCGAATAGACCTCGTCGACCGACAGTGGGAGGTCCTTAACGTCGATGGACCCAGAAGCAACCTCCGACACTGAGGTCGGTTGACCATCCTCGACCTTGACATGGATCTGAGTGAGGTTGCCCCCTTCGACTCCCATGGCCACGAGCAAGAAATAGTCGTCGAGGCCGGCCTTCACCCAGATACCCGCTTGTCTTGTCAGCATCTCCTTCGGGTTCGGTTCGCCGTTGTAGCCATCGATTCCCCACCATTCCGCAAGGTCAACACATCGAATGGCTCCTGCGGCACCAAGCATCTCACCGGCCTCGGCCCATAGTGCGCTTTGCCAGACCTCGTCCTGTCCGGCCTCCCAGACACCGACCTCCCACTGGTCAGCAAGATCGGACAAAACGACGGCAGCGTCGTCGTAGCCCAGGTCTGCGATCCGATCGGCGAAAACCCTCATGTAGACGGCTTCCTCCTCCACCGACGTCTGCGCCGAACGGTAAAAGTCGACGCATGCTGCGTCGGCCTCGGTGAACACTGCCGAGCGGACGCCTATGGCTGAGGAGTCGGCCAATCCGCAGGAAGCCAACAGAATGCAGGCCACCACGAGACCCACGAACGTACCCCGTTTCATTCTTCACAAGTATGGCGAGACGCAAGCCGCTCAGAGTTCCAACTGCGCCTGATAATGGCACTTATGTCGCCACTGCCGACGTCGCAGCTGGCGTGTACTGGGTCTGGCGCTCAGTTGCGTCGCTTTGCTTTGAGAGTGACGTCGTCGGTGTTGTGGGACTCGTTCGACGACTCGGACGATGGGCCGCTCGTGTCAAACAGCTCTATTTCCCAGTCGGTGAGGTCAAGGTGTTCGGCGATGTCGGCGGGTTCCACATAGGCACTCGGGTCGAATCCGTGGGATAGGGCAGCCTTGCGGTCAGCCGAGGACGACCTGGAGCCGACCAGTTTCCCGCTGATCGGCATCCGACGACGTGTGATGATGGCCATGCGGTGAGTCCACGAAAGGACTTTACGACGCGTCATAGGGGCGCGTGCTCGCACGTAACGGCACTTCCCGGAGTTGTTGTCTCATGACATGTTTCGCTTGTCATCGGTGGGGACGATGATGTGGTGATGACTGCACGGCGAGCGGTAGGAGTGGTTCTGCTTGTGATGTTGTCCGGGTGCACCCCGGAAGCGTCCGGGGCGTCGGCACCGTTTCCCGAGACAGTCTCGTTCACCGCTTCGGCTTGGGACGTGGTCACGATTTCGGACGGCAGGCTTCCCTGAGGGGCCAGTTGTGGAGTGGGACCGTGACGACGCCGGGTCCAAAGAGATCTTTGCTCTGCTTCCAACGACTCTTCCCGCACAGCTCCCGCAGCCTCCTGGCTGCGAGGTGGGCAATGTGACAAAGCTGACTCTCACCGACGGGAAGGAGATCGGCTACGGCCCGTGCTCGCGTCCTGTGTCAATCGACGCGGTCAGGTGCCTCGCTGTCCGGCTTCCCGAAGGGTGCTGACCCTCTAGAAGACCGCACGATATCGGCACCTATGTACGGCTTGTCGTGGAGTACAACCTCAACCGCAGAAGGCGACTGAGGACCTGGTGACGACGCCGAGAGCGACTCCGCTGTCAGCGCCGACAGCCCATAGTTCAGGTCCGATTTCGCGGACTGTCTCGACAGGCTCCGTGACGCCCAAAACGTCGGCTTGCTCCCGGGCAAGGGCCAATGCGGCTTCACTGTCGAAGTCTCCGCCAGTGTCCCACCCCGCGCCGATCGAAACGTACTCGCAGCGGAGCCGATCGAATACTCCTTCGAGTGAGTCGAACCCTTCGGATTGGAGTTGGTCGACCGTGATCTGACCTTCGTAGTCGACGTCCTCTCCAGAGCAGGCGGCGGCGAAAGCGAGGATGACAGCCGCTGCGATGAACCCCCTGGTGCGCACGCCAGCAATCTAGGGACCGTGTCGCACATATCGGCACTTATGTACGGCTAGCCAATCAGGATTAATGGACCAGCATCCAACCCGGTCTTTTTGTGATCAAGCCGTTCGGATCCTCTCCTCAACGGACAGCAGGGGCGAACCAGAGCCGCTGCTCATTCAGATGGCTGACCTCGCTGCCGCGGCGGAGAGCCTGACAGGTGATAACCGTGACGAGCTTTTGGGTCTGATCGACTCTGTCAACGAACAACTCCGTCTGGCTGTTGAGGGTCGCGCCGAGAACGGGTGGTCAACCGTCGAAGTAGTCGACTACGTGTCCTCACTCTGTGAAGGGGCGGGAGAGAAACTGATCTCATGGATCGTCCAGCCATAACGCACTCCCTCCCAGTGAACGTTTGACCGGGCGCCCGATAACGGCGCCGGATATCGCGCTGGTTCGTTGTGCTGAATCCAGTTGATCATTGGTTGAGGCGTGACAGGTTGTGTCGCAGCGATGGGTGGCGCATCCGTCTCGAAGAAACCCTTATGGCCCGAGGCGGCAAAGCGTGAATGCCGCTGCGATTTAGCTTCTCTCGACATCACTCCGCTATTCGGTGAATAGGTTCGCTGGCTGGCCTATTCAGGTCTCATGGGTCGGAGGAGCGAAGATGACACTGTCGAACAAGGACATAGCGCTGGACTACGCCGATGTCATGTGGGGCCAGCATGATCTCGAACGTGGATTGACCTACCTCGCTCGAGAGTTGGCGGCACCTGAGAACCTCGCCCGCTTCACGGAGCTATTCGAGGCCTTCTCTGATCTCCGTTTTGAAATCTTGGAGCCGGGTCCCATAGCTGAAGGTAGGTTCTTTCAGGAGGCCATGTAGAAACCGACACCAGGGCAACCGGTCCCTGCGGAGCTGGATTCCCGCACGAGACTTGTCCATGATGCCCCGAGGGGAGGCAAAACTCGCTTAGGAGGGAACGCCGTTGTCTGGACCTCTGACCCACGCTCCGATCGCACTCGGCTGCATCGTTGCGGCAATGACCCTGACTGTCTGTTCGATTAGGGCATCCAGTTCGAAGTGGCTCCGAAGTCTTTCTGAGAACAGCTCAATGACTTCTTCCGCGTCGTATTTCGACCTGTTGAATCGTCGATCGACCCGGCTGAGAACTCGTCGACGGATCGGGTTGAAGAGAGCAGCTGCGGCCAGCGTGGCTCCGGCGACGAATAGAGGCGACTGCTCGCCAGTCAGCTGAGCGGGAAGCCATACCGCACCGAGGGCATACACGAGCGCCAGGCCACCTATTACGACCGCATAGCCGACCGTTCTTGAGATGATCCGGTCGATCTCGAACATCCGGTATCGGGTTATGGCCACCGTGATCGATATCGGGACGCTGACAAACGCGACCGTGAGAAACAGCCCTCCTGTCAGCTTCTGCGAAGCGTCTGTTATCGCGATGACGACTAGAACTCCGCCTACGATCCAGGTTGAAAAGAGCATCCACCTGATCTGCACTTTCGTGACCAACGATGACCCGCGGTATCTCACGACCAGTGACAAAAGACCGCCCAGCGCCATGAGGATCAGCACAGCGATCATCAGGTTGATAGTGAGATCCAGGATGGAGGTAGGGAGGAACCCGACGGGGTTTGCAATCGTCCAAGCCTGCCCTGGTGCAGGGAAAGGCGGTCCAATCTGCTCGGTGGAAATTGTCATCAGCAAAACAGCCAGCAGACCTATGACTCCGGGCCATGCCGCCCAAATCTGTCGGTGAGTGAAGAAACGACCGCTAGGAAAGAGGAAGGCGACAAGAAGCAGCTGATATATCGCAGCAGGCATGGTGATGTGAACCAGAGCGATCGCAACGACATCCAGCGACGACGGAGAAACGGGTTCGGCGCCCAAATAGAGCTGGAGGAAGAATTCGCCGAGGACTGCGAATCCGGTGCCGATCAGCAGCCAGGCAATCCTGTTCCCGGGCTGACGAAGGGCTATGAGAACACCTAGGACGGTCACCACCGCTGGAAACCATGATGCGAGCGCTATTGCGGTTGGCCGGACCGGGGACCCGGGCTCTTGGATCGCTACGACTAACACAACAAGACTGGCGACCCCAATCGTCCCGGTCCAAATCGCCAGGACCACTTTTTGTATAGGCCTCACTCAATCGTTCTCCCAATGGAGTTCTACAGCCACTGCGTAACGAAACCGTTACGACCCTTTGGGGATCGGCGCACATGCGTCTGCATTCATGCCGAGACACGAAATTCCATGTGTTTCCCGGGCACCCTTCGATCGGCCTGGCTAGCTTGACCGAACTCAAACAAGAGGGGCAGGAGGGTGAACGAAGAGCAGCTGATCGCCGCTTTGGAAGACGAATGGCTCGATGCAGAGGTCAATCATGACGAGGCAACGCTCCGACGGATCATTGACGATCGCTACACCATGAATCTGCGGAGTGGAACGACTCTCGGCAAGGAGAAGTACATTGCCGACATCCTCGCGGGAGTCATGATCTCGGCATCAATTACCGAGCGGACCGTTCTGGTCGACGGCGACACAGCGGTTACCTTCGGCACCGTCAATGTCGTGGATCCAGGTGAGGACACGTCCTCTTCAGCGCCCAGGTCATCGCGGTTCACTCTCGTCTATGTCAGACGGGACGGCCAGTGGCGGGCACTCGCCTTCCACATAGGCGAGCGGTCGGACACCTAGAGCAGCTTCGCCCTCCATCGGGCGTCGTGCAAAGCAATCGCGGCTCGGCATGCAGCACTGGCGTCGCCACGAGACAAAGCCTCGCCTATTCCTTATACTTAACTAAGAGGTTAAGTATGGGAACTAGCGCAGCAGATGATTTGAGCCCAATGTTCGATGCTCTGGCGAACGAGCACCGGCGTGAGATCATCCGCGAGCTTGCCCTTCAACCCCGGTCGATCAGCCAGTTGGCGGGACTTCGCGACCTGTCACTGCCGGCGATTCACAAGCATGTGCGGGTACTCGAGGATGCTGCCATGGTCCGGCGGCGCAAGATCGGTCGGACCAACTTCCTGGCCCTGGAACGAGAACCGCTCAGACGCGTTCAGGCTTGGATGGGCCAGTTCCACCCTTGGTGGGGCACCGACAGGGAGTCATTGGAAAACTATGCCCACTACCTCAGCAACAACCCGACTACAACCGAGGAGACATCGTGAAGAAGTTTGTGTTCCTGGCCCACGGAGACATGGAAAGGACGCCCGAGTTCCAAGCAGCCCATATGAAATGGTGGTCTTCGATCCGGGATCATGTGGTGGACTCAGGCAACCCCCTATTCAACGGTCGGAAAGTCACCAAGGACGGGGTCGTATCTGAACTCACTGCCGCCATGACCCCTTCGCTCGGCTACTCGATCGTGCAAGCCGAGTCGATCGAACAAGCGGTGGCGTTGCTTGCCGACTGTCCGATGGACATGTGGGTATACGAAGCGATGCCAATGTGAGGATGGCCACCCAGGCCACCTGACGGTGCCCCCATAACGATCTCGACAAGAACCCCAAAACGAACCCCTTGTTCTTGTCACACCGCGCCGGTACTGTCGAACGTATGTTCGATACAGTCATCTCGGGGCCACAGTTGGATGGTTGGGCACCATCAGATTGGGAGCAACAGATCCGTCGCCTGACCGATCGGGTCAGGGAGAGCGAGGAGCGGATCTGCAAGTTGCGGGCCTCCCAAATCCAAGACCTCAGAGAACTGGCGGAGCTTGAGGCAGACCTGGCGACCGGGGCCGCCACCATGACCGAATGGGTAAGGGCAAACCTCGACACCAGCCCCCAGACCGCGGGCCGGATGATGCGCATCGCCCGAGCAGACCACCCCGACATCGACGATCAAATGTCCGCTGGCAAATACGGCGTCGACCGAGCCGACCTGTTGTGCCGGCTACGTGGCCTGCACGGACCCGAAGAGGTCATCACCGACTCCTCCGAATACAGCCTGGGTCACCTCTACGGTCTGGTCGACCAGCTGCGACGGGTTGACCGGGCCACAGAAAGGTTCACCGCCGAAAACCGCTATCTGGTGATCCAACCGAGCCTCGACGACGCGGGCTACAAGTTCTGGGGTTTCGCCCCTGCCGCCGACGGGCAGGTCATCGAAATGGCGCTCAACAGGCGTGCCGGCCAACTCCCCGCCCTCCCCCACCAGGGCCAGGGAGCCCGACGGGTCGACGCTCTGGTCTCGATCTGCATGGACTCACTCACCGACAACAACCACACCACATCCGACCGGGCTGTCACCGTCGCCGAAGTCTTCGTCGACGCCCGTCTCGCCGCATCCAGTTATGGAGAGGCCGGTTCGAAGGTCTCATCGGGGCCACGGGTCGGCCCGGGCGCTCTCTCTGAGATTCTGTGTGGCGGAAAGGTCCGCGTCATCACCCAAGGAGAGGACGGGCGCCCGATCGGCGTGTCCGACATGGGCGACGCGATACCTCCGGCAGTACGCAGCTATGTGCTCCACCGCGACCAAGGACGTTGCGTCATCGAAGGCTGCCGCAGCCGCTACCGGCTCCAACCCCACCACCTGGTGGAGCGCCGCGTCGGAGGCGACCACGACCCCGACAACCTCACAACTCTCTGCTGGTACCACCACCACGTCGCCATCCACATGCTCGGGATGACCATCGACCCGGACAGTCCGCCACATCGGCGTCGGCTCCGGGGATGGCTAAACCACGATCCGCCCGACCCGGCCCCGCCCTCTCAACGAATCGTCTCTGCAATCAAAGCGCCGCCCAACACCCGATCCCCGTCGTAGAACGCAATGGTCTGCCCCGGGGACACTGCCTCCTGCGGCTCATCGAAGGTCAGAGTCGATCCGTCAAGCCAGGACTTCACCGGGTCACCGTGCGCCCGATACTGGGCCATGACCGTGGTGGCGCCGGGGTCGCCACTCGTCCATGTGGTTGTGTCGAGGATGGCGCCGGAGGCAGCCAGGTCGTCGCGACCCCCTATGACCACTGTCGAGGTTTCCGGCTCGATTCTGATCACGAATCTCGGTTCACCAACCGCCATGCCAAGACCTCTCCGCTGTCCGACGGTGAATTCGACGATTCCCTGGTGTGAGCCCAGGCTCGTCCCGTCGACATCGACCATCGGACCGGGTGAGAACACCTCGGGGGCGTTCTGCCTCAGGAAGCCGCGATAGTCCCGCTGACCGACGAAGCAGATGTCCATCGACTCCGGTTTCCGAGCCGTGCGCATCCCCATGCCCGCGGCAACCGCCCGGACCCGTGGCTTGGTCAATTCCCCCACCGGCAGCCAGATGCGCGCCAGCTCCAGCTGCGTCAGCATGGAGAGGACATAGGACTGGTCCTTGGCCTTGTCCGAGCCTCGGTGCAGGGAGAACCCGTCGTCCCCCTCTCGCACCCTGGCGTGATGGCCTGTGGCGAGGACATCGCAGTCGAAATCGTCCAGCCTCGACAACAGTCGGTCGAACTTGACCGTCCTGTTGCACTCGATGCAGGGATTGGGCGTGCGCGCCGAGGCGTAGTCATGAACGAACCGGTCCACCACGCCGTCCCTGAACTCCTTCGTGTAATCGAGCACGTAGTAGGGAATGTCCAATTGAGCCGCCACCCGACGGGCATCTTCGGCGTCTGAGACCGTGCAGCATCCGGCGGTGGGCGCCTCCCCGTTGGGACCGGACCACAGCTTCAACGTGACACCGACAACCTCGTGACCTGCATCCTTCATCAGGGCAGCGGCGACCGACGAGTCAACGCCACCGGACATGGCCACCAGGACTCTCATCGAAGTTCGCCCACCAGATCAATCACGATGTCGGCAGCCTCACCGGCCTCATCTGCCGTCGAATTCCAGCCGAAGCTGAACCGGACGCTCTCCCGGGCCTCGTCGGAAGTGAGACCCATCGCCTCGAGAACGTGCGACACCTCGGCCGCACCCGACTGACAAGCTGAGCCCGCCGAAGCAGCCACCCCGGCCCTATCCAGCCTCATCAGCAAGGTCTCGTTGCTAACGCCGGGGATGCGGATGTTGAGATGATGCGGCGACCGATCAACCAATGGCGTGTTGACCTGAAGGCCGTCGATGCCGGCAACCAAGGTCTTCTCGAACTGATCGCGCAAACCGCCGACCTCAATCCTGAAGCGGTCACGGTCCTCGGCGGCGACTCGCATCGCATGGGCCAGGCCGACCGCCGATGCCACGTCATGGGTTCCCGACCGCCGCCCCAGCTCCTGGCCCCCGCCATGCAGCACCGGCTCCAGAACCGTGCCGTCGCGGACGTAGAGGATCCCGGCACCCTTGGGACCGCCGAACTTGTGAGCGGTGAGGCTGAGGAGATCAACGCCCAGATGCGAAACATCGAGGTCCTGGGAGGAGAAGGCCTGGACCGCATCGGTGTGCACCAGGACCCGGGGATCCCTCTCGTTGACCATTCGGGTTATCGTTTCCAGGTCGTGGACCACCCCGGTCTCGTTGTTCACCATCATCACCGACACCACGACTGTGGTGTCGTCGACCGCCGCCAGAAGCTGCTCCTCGTCGATGTGGCCGTCTGCATCGACCCCGATCACCTGTGTCGGCGCACCAGATCGGCGAAGCACATCGGCCGTGTCGAGAACCGCGCCATGTTC
The DNA here is from genome assembly GCA_041599115.1 of Acidimicrobiia bacterium. GTDB lineage: Bacteria > Actinomycetota > Acidimicrobiia > Spongiisociales > ZC4RG35 > JACZUI01. The sequence continues at coordinate 35,026 of JBFHXF010000012.1, forward strand.
GATCGCCGAGACCACTGCACCATTTCGGCGATCCCGGTTCCACGCCGAACCTTTGAGGGCGAGATTGTCCGACTCGGTGCCGCCCGACGTGAAAACTATCTCCAGAGGTGACGCCCCGATGAGCGCGGCGATCTCCTCGCGGGCCTGCTCGAGCTGGTTCTTGGCGTCGCGGGAGACTCCGTGAACGCCCGAGGAATTGCCGTAGTGGACCGATGCGACCTCGGTCATCGCCTCCCAGACTCCGGGGCGCATAGGTGTGGTGGCGGCGTGGTCGAGATAGATCATGACTGGCCGCGAATTGTCGCATGTTTCCTAACCTTCCTCCCCGTGCAACTCGAAATCACCATCAACGCCTCGCCCGATCGGGTCTGGGCACATCTCTCCGACCTGGCCTCTCACGCCGAGTGGATGAAAGATGCAGAGACCATCAGATTCGGCACGGATCAGACCCGCGGTGTCGGTGTCGTCATGGAGGCGCCGACCCGGATAGGCCCGTTTCGCACCCTCGACGTCATGACGGTCACCGAATGGGAAGAGGGCCATCTGATCAGCGCCAGCCACCAGGGTGTGGTCACCGGAGAGGGGAGCTTTGAGATTGTCCCCAACGACCGGGGAACCACCCTGATCTGGTCGGAGGACCTTCGTTTCCCCTGGTGGATGGGTGGACCGGTGGGCGCAATCGTGGCGAGGCCAATATTCCGAGCCGTTTGGACCAAGAACCTGAAGCGTTTCAGACAGCGGGTGGAGAGTTCCTAGCGGCCTTTGAACTTGGCGGATCTCTTCTCGATGAAGGCAGCTACTCCCTCGCGGGCGTCATCGGAGGGGAACACGGAGCGGAACTCGTCCCTCTCCACGATGACTCCATCTTCCACCGGAAGTGGTGAGCCATAATCGAGGGCGCGTTTGGCTGCTGCAAGGGCACGGGTCGCCCTGGTCGCCCAATCGTGGGCATCGGAAAGAGCGAGATCGAGAACATCGTCCACTGCAGCCACCTTGTCGGCCAGGCCGATCCGCGCCGCCTCCCCGGCATCAACCTGTCTTCCCGTATAGATGATCTCCTTGGCGCGTTGGTAGCCCACCACTCTGGGAAGCCTTTGAGTCCCGCCCGCACCCGGGATGAGGCCGAGCAGGATCTCGGGTTGGCCGACCCGGGCATCCTCGGCCAGATACCGGAAATCGCAGCCGAGCGCCAGCTCGAGGCCACCGCCGAGGGCAAAGCCGTGCACCGCCGCGATCGTGGGTTTCTCCAGTGCTTCCAGCGTGGCGATCGCAGTCTGCAGCGACCACGCCGTCAGCTCCTCGCCTCCACGGTCATAAGTCGCCTGAAAGCCCTTGATGTCACCGCCTGCCGCGAAGTGTGGCTTGCCGGTGACCACGACCGCTCTGATTCCAGGGTCCCGACAGGCCTCGAACACCGACTGCAATTCCACCGCCACGGCTTCAGAAAGCGCGTTGACCGGAGGACGGTCCAGCGTCACCAGACCTACCGCGCCGTCAACGGAGAGTTCTACGAAATCCATGGGTCGAGATTAAGCCTCATTTGGTCCTGACTCCGGGCAGATCCCGCATTCGTGGGTGAGACTCGCTGGGGATCTGCCGCACCCTGATCCGCGCATCGACCACGCATATCCCCGCACCCGGCTCGAGGACCTTCACCGGATTCAGATCCATCTCCACTATCTCGGGGACCTCCGAGATCAGACCCGATACTCGAAGCAGCGCCGACTCGAGGGCGACGATGTCACCACCGGCCATGTTTCGAAATCCCTCGAGGAGCTTGAAACCCTTGATTTCCCGAACCATTTCGGCCGAGTCGACTTCGGTGAGGGGATGGATGCGGAACGCCACATCCTTGAGAAGCTCAACGTAGATCCCGCCCAACCCGAACACCACCAGGGGGCCGAAGTTGGGATCCTGGGCGACGCCGATGAGCACCTCGTGACCCCCCTCGATGAACTCCTGGACGA
>JBFHXF010000013.1:0-33051 GCA_041599115.1 Acidimicrobiia bacterium
GCAAACAGACGCCGGTCGGCCGGGGCTTCCGCACCCGCTCCAGGTGAACCTCGGCTTCGGTGACTGTGTCCGGCCGACTTTGCTCGGGTGCCTCCTCCGAAACGATGCTGTCGCGGTTGGGGGACGACCCTCGACTCTGGGTGGTGGACATGTCCAGGTGGAGCAAACAGACGCCGGTCGGCCGGGGCTTCCGCACCCGCTCCAGGTGAACCTCGGCTTCGGTGACTGTGTCCGGTCGACTTTGCTCGGGTGCCTCCTCCGAAACGATGCTGTCGCGGTTGGGGGACGATTCTGTTCACACGCCGCGCCTTGCGCCTCCCCGAATATGGGGAAGCGAGCGTGGTGAGTTAGCGTTTGGTGGTAATGGCGGATCAAGCGGATTTCGAGCGCGACGCAATGGAACACACCCGTCAGCTCTACAGCGCCGCCATGCGGATGACTCGCAATCCCTCAGACGCCGAAGACCTGGTTCAGGAGACCTATCTCAAGGCTTACCGGGCCTACCACACCTTCGAGGAGGGGACCAATCTCAAGGCCTGGCTCTATCGGATTCTGACCAACACCTACATCAACAAGTATCGCAAGGAATCGAGGAGGCCATCGGAAGTTGATCTGGGATCGGTCGAGGATCTCTACCTCTACCGGCGCATCGGCTCGGAGGAGTCTGCCGAGGCGGCCAGGACCACCGAGGATCGAGTACTCGACGGTCTCGTCGAGTCGGATATCAAAGAGGCGGTGGAGAGTCTTCCCGAGAACTTCCGCATCCCGGTGCTGCTCGCCGATCTGGAAGGGTTCTCCTACAAGGAGATCGCCGAGATCCTCGACGTGCCGATCGGAACCGTCATGTCGCGTCTCCATCGCGGAAGAAAGGCGATGCAAAAGATGTTGTGGGATTACGCACAGAAGAGGGGGCTCCTGCCCCAAGGTGCGGAGAAACCATGAGTAGTCCCGATTGCGATGACGCCCTTACCAGCCTCTACCTGTATCTCGATCGGGAATTGGAGGCTGCCAGCGCAGCGGAGATCCGCGAGCACATCGACGTCTGCAACGGCTGCCGGAGCCGGTTCGACTTCGAGGCAAGGCTCAAGACCGTGGTCAGAGACCGTCTGGCCGAGGACGTTCCCGATGAATTCATCGCACGACTCAAACAGGCGCTCTCTGAAGAGGCTGCCGACCTGCAATGACGTTGGCCTCACCGGTCGAGCAGGGGTAGTCTGCCCAACATGAGGGTGCTCAGGAGAATGGCGATTCGAATCGTCATCGTTGGCGCGCTTCTCGCGATGGCAGTGGTTCCGGCACTTGCCCAGGACAGCGGCTCCTCAGATCCGAACGGAAATCTCGAGCCCGCGGTCACCGTCACAACGCCTGCCGCCGAACCACCCAAACTCGACTGGACATACCGCTACATGATCCCGGCCGGTCTGGTGCTGGGGGTGGTTGTCATCGTTCTCACTTCCGGTCAGTACTTCATTTCGGTGGTTCGCACGCGGTACCGAATCGTCGACGAGTGACCTTTCCCCGGCCCGGTGCGGGCCGTCTTGTCGGGAGAATCGCCGGAAGCTATCCCTTGGCCGGCACCTATCATCTCGAAGCCCTCGAAGCTGAGATGGTCGCCATCACCAGGAGGGTCTCGGAGCTCGTGCCTCCGGCCACCGGGCTATCGCTACGAGGAGACCCGGCGACCGCAGTGATCACGCGCGTCGAATGGGTCGAACGCAATGTCGCCAGCTTCTCTCATCTCATCGAGCCGGCCCGGGCGCGTCTGGCCGAGGGTGCGGCCCAGTCGGGAGGGGGTCCATCGATGGCTGCCATGGCGAACCGTTTGGTTCAGGCAGAGACCACCGCGGTTCTGAGTGTGCTCGCTCGCCGGGTCCTCGGTCAGTACGAGCTGGTCTTACCTACCGGCGAAGACGGTGATCAGGTCTCCTATGTGGGAGCGAATATCCTCCAATTGGAGCGGAACCACCAGTTCCGCCCCCAGGAGTTTCGCTTTTGGGTGGCACTCCACGAACTGACCCATCGTGCCCAGTTCCAGGGGATCCCGTGGCTGAGGGATTACTTCATGTCACTCGTCGCCGAATTGATCGAGCAGTCCAAGCCGGAGTCGGGGAGGATTTCTCGGGTCTTCGAAGAGATGGGGAAGCGACGTGGCCGCGGTGAGAGCGTTGTCGACGAACGCGGACTGCTGGGTCTGTTTGCCACCCCGGATCAGAAGCTTGTCATCGACAAGGTCCAGGCGTTGATGTCGTTGCTGGAAGGTCATGGTCACGTTGTGATGGACCGCCTGGGGGCAGAACATCTCAGGTCGCAGAAAAGAATGAGCCAGGTGCTCAAGGGCAGGCGCCAGGACCGCAAGACCGCAGCATTCTTCAGGTTGATCGGGCTGGAGATGAAGCTCAAGCAATACAGACTCGGTGAGAGCTTCATCAAGGGGGTCGAACGCGAGGCCGGCTGGGACACTGTCTCGCTGGCGTTCCGGGGCGCCTCGAGCCTTCCCACCCTTGTCGAGATCGAAGATCCCGTCGCATGGTTGAGACGCGTCGCCTAGCCGAACTCGGTTCGACGCTCGCCGGGCTGGCGGACTTTCCCGACGGCCCGCTGATGGTGGCACTGTCAGGTGGTCCCGATTCGGCGGGGCTCGCATATCTCGCGACTCGATCGGGAGCCCAACTGCGGGCTGTGCACGTCGATCACGGAACCGGCCACGCCGGGTCGCTGCGCGAGGCTGCCATGGAGATCTGCGGGGTCCTGGGAATGGGGATCGAGACCGCTGCACTGGACCTTTCCGGTCTCGAGTTCAGTGAGGAGAGGGCTCGGATCGCACGTTACGAAGCGCTGCTCGGATTGAGAAAGCCCGGGGAATGGGTGTTGACCGGTCACACGCGGGATGACCAGGCGGAAACGGTCCTGATGAATCTGATCCGGGGTGCGGGCCCATCCGGTTTGGCCGGGATTCCTCCACGCTCTCACCGCCGCATGATCGCCCGCCCGCTTCTGGCGGTGCCCCGGTCCGATCTCCGCGAGTTGGCCACCCTGGCTGGCCTTCCGTTCGTCGACGACCCCAGCAACGAAGACTCCCGTTTCAGCAGGAATGCAGTCCGGTTGAGCGTGATTCCCCTTCTCGAGTCGAGATTCAACCCGGGGTTCTCAGCGTCGTTGGCCAGGGCGGCCCAATCGCTCAGACGCGATGTCGATTTCCTCGACTCCGAATCATCACTTCTCCCGGTTGACCTGGATGACGATCGAGCCCGGATCGCTCGATCCGCCCTTACAACCGCTCCACGACCTCTGGCCGACAGGGCTCTTCGCAGGATGGTGGCGGCGTTGCGCCCACCGTATGGGCCCACGTCGGATGAGATGCGTCTGATCTGGGATGTGGTCGGCGGTGTCACGGGCGGGGCGGTCCTCGGCGGGTGGCTCGAGGTGCGTTTGGTCGGTCCCTTCTTGGTTGTTCGAGGGTCCGGGATCCCGGGCGCCGAGCCCACCAAGGCGGATCTGAGCATCGGCCAGCACCGGCTCGGTGAGTGGGTAATCGAGGTTGTACGGCATCCCGGTCCGGCACGGTCCATTCCCCTGTCCTTGCTCTCGGCCGTGTTTCCCGCAGATACCAGATTGACCGCTTCCTCCGACCATGCGGGTCGGGTGACGGTGGAGGTCGGAGGAGAACCGGCTTGGATCCCGGGAGAGAAGCGCTTTCCGGTGGCTTTCTACCAGTCCGGTTCCAACGGCTACCTTTCAGTCTTCGCCACGGAGGTAGCCGAATGGACATAAGACCTCTCATCACCGCGGATGAGATCGAGACCCGACTTGCCGAGATAGGCCGCCAGATTTCCGACGACTACGCCGGGAAGGATGTCCTGTTGGTTGGGGTGCTGAGGGGAGCCTTCATGGTCATGGCCGATCTGGCGCGTCATATCGATGTCCCGGTCGAGTTCGATTTCATGGCGGTGTCCTCTTACGGCGCCTCGACCCAGACTTCAGGTGTCGTGAGAATCCTCAAGGACCTGGACGAGGAGATCGAGGGTCGGCACGTGCTGATCGTGGAGGACATCATCGACTCGGGCCTCACCCTCAACTATCTCATCAAGAGCCTGACCGTGAGGAAACCGGCATCCCTGGCCATTGCCACTCTGCTCTTGAAGGAAGGCATTCAGAGGGTCCCAATCGATGTCAAGTACGTGGCTTTCGGCATCGGCCCCGAGTTTGTCGTGGGCTATGGCCTGGACTTCGCCGGCAAGTACCGCAATCTTCCCTACGTCGGGGTCATGGGCGACGAGGTTTAGTTCGACTATCCGGGTTTCTCCCGTACCATGAGGGTTCAACCCGCCAACATCTGGGATATTTGTGAATCGCACGCTGAGAACTCTGGTCATTTACGGGCTTTCGATCATCATGCTCGCCGTCCTGGCCCAGTGGTGGTTCGACCAGGTCTCCGGTCCCGAGCAGGTCCCGCTTTCCCAGTTCATCGAGTCGGTCGACAGCGGCAAATACAAGACGATTGAGCTTCTAGCCAGGTCGAACGAGGTCCAGGGAAGTTTCGACGCCACCAAGGCAGCCGACGGGGTCTGGGATCAGATCACCAGCTACCCGGAGGGTTACGAGGGAGATCTGACGACTCTGATCGAGCAGTCCGGGATCCCGTTCAACGCCGACCCCCAGCCACCTGGTTTCTGGGACGTCCTGATCAGTTTCTTGCCTTGGCTGTTCCTGCTCGGCTTCATGGTGTTCATCTTCATGCAGATGCAGGGCGGTGGGAACCGCGTCATGCAGTTCGGCAAGTCGAAGGCGAAACTCGTCGGCAAGGAACAGCCGAAGGTCACCTTCGAGGACGTCGCCGGGCTTGACGAGGCCAAGGAGGAACTCGAGGAGATCAAGGATTTCCTGCAGAACCCGGACAGGTATCGGCAGATGGGGGCCAAGATCCCCCGCGGTGTTCTTCTCTTCGGGCCTCCTGGGACAGGCAAGACGCTTCTCGCCAAAGCCGTTGCCGGTGAGGCCGGGGTTCCGTTCATGTCGATCTCCGGCTCGGATTTTGTCGAGATGTTCGTCGGTGTCGGCGCTTCGAGAGTTCGTGACTTGTTCGAACAGGCCAAGGCGACCGCGCCTGCCATTGTCTTTATCGACGAGATCGACGCCGTAGGTCGTCATCGTGGAGCCGGTCTCGGCGGTGGCCACGATGAGCGGGAACAGACTCTCAACCAGCTCTTGGTCGAATTAGACGGGTTTGAGGCGAATCTGGGTGTGATCGTGATGGCGGCCACCAACCGTCCCGACATCCTCGATCCCGCCCTCCTTCGCCCCGGCAGGTTCGACCGCCAGATCGTGGTTGATGCGCCTGACATCGTGGGTCGCAAGGCAATCCTCGAAGTTCATGCCAAGGGCAAGCCTCTGGCCAAGGAGATCGATCTTGAGGTCCTGGCGCGGCGCACCCCTGGCTTCACCGGTGCGGATCTGGCAAATCTCATCAACGAGTCTGCGCTTCTTGCCACCCGCCGTCGCCGCAAGGAGATCGGCATGCTCGAACTCGAGGAGGCGATCGATCGTGTGATTGCCGGTCCCGAGCGCAAATCGCGGGTCATGACCGACGAGGAGAAGCGGCTCATCGCATTCCACGAGACCGGACACGCTCTGGTCGGTTATGCCCTTCCTAATTCCGATCCGGTGCACAAGGTGACGATTGTCGCCCGCGGGCGGTCTCTCGGTCACACCCTGGCTTTGCCGACCCACGACAAGTACCTGGTCAAGCGGTCGGAGCTGGTCGACCAGCTTGCCATGTTGTTGGGTGGCCGGACGGCAGAGGAGATCATCTTCGCCGACCCCACCACCGGAGCCGCCAACGATATTGAAAAGGCAACAACCATTGCCCGGAAGATGGTGATGGAGTACGGCATGAGCGATCTCCTCGGGCCAATGCAGTACGGCAAGCCAAATGGCGAGGTCTTCCTGGGGCGCGACTACTCGCGGCAACAGGATTACTCGGATGAGGTGGCGGCCAACATCGATGAAGAGGTCCGCAAGATGGTCAACGCTGCCCATGAGGAGGCTCGTTCCATTCTGACCAAGCACCGTGACGCCATGGAGCGCATGGTCGAAGCCCTGCTGGAACGGGAAACAGTGGATCGGGATGACGTTGCCGACCTCCTCCATGACGTCCCCAAGTGGGAGCACACCGAAGAGGGGTCTATGCGTATCAAGTACCCGGATAACCCGGTCATTCCGCAACCCATCGAAAACATTGCCGCGGCGAAAGAGGTCGAGGAGGAGACCGAAAAGGTCACCGAATCGATGACCCTGGAGCGCAACATCCGTCCGACGGCTCGTCCGGCCGACGCCGGCGCCTGATCACTCCGAGCGGTGGTTGCGTGTGCACCCGTGTTGGCGAGAGCCGTCTGTGTGCACACGCATGTGGAATAGGGCACCCCGTTCGCGTAGTTTCCTGACGTGATGAATGAGATAGATCAGGCTCGAATTGAAAAAGCGGTCAAGGAGATTCTCGAGGCTCTCGGGGAGGACCTCGATCGCGAGGGCCTCATCGGCACGCCCGAGCGGGTTGCCCGGTTCTATGCCGAGGTGTTCGACGGGATTCACACCGAACCCGGCGACGTCGTCGATGCCTTCTTTGGTGACGAGCACTATCAGGAAATCGTGATGGTCCGCGAGATCCCCTTCTACTCGATGTGCGAGCACCACCTCGTCCCCTTCCACGGGCAGGCCCATGTCGCCTACATGCCGGACGGTCGGGTTACCGGTCTGTCGAAGCTGGCTCGTCTAGTGGAGGGTTATGCCCGGCGCCCCCAGATGCAGGAGCGGCTCACTGCTCAGGTCGCAGACTCCCTCGCCGAGCGGCTTCAGGCCCTTGGTGTTCTGGTCGTGATCGAAGCCGAGCATCTCTGCATGTCGATGCGCGGCGTCAAGAAGCCGGGAGCCAAGACTGTCACCTCGGCGGTCAGGGGCACCATGAGGTCAGACCCGGCCACACGTGCCGAGGCGATGAGTCTGCTCTTCGGCACCAAGCGTTGATCGACGATTCGACTTCTTCTTCCCGCGATCGATGGCTGCTTCCGGGCGGGGTCCTGGACCTGAGCCATGGGGTGCTCATGGGAGTTCTCAACGTGACCCCCGACTCCTTCTCGGACGGTGGGGAGAATCTGCGCCCGGACGACGCAGTTGCTCATGCGGTGGCGATGCATGCTGCGGGCGCGGCGATCATCGACGTGGGTGGCGAATCCACCCGACCGGGATCCGATCCGGTCTCCCTGGAGGAAGAATTGTCTCGAGTATTGCCCGTGGTTGGAGACCTCGCGGATCGCGGGATTCGAGTGTCGATAGACACCACCAAAGTTGCGGTCGCCGAGGCCGCCGTCGCGGCCGGGGCCGAGTTGGTGAACGATGTCAGCGCTTGCGGCTCACCAGGGATGATCCAGTTCATCGCCGACAGTGGGGTCGGCGTGGTGCTCATGCATTCGAAGGGCAAGCCCAAAATCATGCAGGCCGATCCAACCTACAACAACGTGGTGGAGGAGGTGCGAGAGTTCCTCGTCGAGCGGGTCGAAGCTCTGCTCGATGCAGGGGCAGTTCCCGGTGCGATCGCAATCGACCCCGGAATCGGGTTTGGCAAGACCGTGACTCACAATCTCGAATTGCTGGCTGGCCTGGAGACCCTGGGGTCCATCGGCCGGCCACTAGTGCTGGGAACATCGAGGAAGTCGTTTCTCGGCGCGCTCACCGGCATCGCGTCGCCGCGGGACAGAGACGGGGTGACGGCAGTCACAACGGCACTCGGATACGAACGTGGAGCCAGAGTTTTTCGGGTCCACGATGTTGTCTCGTCCCGGGATGCGCTGGCCGCTGCCGCCGCTATCGTGACGCCCGAGCGATGGGACGAATGGTTGCAGGGCTAAAGCCCCGGGGTTTCACCTGGGTAATTGCGGATCGACTCGCTGTGTCCGAGAGGGTTGGTGGGTCCGGATTCCAGCATCGGCGGGTACGACGCGAGGAGGAGATCACCTGGCTCGTTGAGGAAGCCGGCATCAACACCGTCGTCTCGATGCTTCCGGGCAATCAGAATCTCCAGGCATATCGCGACGCCGGCATAGCCACCTACTCGATCCCGATCGGCACCACGGCCGATCCCCATGAGATAGCCAGCTTCAACGTCACGTTGAAACGTGCTTCCGAAAGGCATCACGCCAAAGTCCTGGTGCATCGCGAGACGATCGACGACACCGTGGGAGGGCTCCTCGGCGGATACCTTCTCGTCTCCGGCCTGCTGGAAGATCCAATTCTCGCCCTCGCCGTGATCCAGCAGATACTCGGTCGGGCACTCGGGCCTGAAGGCCGGGCGCTGATCCCGGCTGCCGCCATCAAGTGACCGATCGGATCGACCTCACCGACATCTCGGTGAGGGCGCATCATGGTGTGCTCCCGGTCGAGAAGCAACGAGGACAAGCGTTTGTGGTCGATGTCAGCGCGTTCACAGACTTCGCCGCAGCCGCCGCATCGGATGACCTCGACGACGCCATCGACTACGACGATTTGGCGCAGCGGATTCATGACCTGGTCGCCGCAGAAAAGCACAATCTCATCGAGAAGGTCGCCGCTCGCGTCGCCGAGTCGGTCCTTGCCGATTCGCGGGTCTCACGCGTGATCGTCACTGTCCACAAGCCAGATGCACCCCTCTCTGTGCCATTCAGCGATGTGGCGGTAACAGTCGATCGCAGTAGATGATCAGGTACGCCGTCGCCCTTGGCTCGAACCTGGGCAACCGTCTCGGCCATCTCCAAGCGGCCGTGGGGGGTCTGGCGAGTATCGGGGAGGTTTCCGCCATTTCGGGGCTGTACGAGTCGGACCCTGTCGGAGGTCCCGACCAGGATCCTTACCTGAACGCAGTGGTGATCCTCGACACCGAGATGAGCGCCGCTGAACTTCTAGGAGCACTTCAGGAGCTCGAGGGAGCCGCCGGTCGAAAACGCACGGTGAAATGGGGACCACGGACCTTGGATCTGGACATTCTGACCTCTGATGGGCCCGCGGTCAGGACGTCCGAGTTGGTGATTCCGCACAAGGCATCTGCTCAGCGCCGATTCGTCCTCGAGCCATTGGCCGAGGTGTGGCCTGATGCCACGGTTGCGGGTGGCGTCCCGGCCTCAACGGCGCTCTCGGAGGTGAGGGAGCAGGGCGTGGACCTCCTTGCCCGGCGATGGTCGACGCCGGGCGCCAACAGAGTTGGGCGAGTCTGGGTCCTTTCTCAATTCGCCTGGTTCCTCGCCATTGCAGCGGCCATGGCCTACGACGGATCCCTGCCCGAATCCGAACCCAATCCCTCCAGGCTTCTCGGAGGACTGGCCATAGTGGTCGGCGGGTTGCTCGCCTATACCTCGATGAGACGTCTTGGATCATCACTTACCTCGGTCCCCGAACCAGTCGAGCAGGGGTTCTTGGTGGAATCGGGCTCATACGCCAGGGCGAGGCACCCGATCTACGGGGGGGTGACGCTGCTCCTCATTGGCACGGCGATGGTTCTCGACAGCGTTTCCGGGATTGTCCTCGGATTCGGTCTTTTCGGGTTCTTCTGGCTCAAATCGAACTACGAGGAGCGACAGCTCAGAATCGCCTATCCCGGTTATTCGGCATACCGCCGTCGGGTGCCCAGGCGGTTCATCCCATTCGTGATCTGAAAACAGGGACTCCTCCTCCTTTTGGCGGGGCCCCGTGGTAGGTTCGTGAGGTATGGGTAGCGGCCGCGGCCCCCCGATCGTCCTCCGAGAGTCGATGAACGACGTTTGAACAGGAGGAACCCCTAGATGGCCAAGAGGTCGCGCGAGAACCGCTATGACATCCCCGGATACGACGAGAATCGCCCGTCACGGGAAGAGCGGAAGCAGACGCATCGCCAGGTGCGTCACAACACCCACCAAATGCTCCACATGGCCGATGATCCGGAAGAGATCGCCAGTCTTCCCGAGGTTCGCAGAACCGGAAAACACGAGACGCCAGCCGTTCCACCCGAGCCCGAGCCGCGGCGATTCAAAGTCTGGAAGACGAAGTTCTGGAAGAGACGCGACACTTATCCAGAGATGAAGTCCCAGCTCGACGCCAACTGGCCGGTCATAACCCCCGAGCAACTCAAGGACAAGTAGACCTGCCGCCCGCGTCTCACAACTAGCCTCGCCCTGGTGAGATACGGGTCGGGCGAATGAAGATCATCATCATCGGGGCCGGCCGGGCAGGCGGGTCAATGGCTTTGGCAGCCTCCCACGCCGGGCATGAGATAGCCGGGATCGTGTCGCGCGCAGGTGAATCACCATACGGGCCGCCTCTCGAAATGGGAGGCCTTCCCCCGGCCGACCTGGTGCTGATCGGGGTGCGCGATGCCGACATCGCCGGGGTGGCCGCAGAACTCTCCGAGCACGACCCGAACTATGCAGTGGCTGCCCATCTGTCCGGGTTCGTCCCGGTAACCGTTCTTGCTCCTCTGGCCGATCTGGGTGTGTCAACCGGCGGTCTGCACCCTCTCCAGACGCTCCCCGACCCGGTCACCGGAGCAGCATCTCTAGACGGCGCCTACGCAGGCGTCGGTGGCGATCAACTTGCCGTGGACAGTCTCACCCTGTTGGCGGAATCGCTCGGAATGCATGCCTTTCCCCTTCCCGACGATCTGCGGCCGGCTTATCACGCAGCCGCGGCGGCCGCGGCAAACTTCGTCGTGACATCCTTGGCCACCGCGATAGACCTGTTCGAGTCCTCGGGGATCGACCCCGCGGTAGTGCAACCCCTGGTCGACCGGGTCGTGGCAAATGTCTTCGCAGGACCCCCATTGCAGGCGATGACCGGACCGATAGCTCGTGGAGATCTCGAAACCGTCATCGGGCACCTCACCGCGGCTCATAGGGTCTCCGAAGCGGTGGGAGCTCAATTCAGGCTTCTGGCCGAAGCCACCGCTATACGAGTTGGTCGGCAGGCGGAGACCCGATTGTGGAGCTGACAAAGGCCTTTTCCGAAACTCGGGCCCTGGCCAAAGGGCGCGTCGGGCTGGTACCGACAATGGGCGCATTCCACGAGGGTCACACCTCTCTGATGAAAGCGATCCGGGAACGTTGCGACACTCTCGTTGTCTCGGTGTTCGTCAACCCCACTCAGTTCGAGAAAGAGGACGATCTTGAGTCTTATCCGAGGGATCTGGCCTCGGACACCGTCGTGGCCGAGGAGTTGAGCGTTGATGTGCTGTTCGCCCCCGAAGTCGATGAGGTGTACCCGGCTGGCTCGGCAACAGTGGTGGAGGTTCCCGGGATCTCACAATGGATGGAGGGCAAGCACCGGCCCGGTCATTTCTCAGGCGTGGCCACGGTGGTCACGAAACTCTTCGCAGGAATTCGCCCCGACGTCGCCATCTTCGGCCGGAAGGACGCTCAGCAACTGGCGGTGATCCGCGGGCTCAGCAGGGATCTCCGGTTCCCGGTCGAGGTGATCGACGGGCCGACAGTGCGCGATTGGGACGGCTTGGCTCTATCGAGCCGCAATGTCCGGCTTTCATCCTCAGAAAGAGAAACCGCCCTGGGTCTAAGCCGGGGGCTATTTCGTGCCGCCGACCAGATCGATGCCGGTGAGTTCGAAGGGGACATCCTGACAGCCACTGTCCGAGATGCTTGCCGCGACCTGGCCGTGGAGTACGTGACGCTGGCCGCCTTGGGGACGATGGTCCCGATCAAGGAACTCAAGCTCCCGGCGGTGCTGGCAATGGCGGGTCGCGTCGGCCCGGTTCGCCTGATCGACAACATCACGATCGATTTCAACGGCTCGGAAGCCGAGCCGGACCGTGGAGTGATCCTCGATGAGCCAAGTCGGCTCGGTACTCTGCGCTGATCCACAACGGAGCCCTCGATTGCCGGACATCCAGAATCCAGATGTTGAAGCTCTGACCGGGCATCGTCTCGAGCATGACCGTCAGATCCGATCGGCGGGTGGGTACCCGTCGCGCTATGAAAGGTCGGATTGGGCGGCCGACCTGCAGGAGCGATACGCCGGTCTGGCCGCTGGAGCCGTCACCGACGACCGGGTAGCCGTCGCCGGCAGACTCATGTTGCACCGGTCTTTTGGCAAGCTCCAGTTCGGGACAGTCCAGGACATGAGCGGTGCCATCCAACTGTTCGTTGACAGCTCATACTGCAGTGACCAGGTGTTCAACGAGTTTTCCCAGGTTGACCTGGGAGATTGGCTCGGTGCCGAGGGGGTGGTCATGGCAACTCGCAAGGGCGAATTGTCTGTCAAGATCGACAGCTTGGTCGTGCTCCAGAAGAGTCTCCAGCCCCTCCCGGACAAGTTCCACGGCCTCCAGGACATCGAGATGCGGAGCCGTCAACGCTATTTGGATCTCATGGTCAACAACGAGTCCCGCCAGGTGGCCCTGAGCAGGGTGAAGATCGTTTCTGAACTGCGACGCCAGTTCGAGCAGCGAGGGTTCGTCGAAGTCGAGACCCCGGTCCTGCTCAGTCAGGCGACCGGGGCCCTGGCCCGGCCCTTCCAGACGATGCACAATGCCCTCGACCAGAAGATGGTTCTCCGGATCGCCACAGAACTCCATCTCAAGCGGCTCGTCGTGGCTGGACTGGAGCGGGTCTTCGAGATCGGCCGCATTTTCCGCAACGAGGGCATCGACTCGACCCACAATCCGGAGTTCACCATGTTGGAGGCATACCAGGCACTGGCGGACTACCAGGACATGATGATTCTGGTCGAGGAGGTGATTACGGCGGTCGCAGAGTCGGTTGGCGAAACCCAGATCACCTATCGGGGCAGACATCTCGATCTTTCGGCCCCCTTCCGACGCATTACCTACCTGGATCTCGTCTCGGATGTGCTTGGGGAGCAAGTGGACCTGGGGATGGCGGTGGATGAGCTCCGAACGCTTGCCACAGGCGCAGGGGTTGCGGTCGAGGAATCGTGGGACGGGCCCAGGATCATCGAGGAGGTCTACGAGGGGATTGCTGAAGCCTCGGTCTGGGAGCCGACATTCGTTATCCACCCGCCCATCGAAGTGTCCCCGCTGGCCAGACGGAACACCAGCGACCCACGGCTCGCCGACAGGTTCGAGTTGGTCATCGGCGGCGCCGAATACGTGAACGCATTCTCGGAGCTGAATGACGCGGGTGAACAGAGGTCCAGGTTCGAAGCTCAGGCCGCGGCTCGAGCGGCCGGAGACGAGGAGGCGCACCCCGTCGACGAAGACTATCTGGGCGCCCTCGAATACGGACTTCCACCGACCGGTGGTCTGGGGATCGGTGTCGACCGATTGGTCATGCTTCTGACCGGCCAGACCCACATCCGCGATGTAATCCTGTTTCCTACGCTCAGACCGGAACCCAAAGGAGGAGATCAATGACCAAGTTCTTGGCCAAGGTGGCCGTGACGGCCGCAGGGGTGTGGGTGGCAGTGTCGCTCGTCTCCGGTCTTCGGTTCGAGGGGTCGGCTTGGAGTTTCGTCGGAGTCGCCGTCCTGGTGGCGTTGGCGAACAGCGTGGTCAAGCCGATACTCAACATCCTCAGCATTCCATTCATCCTTGCCACGCTGGGGTTGTTCCTCTTCGTCACCAACGCGGTTGTACTGCAATTCGTGATTTGGCTGGCGGGACCGGATCGACTCGACCTGGGTCTGACCTCCACGGGCTTCTTGTGGGCAACCTTCTTTGGCGCGGTGGTGATCAGCCTGGTTCGCATGGTCCTGGATAGGTTCGTCAAAGACTGACGTACCGCGATCAAGCCGCCCTGGCGGACCTCACCCGGTTCAGCAGGTACTTGCCGAGTGTCTCCAGAATCTCTCTGGCGTCCCCACCGCGCAGCTCGGCGAGGGCGGCAGCTGCGACCTCGAGACGGCGCGAGGCATCACGTAACGTTTCGTCGACATACCCGCCGCTGCGAACGATCGAGATGACGGCGGCCACCGTTTCGTCGGAATACGGCATCGGTTGTGCCAGCAATTCTCGAACCCGGTCACCCGCCTCGCCTTGTGCGGCCAGTAGCACCGGAGCGGTGAAAGTCCCTTCCTTGATGTCCGACCCCGAAGGCTTTCCGATCGTTTTCTCATCTGCCACGAGGTCGAGGGCGTCATCGGCGATCTGAAATACCATTCCGACCTCCCATGCCCACTTCGACAAAGCCTCGACAACGGTTTCTGAGGCATCGGCGGCCATCGCTCCCAGACGGGCGGAGGTCCGGACGAGGGCGGCGGTCTTGCCACCGATGACGTCGTGATAATCGGTTATCGAATGGTTGAGGCCACCCTGGAGTTGAAGCTCCTTGGTCTGGCCCTCGACGAGTTCTGCATAAGTGGCCGCCAGCAGTCGCACTGATTCCTGATTGAGATGGGTGGCGGCGACCTCCGAGGCACGCGCCATGAGAAAGTCGCCTGCGAGGATGGCCACGGTGTTTGTCCAGTTGGCATTCACGGAAGCGGCTCCCCGGCGAATGTCGGCCTCGTCGATGACGTCATCGTGATAAAGCGATCCGACATGTATCAGCTCGACTGCCACCCCGGCCTCCACCGGCCGGTGGTCATCACTTGGCCCGAACTCGGCTCCTAGCAACGCCAGCAGAGGGCGGAAACGCTTGCCGCCGGCGAGCAGGAGGTGCTGTGCGATCCTGGTGAGATAGGCGTCATTTGCCTTGGCCGCCTCGAGCAGACGCTCCTCGACACGGGTCATGGAGGACCATATTCGGGGAATATGAATCAGACTTTGGAGTTCATCCATTGATGACGATGGTATTACCTATGAGACGCTCGGTAACCGTGCATGCCGGGGAGCAGCCACCCGGTGGTAAACTTGCCCATGCCAGGCGCAGGAGTCACATAAGTGTTTGAACGGTTCACTGACCGGGCCCGCAGGGTCGTTGTCTTGGCGCAGGAAGAGGCCAGGCTTCTTAATCACAACTACATAGGGACCGAGCACATCCTTCTCGGCCTCCTCAATGAGGGCGAGGGAATCGCCGCCCAGGCGCTCGAGAGCCTCGATATCGATCTGGCGTCGGTGCGCGAGGAGGTCGTCAAGATCATCGGCCAGGGCCAGCAGTCGCCTTCCGGCCACATCCCATTCACCCCGAGGGCAAAGAAGGTCCTCGAGCTCAGCCTGCGTGAAGCGCTCCAGCTCGGGCACAACTACATCGGCACCGAGCACATTCTCCTCGGTCTGATCAGAGAGGGCGAAGGTGTCGCCGCACAGGTCCTCCAACAACTCGGAGCCGAACTGCAGAAGGTGCGCCAGACTGTCATTCAATTGCTTTCGGGCCCGGGAGGAGGCGAAGAGCAGCGCCCTCAGGGTGCGGGCACCGGCGGACGGGAGTCGAGCTCGAGCGGCTCGACGGTGCTCGATCAGTTCGGTCGAAATCTGACCCAGATGGCACGCGAGGCGAAACTCGACCCTGTGATCGGCAGAACGCGTGAGATCGAGAGAGTCATGCAGATTCTCTCCCGTCGAACCAAGAACAACCCGGTTCTCATCGGAGAGCCCGGGGTTGGCAAGACTGCCATAGTCGAAGGGCTCGCCCAACGGATCGTGGTCAAGGACGTACCTGACAATCTCCAGGGCAAGAATCTGTACACCCTCGATCTGGGCGCGCTGGTCGCCGGCTCCCGCTATCGGGGCGACTTCGAAGAGCGGCTCAAGAAGGTGTTGAAGGAGATCAAGAGCCGCGGTGACATCATCCTCTTCATCGACGAGATCCACACCCTGGTCGGAGCCGGGGCGGCGGAAGGAGCCATCGACGCAGCTTCGATCCTCAAGCCGATGTTGGCCCGCGGCGAATTGCAGACCATCGGCGCTACCACCCTCGAGGAATACCGGAAATACCTCGAGAAGGACGCAGCCTTAGAGCGCCGATTCCAGCCCGTGCAGGTCGAGGAGCCATCGGTGACCGACACGATCCAGATACTGATCGGGCTCAAGGATCGGTATGAGGAGCATCACTCGGTTCGCTTCACAGAGCAGGCAATTGTCTCCGCTGCCAACCTGGCTGATCGATACCTTTCCGACAGGTTCCTGCCCGATAAGGCCATCGACCTCATCGACGAGGCCGGTAGCCGCACACGGATTCACCGGACCAGTGACGTCCCTGAGATCATTGCGATCGATGAAAAGCTCTCGGGTGTGCGGCGAGATAAACAGGACGCCGTCGCCAAGGAGAATTTCGAGAGGGCGGCGAACCTGCGCGACCAGGAGAGGGAACTTCTCGGGGAGCGCGCGGCGCGCGAGGCACAGGACGAGGGCTCCGGCTGGGTCATCGACGAGGAGTCGATTGCAGAAGTTCTCGCGCAGTGGACCGGGATCCCGGTTCATCGCCTCACCGAAGAAGAGACCGCCCGACTGGTTCAGATGGAGGGTGAACTCCACAAACGGATCATCGGTCAGAACGACGCTATCACGGCTGTCTCCAAGGCCATCCGCAGGACAAGAGCAGGTCTCAAGGACCCGCGCCGTCCTTCGGGCTCCTTCATCTTCCTCGGGCCGTCGGGTGTCGGCAAGACCGAGACCGCCAAGGCTTTGACCGAGTTCCTCTTTGGGAAAGAGGACTCGCTGATACAGCTGGACATGTCCGAGTACATGGAGAAGCACACGGTGTCTCGGTTGGTCGGTTCTCCGCCCGGTTATGTCGGATACGACGAGGGAGGCCAGCTCACCGAGGCCGTCAGACGCAAGCCGTTCTCGGTTGTCCTATTCGACGAGATTGAAAAAGCCCACCCCGATGTCTTCAACACCCTCCTTCAGATTCTCGAGGAAGGCCGGCTCACCGATGCCCAGGGCCGGACCGTCGACTTCAAGAACACCGTGATCATCATGACCTCCAACCTGGGCACGCGTGACCTGCACAAGAAGGCAGTGGGATTCCACGTCGAGGACGCCGAGCTCGGGTACGAGTACATGAAGGACAAGGTCACGGATGAGCTGAAGAAGCATTTCCGTCCCGAGTTCATCAACCGCCTCGACGAGATCATCGTGTTCCATGAATTGACCATGGATGAGTTGAAACAGATCGTGGATCTCATGTTGGTCAGGATTCGTACCCAACTGGAGAGCCAGCATCTCGACCTCGTCCTCACCGATGACGCCAAGGAGTTTCTCGGCAACCGCGGCTACGACCCCGAGTTGGGGGCGCGGCCTCTGCGTAGAGCGATACAGCGCCTTCTCGAGGATCCGTTGTCAGAGCGGGTGCTTCTCGGCGAATTCAAGGCCGGGACCACGGTCTTGGTCGGTCTTGATTCCTCGAACGAGGAACTCACCTTCGAGGCCATCTCGGCGCCGGAGACACCTCCGGTGGAGATGGCCGAACAGGACTGATTTTCTGACGGGTGTGCTTCCCGGCGCCGGTCACACCTCCGGCGTAAAGCCCGAACAGGCTGCCCGAACAGGACTGATTCTCTGACGGGTGTGCTTCCCGGTGCCGCTCACACCTCCGGTGTAAAGCCCGAACAGGCTGCCCGAACACGACTGATTTTCTGGAAGCCGTGCTTCCCGGCGCCGGTCACACCTCCGGCGTAGTGCCCGAACCGGCTGCTCCGACCTCCTAAAGACCGGCTTCCCGGCGCCGATCTTTCTAGAGCGTGAGGATCAAGACCTTTTTCGCCGCCTTATCGGCCCTCGTTGTCTTCATAGCTGTAGCGCCGCTACCGGCTGTTGCCGACTACGTGCCGGCCGGTTTCGCCGCGTATACCGAAGATCTGGATCAGGCCGGTTATGTGAATGGCCGTATGGACAAGGATCGGATGATGACAACTCGGGGATGCCTCCTGGAGAGGGACGCCGCCTACACCTTTTCGATGATGATGGAGGCCGCCGACCGTGACGGAGTGCGAATCGGTTTCGAAGACTGCTATCGCACCTTCCGCACCCAGAAGAACGCGTGGGAGCGTCGCTGTCCCTACACCGATGTCGCAGTTCGCTTGGTAGATCCGGACACCGGGGCCGTAGCCTCGGGTTTTCGCACTTATCGGGTGTGTACCGGCCCTCCAACCGCCAGGGCGGGCGAGTCGAATCATGGGTGGGGCCGGGCCATAGATTTCACCGACGGGCGCGGCGTGCTCACCTGCCGGGATCGTGCCTTCCGCTGGCTGCAGGCCAACGCCTTCAAATACGGCTGGGTCCATCCCCCCTGGGCGCAGTGCGGGATGCGCACCGAGGAGGCCTGGCACTGGGAGTGGGCCGGGGTGGTCGATGAGAATCTGGTGCCCGACTACTCCTCCATTTGGATGTTCGATGACATCACTCTTGCCAGGATCGGCTCGACTCTCGAGTATTCGCCCCCTCTGCCCCCGATTGGCCTTTCGGGGGACCATGCCTTCTTCGATCGCTGGGAGGAGCTTGGCCTGTCGCCATCCCAAGGCCTTCCTGACCAGTAGCCAC
Organism: Acidimicrobiia bacterium; assembly: GCA_041599115.1. Lineage (GTDB taxonomy): Bacteria > Actinomycetota > Acidimicrobiia > Spongiisociales > ZC4RG35 > JACZUI01. The sequence goes on from JBFHXF010000013.1 coordinate 18,386, forward strand.
ACTGGCTACTCTTGCCCGTCGTGAATCGGGCCGTACGAACCTTGCTCATTGTGAGCGGCATCTACATTGCGGCTCAGATCCTTTCCGATATTGCCAGCCTTCGCATAATCGACTTCGCTGGATACGCCGTTGACGCCGGGACCCTGATCTATCCGATCACATTCACAGTTCGTGATCTCATCCACAAGGTTGCGGGAAAGACCGCAGCGAGAACGATGATATTTCTTGCGGCACTGACCAACCTCTTCATGGCGGGTTTCTTTCTCGTCGTGGCGCGGTGGCCTGCGGACGTGGTCACCGGGGCCCAGCCCGAGTTTGGCAGGGTGCTGGCGCCGGTGTGGGGGATCGTCATCGCCTCGATCGTTGCCGAAGTCATCTCGGAGTTGATCGACACCGAGACCTACCAGCTCTGGGCCAATCGGTTCGGGGAGCGTCTCCAGTGGGGGCGGGTGCTGGCCTCTAACGGGGTGGCCATCCCTTTCGACTCGGCGATCTTCGTCGGGTTGGCAACGGCCTTCGGGGTCTTCCCGGCGGAGGTGGCCTGGACGATCTTCGGTGTCAATGTCGTGATCAAGGGTGTCGTGGCCGTGGCATCGATACCCCTGATCTATGTGGTGAAGCCGACGCCGCTTTCCGTCTCGACCTAATCCTTTCGCAATCACTAATGTTCCCGCCGGACAGATGCTTCTGTCCGTCCAGAAAGCACACGGAGGAATTTGCGTGAAACGTCACATACGGTTCTTTGCGGTTCTCGGAGCGCTGGCCCTGGTACTTGCGGCCTGCACTTCGACCACAACCGGAACCACTACAACCCAAGCTCCCACCCCCACTACGGCGGGCGGTGGAGCCCCCGGTACCACGGCGCCCCCCGTGGCGACCACCACAACTGTCAGCGGCGGCATCGGTGAGGGCCATCAGATCGGCATGGCCTTCGACCTCGGTGGCCGTGGTGACCAGTCCTTCAACGACCTCGCCGCTCTCGCCTGGGACAACGGGAAGCGCACCTATGGCTATATCGGCCGTGAGCTCGCCCCGGGGGCCGGCGGTGAGAACCGTGAAGAGAATCTTCGGCTACTGGCCGAGACCGGCAGCGAATTGATCATCGCCAACGGTTTCGCCTTCGCCCAGAACGTCTGGCGTGTTGGGACCGAGTTCCCCAACGTGAAGTTCGCCATCACCGACGACTGCCCGCAGGATGACACCTTCACCGCAGTGGAGATGGACAATGTGCGATGCATGCTCTTCTCCGAGGAGCAGGGATCGTTCCTGGTGGGCGCGGCCGCTGCGCTGAAGACCCAGACGGGAACCATTGGCTTCATCGGTGGTGTCGAAGTTCCGCTAATCAAGAAGTTCCAGGCGGGATTCGAGGCAGGCGCCAAGTACGTCAACCCCGACATCACCATCCTTCCCGCGGTGTACCTGACTCAGGTCCCCGATTTCACCGGATTCAATGATCCGGTCAAGGGCAAGGAAGCCGCTCTGGCTCTGTACAACCAGGGCGCCGATGTTGTCTACCACGCCGCCGGCGGCTCCGGTGGTGGCCTGTTCCAGGCCGCTGCCGAGTTGTCCACAGACGCCAAGTTCCTGTGGGCCATCGGTGTCGACTCCGACCAGTACACGGTCGTGTCTGCAAGCGCCACGCCGGAACTTGCGGATCACATCCTCACCTCCATGCTGAAGCGGGTCGATGTGGCGGTTGACAAGGCCATAGTGGACTTCCTCAACGGTGAGTTCACCTCTGGTCCGGTCCGTCTCGGTCTGGCCGAGGATGGTGTCGGTTACTCCACCTCAGGTGGCTTTGTCGATGACATCGCCGGACAACTTGATGAGATCAAGGGATTGATCATTGACGGCACCATCGTGGTGCCCACCGAGCCAGGGGCCTGATAAAGGCACTCCTGCTATGTTGCGCCGGGCCCAGGGAACCCTGGGCCCGGCGTTTTAATTGGACGGATCGATGGCCCAGGCCCCTGCAATTCAGCTCAGCGGCGTCACCAAACGTTATCCCGGCGTCATCGCCAACAGAGATGTCGAGCTCAGGGTCGAGCGGGCCGAGATCCATGCCGTCGTTGGGGAGAACGGCGCTGGGAAATCGACGCTGATGAAGATCATCTACGGGATGGTCCGCCCCGACGAAGGGGTCATCGCGATCGACGGTGAACGGACCCAATTCAAATCACCCAAGGACGCCATCGATTCCGGGATCGGGATGGTGCATCAGCACTTCATGCTGGCTGATAACTTCACCGTTCTGGAGAACGTGGTCCTCGGCTCGGAGCCACGATCGGGTCTCGAGATAGATTTTCAGAGAGCCTCCGACCGGATTCGAGAGCTGGGCGACACATACGGTCTGAGACTCGACCCGCATAAGAAGGTTGAGTTCCTGTCGGTTGGGGAGCGGCAGCGGGTGGAGATCATAAAGGTGCTCTATAGGGGCGCTCAGATCCTCATTCTCGATGAGCCAACCGCCGTCCTGGTTCCTCAGGAGGTCGACGAGCTATTCGACTCCATTCGTGATTTGAAGGCAGAGGGAGTAACCGTCCTCTTCATATCCCACAAGCTCGACGAGGTCCTGGCGATCGCCGACAAAATCACAGTCATGAGAGACGGCCGTACCGTGGGGACCACTACGCCCGCCGACGTCGATATCAGACAGTTGGCGGAGATGATGATCGGGTCAGAACTCCCCACCCCGGAAACACGCGAGTCGACCGTCACTGAAACCGTTCTTCTGTCGGTTCAAGATCTGTCGCTCAAGGCAGAAGACGGTGGCAGAGATCTGCTGAGGGATATCTCGTTCGAGGTGCACGCAGGCGAAATCGTGGGAATCGCCGGAATCGAGGGCAACGGCCAGTCCTCGCTCGTTGACGCCGTGATCGGTCTTCGGACCGGGGCCACCGGCGACATCCTGCTTCAGGGGACCGCGATAACTCGGTTGCAGGCCCTGGACCGTCGTGGGGCAGGCCTGGGGCTGATTTCGGAGGATCGTCAGCGCCAGGGGCTCCTGCTGGCATCTCCGCTTTGGGAGAACGCCGCGCTGGGGCATCAGAACAAACCCCCATACGCCAAAGGCATCTGGATCGACAAAAAGGGTGCAAGGGAGCAGACCAGGGCGATTGTGGAAAGGTTCGACGTGAAGACACCCGGGGTCGACGTACCAGCGACTGCTCTGTCGGGAGGCAATCAGCAGAAACTGGTCGTGGGCCGCGAGATCATGGCGAATCCGGTGGTTTTGATAGCTGCCCAGCCCACCAGAGGCATCGATATCGGGGCTCAGGCCGCCGTCTGGGACGAGTTGAAGGTGGCGCGTGCCTCGGGAATGGGAGTGCTCCTGCTGTCAGCGGACCTCGAGGAGCTGATCGGACTTTCGGACACCATTCATGTGATCTTTGAGGGAAGACTGGTGGCCGAACTCGATCCCTCAGCGATCACCCCGGAAGTGCTTGGTCGCTATATGACAGGCGCCGGTCAGGAGAAAGCCTCGTGAGGGGCACCAAGCTTCTCACCAATGTGGTCGGTCCGGTGGTCGCACTTCTGATCGCGTTCGGAATTGCCGCCCTCGCCCTCCTTCTCGTCGATATCGACCCGATCGCCGCCTACAAGGAGATGTGGACCTTTGGCACCACTCCTGAATCGCTGATCATCGCGACCAACCGCGCCATACCACTCTTTGTCTCTGCCCTTGCAGTAGGCGTCGGCTTCAAGATGGGGTTGTTCAATATCGGGGTCGAAGGCGCCTATCTGCTCGCTTCACTCGTCGCCGCGTATGTGGCCGGGCTCTATTCGATCACCCCGGTCCTCCATGTCCTTTCCATACTCATAGTGGCCATGGTTGTCGGAGCGGCCTGGAACGGCCTCGCCGGATGGCTCAAGGTGAAGCGGGGGGTTCATGAGGTCATTTCTACGATCATGCTCAACTTCGTCGCCATCAGCCTGAGTGCCTTCTTGTTCTTGAACGTGTTCAAAGCGGCGACTTCAGGTCTGACCATTGCGACCGATCTGATCCCGAAAACAGGTTGGATTCCCTCGCTCAACCCGGTGCTCGGCTGGTTCGGCGTTGAGGTCAGGGCCGGCACCGAGCTGCATGGTTTTCTGCTGATAGCGGTTGTCCTGGGGATCTTTTATCACTATCTAGTGAACAAGAGCCGTTTCGGCTATGACTTGCGAGCCTCCGGTATCAACGCCTCCGCCGCAGAGGCCAGCGGGGTCAACGCCAAATCAATGGTCGTCAAGACCATGCTCATCTCAGGCGCCATGGCCGGCTTGGTCGGCATTTCCCAGTTGCTCGGTTTCTTCCATCAGTACCCCCAGGACTTCCCCACCGGACTCGGGTTTGGCGGGATCGCCGTAGCCCTTTTGGGGCGGAATCACCCGGTCGGCATCGCCTTCGGCGCCCTTCTGTTTGGCTTCATGGATCGCTCGGCGTTGATCCTCGACTTCTATGACGTGCCCCGTGAAATCGTGACCATCATCCAGGGGATCGTCGTACTGGCAGTGGTCATCGTCTACGAGGTCGTTGCGCGTTTCGTGACACGCAGGACGGTGGCGGCCGCGGCCCGAGCCACCGAGCAGATCGAATCGGTGGCGGCATGACCCACGTCGCCGGGCGATTCAAGGGCATGAACAGGGGTATCAGGTACATGCTGTTGGCGTTGGCGGCCGTCCTGTTGATGACGATTGCCGAGATCATCACCGACACCAGTGACCTGACCTCACGGGGCACCGCGGGAGCGGCGCTCCGACTCGCCATCCCGATTCTTCTCGCCGGCCTGGGCGGCCTCTATTCGGAGCGGTCCGGCATCGTCAACATCGGTCTCGAGGGGATGATGATCGGCGGCACCTGGATGGCTGCCTGGGGGAGCTACACCTACGGCCCCTGGCGGGGTCTGCTACTCGGCATCCTTGGTGGTCTCGCCTTCGGGCTTTTGCATGCCATTGCGACGGTCACATTCAACGTCGATCACATCGTCTCTGGTGTCGCCATCAACATCCTCGCCCTTGGTGCAATGCGCTTTCTCTCCTCGATCGTCTACACCCCGGACACCGGTGGATCGGTGATTCAGTCTCCTTCGGTTCAGGGAATCGACAACATCAGTCTTCCCGTTCTCGCCGGGGGCCAGATCTTCGGATGGCATAGCCCCGACTTCTTCGGTTGGCTGGAGAACCACACCTGGTTCTTCATCTCCGATATTGCCGGCATCCTCCGTGGTTTCACCGGTGATGTGAACTGGTTGACGATCGTCGGTCTGACCATGGTCCCGATCTCCGTGTGGATCCTGTGGCGCACCTCCTGGGGTCTGCGTCTCCGCTCCTGTGGCGAAGATCCCTGGGCGGCCGAGTCCCTCGGTGTTCCCGTTATTCGGATGAAGTACTACGCGGTCCTGATTTCCGGCGCCCTGTCGGGCTTTGCAGGGGCCTTCTTGGTGTTGGTGCAGGCCGGGATCTATCGGGAGGGCATGACGGGTGGGCGAGGTTTCATCGGCCTGGGAGCGCTCATCTTCGGGAACTGGATGCCTGCCGGGGTGCTCAGCGGATCGCTGGTGTTTGGCTTTGGCGACAGCCTTCGCTTTAGGGGTCCGGACGTCGTCAGATCGTTCATATTGGCCGCGGCGATAGGTCTCCTAGCCATAGGTATCTACAAGATGACCCGATCCAACATCCGGTCTGCAGTGATACAAGGGTCGGTGGGAATTGGGTTTTTGGTCTTCTACATGCTGGTCAGCACGGTCCCGCCCCAGTTGCTCACTGCCACTCCGTATCTGATCACTCTTCTCGTCCTGGCCGCGGCGTCGCAACGCTTGCGCATGCCCGCCGCCGACGGCGCCCGCTATGCGAAGGGCGAGGCGCGGTGAGGCGGCTCTAACGAGCCGCGGATTTGAGTTTTGAGTTTTGACCCATAACTCATGACCCATAACTCATGACCCATAACTCATGACCCATAACTCAGAACTCATGTTCCACCCCTACGATCCGGGGTTTCTCGACGATCCCTACCCGACATACTCCCGGCTCCGTCGCGAAGCACCCGCCTTCTATGACGAGAACTGGGACCTGACTTTTTTCACCAGGTGGCAGGACGTCACCGAGATCCTCAAGGACCGTGAACGATTTGGCCGGGATTTCCGGCACCGGATGGGTGTCGACCAAGTCGATCCCGACCTCTACCGACGGATCTACCCGGATCAGTGGCCGATGTGGACCCGCTACATCCGGGAGAGCTTCATCGACCTCGAGCCTCCCCGGCACACCCGGCTACGGAGACTCGTGGCCAAGGCGTTCACCAGGAGGTCTTCAGAGGCCTTCCGACCGAGACTGGTCGACGCTGCCGAACGAGTCCTCGACAGTGCCCTGGCCGATGGGCACATGGAAGCGATCGGCCAATTCGCCACCCCGATCCCCTTGGCGATGATCGCCGAGCTGATGGGGATCGAGCCGACGAGTCAACCCCAGCTGGTCGAGTGGAGTCACGCCATCGTCAAGGTCTTCGATCAGAGAGTCACCGATGAGGAGGGGGCCGCGGCCGAGAGAGCGACCAATGATTTCATCGAGTTCCTCCAGGGTGAGCTGGGTCGTCGAAGACGGGTTCGGGGAGACGACCTGATTTCGGCGATGATCGATGTGGAGGAGTCGGGTGACACTCTCACCGATGAGGAGATCATTGGAACCTCGATTCTGACCCTCAATGCCGGTCATGAGGCCACGGTGCACGCTCTGGGCAACAGCCTGCTGGCTTTGGCTGCCAACCCGGACCAATTCGAGATCATAAAGAAGATGGGGTCGATGGACCTTGCCATCGACGAGCTCCTGCGATACGACTCACCGCTACAGATGTTCGAACGGTGGGTACTCGAGGACACAGATCAGGGTGGGGTGCCGCTGCGTCGTGGAACAAAGGTCGGGCTCTTGTTCGGATCCGCGAACCGCGATCCCGAGATCTTTGGACACGGGGCCGACAAGCTGGACCTGAGCAGAACCCCGAATCCTCACGTCTCGTTCGGCGCCGGTCTCCACTTCTGTGTCGGTGCCCCCCTCGCCCGGGTCGAATTGGAGGCTGCCCTCGGGGTCTTCGCCGACCGGGTCCGATCGTTCGAGGTGACAGAGGTCGACGAACGAATCGAGAGCCTGGTCTTCAGAGGAGTCGGTAAACTGGAGCTGGACCTGCTCGCCGACTAGCCACCGCTGGTGTATGGCCGGCCGATCAGTTTGATCTCGTTTATGGCCAACTCGCGGAACACGTTCCCGTCGACGACTTGGGCCTGCCAGGCGCTCTCCACATCGATCTCGATCCACTTGGCGTTGACTGCGGCAAACGCAAAGCTCTGTGTTCCCGGCAGATCATCGAGTTCCTTCGGGTAGGCCGCGGGGTTGTTCTGCGCGGTGATGACAATTCCGCGGGCCCGATAGTTCTGCTTGAACCGGGTGGCGTCCTCGATGTTCGACCACTGAATCTCCTGGACCGTCATCGGCTGCCGGAAGGTGAGGCGGATCTTCAGACCCTGACCCGCAGCGATCTGATCCTCCCAGTTGACCTGGTACTCGCCATCGCTTCCGGAGACGAGGTTGTCGCAGACAAATGAGCCGAGTCCGTCGGGCTGGCAGTCGGTGGAAATCACAGCGATCGGTCCCAATTGACCGACGGTGGGAGATGTGGAGGTCGTCGCGGCCAGAGTGGTGGAGGATGACGTCGTCTCTCCGCTGAATACATTGAACAGCAAGGCAATCAGGACCACGGCGAAGAGCAGGCCGCTGATGGCCAGAGCCGCCCGTACCCCAGCGGTGGCTTGCACTGCAGGTCGTGGGGCCGTCGGCAGGGCCGCCTGGCTCAATCGGGCCCCGCACTCTTGACAATGCCGGTTGTTTACCGGGTTGGAGGCCCCGCATGAGGGGCAATGGATTCCGGCAAGGTCCCTCGGCTGTCGGGGAACGCCATCCTCATCGATTGGGGGTGGCCCCAGGGCGAACTCCTCGTAGTTACCGTCCGAGTTGACGGTGATGATGCTCTCGGGTTTGGGGCGAGTTGGAACCAGCGGATCCTGGAAGGCTCCGCAAGTCGTACAAAACTGCTCGTCGGCGGCGACCGCCGCGCCGCATTGGTGGCAGGTGTGGGTGGCCAATTCGCTCCTCACGGTATTGTGCCACGCGATGATTCACTCGGCGATCAGGACTTACGAACCCTGGACGGTCGCGTCGTTTCTTGCGGGCGCCGTCCTCATGGTCTGCTTCGTGGCAGTATTGATTGTCGCCGTTCGGCGTCGTAATCGTTAACTCGTGATGGTGGTGTCTTGATGTCCTTCCGGTGTCAGAGTTGTGGGTACGCGTCGTACAAATGGATGGGATTCTGCCCGCAATGCGGGGTGGGTGAACCTCTGGTCGAACAGTCTCCGGCTGTGTCCGGAGCGGCCAAGTCGCTGCTGTCCACGAGTCTGCCCGAAGCGCTGACGACCGATTATCCGCGGGCAGCCACCGGGTGGCCCGAGGTCGACCGGGTGATCGGCGGCGGATTGGTTCGTGGCTCGGTTCTGCTCCTGGGTGGTGAGCCCGGAGTGGGCAAGTCGACCCTGCTGCTCCAGGTGGCCGGATCCCTGGCTTCTTCGGGGTCCCGTGTCATCATCGCCAGCGCAGAGGAATCGGTCCACCAGGTTGCCATGCGGGCGGACCGGCTGGGGATTCGAGACGAATCCATCGAGCTGGTTGCCGACGACGACGTGGATGCAATTGTCGCCCTGGGCGAGAAGACGAGACCCGATCTTCTCGTGGTGGATTCCATCCAGACCGTCGGTGTCTCCGAGATCGCCAGCGCTCCCGGTGGCGTCGCTCAGGTGCGTGAGAGTGCTGCCCGTCTCGCAAGACTGGCCAAGACAAGCGGGATTCCGGTGGTTCTGATCGGCCACGTCACCAAAGAAGGAGGGCTCGCCGGCCCCAAGCTTCTCGAGCACATGGTCGACGTCGTGATGTATCTCGAGGGTGATCCGGATCGTGGCTTCCGTGTCTTGAGGAGTATGAAGAACCGCTTTGGCGCGACCCACGTCTCTGGGATGTTCGATATGCAGAGCGAAGGCCTGGTCGAGATAGATGATCCGTCAAAGGTCTTTCTCGAAGGGTGGGAGTCAGAGGTGCCTGGCACGGTCGTTTTTCCGGCCGTCGAGGGCAGAAGATCGGTGCTTGTCGAGATCCAGGCCCTGGTGCTGCCCTCCAAGCAACCGCAACCTCGCCGGTCGATCAGAGGTCTCGATCCAACTCGGGTCAATCAGGTCATTGCCGTCCTGGATCGGCACGCCGGGCTCTCGCTGTCGGACTTCGAGGTTTATCTGAACGTCGTCGGCGGCTGGCGGGTTGACGAACCCGGCTGTGATTTGCCTGTAGCGCTGGCTATTGCTTCCTCCGCCATGCAGAGGCCGCTCGGAAGAATGGCGGCGTGGGGTGAGATCGGATTGGCCGGAGAGGTGCGCGCGATACCGTTCGAGGTGCGGCGGTCCGAAGAGTTGGCGCGAATGGGTCTCGATCGCCGGGTTGCTCCCGACCCGGGCAGGCCGATGCGTCTCGGCGATGCCCTCGACCATGCCGGCCTGCAACCGTGACCATCGGGGGTGATAGCCTGCGTCCCGTGGGCGCACCGTCGATCTCCGAGACTCTAGAAAGACTCGCACCTGGCACGACAATGAGACGCGCCCTGGAGCGGATCATCCAGCAGGGAAAGGGCGCCCTCATCGTCCTGGGGAACGGTCCCTCCGTCGAAGAGGCAAGTTCCGGAGGCTTTTCGCTGAAGAGGGCAGCCTTCACGCCTGCCCGTCTGGCGGAGTTGTCCAAGATGGACGGTGGCATCGTTCTCGACGACACCTGGAACATGATCATGGCGGCCGCCGTCCATTTCATTCCCGACGGGTCATGGCCCACCGACGAGTCCGGGGCGAGACATCGCACGGCTGAGCGGCTGGCGGCACAGACCGGCAAGCCGGTCATCGCGGTCTCCGAGGGTCGACGGGTCGCCACACTGTTCTACGGGCGTAAGAAGATCGAGCTGGCCAACCCGACGGAGGTGGCCGCGTACGTCAACCAGGAACTGCAGAGCCTGGATCGTCTCCGCTCCCGTCTCGATGGATCGGAAATGAAGCTGACCCGTCTCGAGGTGGCAGGGTTCTCCACCTACCGCTCGGCAGTGACCGTCCTGCAACGGGCCGAACTCGTGCTGAGGCTGGGCCAGGTGGTTGATGCGCGGACCCTCACTCTTGGAGAGGATGGCCGGATCGTCAGCCTGCAGCTCAATGATCTGATCTCAGGCGTTGGCTGGACGATGGAGGCGGTACTGCAGGATTACGTGAAACCACTCCGTTCTGGTTCGGTTGAACGTTCGATGAAGATGCTCGGAGAGATATCGGCCAACGATCTGGAGGATCCGAGCCGGGTGGGCAAGGCCCTCGGTTTCCCCGATCTCGATGATCCGGCGGAGCCCCGTGGCTTCCGGATTCTCTCGGAGCTGGGTCGCCTCCCTGATTCGGTGCGGGAGGACATCGTCAGGCATTTCGGCTCGGTTTCAAAGTTGCTCGCTGCCGACGAACCCGCCCTTCTGGCAGTGGAAGGGGTCGGAGAGACCCGTGCGACCCAGATCCGGTCGTTCCTCAGCCGGTTGCGTGATCTCGTCGACGAGTGGGAGCCGGTGCTGGATTGATTCTACCCACCGGTACAATCGCCTTTCATGCCTAGAGCAGCCTCCAAATACGTGGTCGGTGACAAAGTCGTCCATCCCCAGCACGGGGCGGCGACCATCAACAAGAAGATCAAGCAGGAGTTCGCGGGGAAAAAGCAGGACTACTTCGTGCTTGACATTGCCACCGAGCAGCTGACGGTGCTCGTTCCGTTCGACAAGGTCGACGATCTCATCCGGCCCGTCATCTCCAAGACGCGGTCGAGGGAAGTGCTCAGATCTCTGAAGGGCGAACCGGAAGAGGCCGGGTCGAACTGGAGCCGTTGGTACAAGGTGCTCAATGAGAAGATGACATCTGGGGACATATTCCAGGTCGCAGAGGTCGTGCGGGACCTCTCATATGCCCAGCAGACCAAAGGAATCAGTCCCGCCCTGAAGCGAATGTTGTCCAAGGCGCGGTTGACTCTCAGCTCCGAGTTGGCTTTTTCCCTCGAGATCGACGACGAAGAGGCGATCAAGAAACTCGACAGGGCGTTACCCAAAATCGAGATCGAAGAGGAGTGAGTTCGCCGGCCGGCTTCCGGGTCGGTTGGGGATTCGATTCGCACCGTCTCGATGGGGATCCTCCTTTGGTTCTCGGAGGCGTGGTGATTTCCGACACAGTTGGAGTTTCGGCAACCTCTGACGGCGACCTCGTGGCGCACGCCCTCACCGATGCCGTCCTGGGCGCGGCCTGTCTCGGCGATATCGGGGAGCACTTTCCCTCCGATGATCCGGGTCTCACCGATGCCGACTCGATGTTTCTGTTGCGTCAGGCGGCGACGATGGCCATGGCCGCCGGATGGCGCGTGACCCACGCCGATGTCACCGTCGTGGCCGAGAACGTGAGGATTTCCCCCCATCGTGAGCAGATGAGGGCCGGTCTGGCCGACGCCTTGGGGACACCAGCCGAGTCGGTTTCGGTGAAGGCCACCACCACCGACGGTCTTGGATTTCCCGGTCGAGGCGAAGACATTGCTGCGGTTGCCGTGGTCACCGTTGCGGCACTCCCTTAACATCCGAGGATGCTGCGTCTCTACAGCACGCTCCAGCGGGCGATAGTTGGGTTTGAGCCCCGCGAAGAGGGCCGGGTGTCGATGTACCTGTGCGGTCCGACGGTCCAGTCCGAGCCCCATGTCGGGCACGGGCGATCCGCCGTGGCCTTCGACGCGATCCGCCGCTACCTGGTGTGGCGTGGCTTTCAGGTTGATTTCGTGCGCAATGTCACCGACATCGAGGACAAGATCATCGCTGCCGCCGAAGCGGCCGGGGAATCGGTTGCGGAGCTTGCCGAAAAGATGGCGGGGAGGTTCGAGGAGGGTTACGCCGCCCTCGGAGTGCTCCCTCCCGACGAGGAGCCGAAGGCCACCGACCACATCCCCGAGATCATCGCCACAGTAGAGAAGCTGATCGAACGCGGACTGGCCTATGCCTCCGACGGTGATGTGTACTTCTCCGTCCGAACCCTGGAGAGCTACGGGAAGCTCTCGGGGATGAAGCCGGATGAGCTTCGTGCCGGCGTGCGCATCGAGGTTGGCGAGTCGAAACACGACCCGCTTGACTTTGCCCTGTGGAAGGGGACGAAGCCCGGCGAGCCCTGGTGGGAGTCGCCCTGGGGTGAGGGACGGCCCGGATGGCATATCGAATGCTCGGCGATGGCCGAGCGATACCTGGGCGAGGGCTTCGACATTCACGGTGGCGGATCCGATCTGATCTTTCCCCACCACGAGAATGAGATCGCTCAGAGCGAAGGCGCCTCTGGCAAGACGTTCGCCCGCTACTGGCTTCACAACGGGATGGTCAATCTCGGTGGGGAGAAGATGGCGAAATCGACCGGAAACCTGATCGATCTGGCCTCGCTCGTCGAGAAGCACGGGGGACGTCCCCTCCGGCTCCTCTTTCTCAGGGCCCATTACCGATCACCCATCGAATACAGCGAGGACCTGGTGATTGAGGCAGCCGAGTCTCTCGACCGGTTGGGTCGCTTTCGCTCCCGGGTGGAGCCGGGCGAGCCCGCCTCGACAGCCTTGGAGGCTTTCCGGGAAGCGATGGACGACGACTTCGGCACCCCACAGGCCATCTCGCTGCTGTTCGATCTGGTTCGGGAAGGCAACCGGGCCCTCGATGCCGGTGAGGATGCCTCCGCCACGGCGGGGGCGGTGGAGGTCATCGTCGATGTGCTCGGCCTTGACGACGCTTCGGTCCCTCCCGATGCCCGGCTGGACCTGGGGGATCTGGCCGGCAGATTCGGGCTCCCCGGGGATTCCGAGGACCTGGTCGGCCGGCTGATCGAACTCCGTGATCAGGCCCGTTCGGAGCGTCGCTTCTCCGACGCCGATGCGATCCGCGACGGTCTCGCGGAGGCCGGAATTCAACTCGAGGACGGTCCCGATGGCACCCGCTGGATACGGAAATAGGGTCGAGGGCATCCATGCGGTGACGGCTGCAGTAGCGGCCGGCAGGGTGCAACGACTTCTGGTAGAGGCGAGACGTCAGAGACGAGCCGATGTCCGTGCTTTGATTGACATTGTTGGTCGAGACCGGGTTTCCGTGGTCGACGATGTGCGGCCGCATGCCGACAGCGAGGTGCCTCAGGGTGTGGTGGCCGAGTGCCGTCCGATCCTGCCGGTGCCTCTCGAGGCCCTCTCGGGGCCTGATGCGGCGGTGATGGTCCTCGACCACATCGAAGACCCCCAGAACGTCGGCGCGGTGGCCCGGTCTGCGCTTGCTGCGGGGATGAGCGGCCTGGTCGTCTCCTCACGCCGGTCGGCCCCGTTGAGCGCGGTCGCCTTCAAGGCGGCCGCCGGTGCATTGGAAACACTGCCTGTGGCGGTGGTCGGCTCGATTCCTGAAGCCCTCCGGGCCTTGAAAGCCCTCGGGCTATGGGCAGTGGGCCTCGACTCGAAGGGTGCGGAGAGTCTGTTTGGCCTGCCGATCCTCACCGAGCCGGTGGCGGTGGTGATCGGCGCAGAAGGGAAAGGGTTGAGCGAGTTGACCCGGAAACGATGCGACGTGGTCGTCTCGATACCGATGGCCCCGGGCACCGAGAGTCTCAACGCCTCGGTTTCTGCTGCACTCGTAAGCTTTGAGATAATGAGGGTCCGCAGTGCGTTCTCGCCGGGTTAGCTCAGCTGGTAGAGCAGCTGATTTGTAATCAGCAGGTCATCGGTTCGACTCCGGTACCCGGCTCCGAACGGGATTGTTCTCGCGTCGGTGATCTGGATCAGGTCGATCCGGTTGTGATGTGGTTGTCAGGATGCTGATCGGCCACCAGGTTGAGGGAGATCCCATGCTCGAGCAATGCCTTGAGCCCCGCAAGAACGATCGTGAATCCTCCCTTTGAATCGATGGCTAGATCCACCGCTTCGTCATCGGTGCCGCTGAAGCCGCTTTCGACGATGGTGACGAGAGTGGAATCCTCCGACCGCGGAGCAAACTCCCACTCGACCGTGCGTGGAGGATCGCCCCACTGGACTCGGATTGCCCGATTGACCTCGATGGTCTTCACCGTGACCTCGGCTGAAGCCCCGTACATCTCCCAGTCCCAACGGACGGTCTTGCCCTCTTTCAATGCGCCGCTGCTGTTGGTGAACCAGAACTGTCTTGTTATGGAGGGGTCGACGAAAGCCTGAAACACCTCTCCCGCCGGTCGTCTGATGAGCATCTGCACCCTTGACACGGGCAGGTTCTTGAGGGTCATGAGTCTTTCCTTGGTGGGGTTCCCCGATTTCGAGGGTAGCCAAAAGGTGTGTTCTGGAGCTGGGGTCGGACATCGGCCCCGTCGCCCACCTCCGACTCCGCTACGGCGATCGACCCGATGTTTGGTAGGTGTGACCCAGTGGGCTGGTCCAGGTGTATTGGCCGGGGTTGGTTGTTTGGAGGTTCGAGCCGGCGTGGTGTTTGAGCCGGTGGTCGTGGCGGCAGAGCGGGGCGAGGTTGTCGGGTGTGGTGGGTCCTCCGTTTGCCCAGGCTTGGGTGTGGTCGA
>JBFHXF010000014.1:0-30928 GCA_041599115.1 Acidimicrobiia bacterium
GGCAGTGATATGTCATTGATATAGCGCGCTCTGCCACCGAGCTTGTCGGCCCCCTCGGGCCGGGGAGCGTCGGTTCCGACGTGGGCGAACCGCGTCATGGCGTCCATCCCCGGCGTGCCGCTTCCTGGATCGACTCGACGATCTGCACATAGCCGGTGCAACGACACAAGTTGCCGGTGAGGGCCAGCCGGATCTCGGTCTCGGTCGGATGGGGGTTCTCTGTGAGCAAGGCGGCAGTAGTCATGACGATTCCCGGCGTGCAGTAGCCACACTGGGTTCCGCCTCGCCGGAGAAAAGCGCTCTGAATAGATGAGAGCTCTCCGTTGCTGCCGGTGAGGCCTTCGATCGTCGTCACCTTTCTGCCGTCGGCCTCGCCCACCGGATACAGGCAAGAGTTCACGGCGCGTCCATCGACCAGGACCGTGCACGCCCCGCACTCGCCCTCACCACAAGATTCTTTGGTGCCGGTCTCGCCGAGCACGTCCCGGACCAAGTCGAGCAGTCTGAGATGGGGGGCTACCTCGGTATCGACGGCGAACCCGTTGAGTTCGAATGAGACACGCAGCTTGTTCATTCAGCCTCCGCCCTCGAGGAGTTGCAGCGCCCTGTCGGCGAGCACACCGGTCAGGTGCAGGCGGTAGTCGGCTGTCGACCGGAGGTCTGTTATCGGTGAGATCTCAGATCGAACCGCGGCGATGGCTCGCTCTCTGGTGCCGGCGTCCAACGGGCTTTCTTCTCCTTCGATTAGCCGTTCGGTCTCCCTGAGCCTGGATGGGACGGGCGCCACCGCTCCTGCGGCCATCCGCACTTTGGCCCATTTGATCCCGTTCATCTCGACCAGGGCGGCCACGCTGGTGATCGCCAGGTCCATCATCACCCGCCCCTTGCGGAGAAATACCGACCGGGTTCCTTCTCGTGGAAGCTCCAACAGAATCGCGGTGAGTATCTCTCCGGGCTCGAGGGCGGTCTCTCCCGGACCGAGGAGGAATTCTTCAAGAGTGATCTCTCGGGTGCTGTCGGCCCCGCGCAACTCGACGGATGCTCCATAGATCAACAAGGCGGGTGCGGTGTCGGCAGCCGGGGAGGCATTGCACAGATTGCCCCCCACGGTGGCGACATTTCGTATCTGCCGGCTTCCGAGGATGGCAATGGCACCGGCCAAGGCCGGGAAGCGTTGAGCCACCACCGGGTGAAACCCGACGTCGGCCAACGGGACGGTGGCTCCGATCCGCACGCGGTCGGTGACCGCGATGCCGCCGAGTTCGGGGAGGCCCCGTAACGAGATAAGAGCGGGTGTTTCGACACGTCCGTGATTCATTTGGACCAGAAGGTCGGTGCCTCCAGCGATGAGCCGGGCGCCAGGGTTGGCCGCCGCCAGATGGAAGGCCTCCTCGATGGTGCCCGGCCTGTGGTATTGGTACGTCATCAGGCGATGACTCCTCCGGAACGCAACGACTCCAACTCGGCCCCTGAGAACCCGGCCTCGCTCAGAACCGTATTCGTGTCCTGGCCATAGCGAGGTGGAAATGGCAGCGTCCTTCCGATCTCGTCGAGATGGGAGACGGGCACAGCCGGTGGGGGCAGTCGGATCTCACTACCGTCGGGGGCGACGGTTCGCAGGGCCGACTCCCTCACGAAGTCCAGATCGGGCACCTGTTCGATCGGAGTGATCCCCGAATGCGGTATGGAGGCTGCCTCCAGGGCCTCGGCCAGGGTGGCCGAATCGAAGCCGGCGGTCAGATCACCGATTCGGCGGTGTAGATCAGTCTCTTCGGACCTCCGTTGCTCGTTGGTGCGAAAACGCGGCTCGTCCAGTTTCGAGAAGAGCGGCTGAGCCACCAGTCGGGCCCATTGGGCATCGCTGCCAATTGCGATATAGACATAGCCGTCGGCGGTGGGATAGGCGTTGACCGGGATGAACTGACGGTGCTTGTTTCCGTTACGTTTCAGTTCCGCGGGTGGGCTCCCCATGTCCAGCAGCGGGGTGAAGGTGTGCAGCCAGGACACTGCCGAGTGGGCCAGCGAAACGTCGATGAGCTTTCCCTGCCCGCTTCGCTCCCGCTCGAGCATGGCCAGGAGCACCTGGGCGAAGACCTCGTCCCCAGATTTCAGATCGGTCAGGGGCGGACCGCATTGCATGGGCGGCCCGTCACGTTCTCCGGTGAGGTCCATGATCCCGGTGAGCGCCTGGGTCACCGGGTCGTATCCGGGCACGTCCGGGTGGTCGATACCCATCGCCAACACCGAGCACCAGATCAGATCGTCCTTCACCGCCTTGAGGGTCTCGTAATCGACACCGAGCTCGCGGTGCCGAGCCGGCATGGTGTTGGTGCAGAAGACGTCGACTTCGAGGGCGTCGATCAGACGAAGCAGAGCCCGACGCCCTTGCTCTTCCTTGAGGTTGAGAGCGATCGCCTCCTTGCCCACATTGGGTGCCACGTAGTAACTGTGGCGGTCGTCGCCGGCCACCGGCCGACCGATGTAACGGTTGGGGTCCCCCCGGGATGCCCGGCCGCCGATCGGCGTCGATTCGATGCGGATGACCCGCCATCCGAGATGCACGAATCGGAGGGTGCCGTAGGGGAGGCTCAAGGCTTGTTCGAGACTGAGGACGACTGGCCGATCGGGGTGTGCCATTGAATCAGGCAATGGGGTGGTTGCGGACGCTGTTCTCTGTTCGGGAGACGAATACGCTGCTGGTCACTTGTGTCCGCATGCCTTTCCGAGCGCTCGGAGCCAGATTGAGGTTTTTGCCATTTTGATCTCCCTATAACCAGGACTGAGATTACGGGATAGATGCGGTCATTGGGGCGGAAGGGGTGGCGTGGCCCTTGGCGGGCCTCGACTTCGGGAGAGCATCGTGGACGCGATCAGGTCGGAATCAGGGGCGGTAGGGTGTTTTAGTCTTCCGTGTCTCGGGCAAAGGAGCAGGTAGCGGTGACTGGCAAGCCGGCAGACTCGGGTCGGTCTGTGGAAACTACATCGGGTGTGCCGATCAAGCCGATCTATGGCCCCCAGGACACGGCCGGGCTCGACTATGCCCGCGATTTGGGGAATCCCGGCGAGTATCCGATGACCCGGGGCCCCTACCCGGAGATGTACCGCTCCAAGCTCTGGACGATGCGCACGTACACCGGATTCGGGACTGTCTCCGACGTGAATGCGTGGAACAAGCGTCTCTACGAGGAGGAGGGTGCCACCGGGCTGTCCGTGGCCCTCGACCTCCCGACTCAGATGGGTTATGACTCCGACGATCCCGAGTGGGGCCCCGAGGTCGGCAGGGTTGGAGTGGCGATCGACTCGCTGGCGGACCTCGAGGTGCTCTTCGACGGGATCCCCCTCGATGAGATCTCCACCTCGTTCACCATCAACGCTCCCGCTTTCCTCTTCCTTGCCCTCTATCAGGTAGCTGGCGAGAAACAGGGGATCCCGGCGGCCAAGCTGCGGCCGATCGTTCAGAACGACATTCTCAAGGAGTTCTTCGCACGGGGAGCCTGCGTGTTTCCGGTGGAGCCCAGCCTGAGGCTCGTGGCCGACACCTTCGAGTACTGCTCCGAGACCATGCCTCGGGCCAACCCCATCTCGGTCTGTGGCTATCACATTCGAGAATCCGGCGCCACGGCCGTCCAGGAGATGGCATTCGCCATCTCCAACGCCGTTGAGTACATCGATCGGGCGCTGCAGCGTGGGTTGGAGATCGACTCGTTCGCCCCCCGTATCTCGTGGAATCTCGGGGCCTTTATGAACCTGTTCGAGGAAGTCGCCAAGTACCGGGCCAGCCGCAGGATCTGGGCCCATCTGATGAAGGAGCGTTACGGCGCTCTCGACCCCCGCTCCTGGCGGTTCCTCTGGTTCGCGGGAACTTGCGGGTCGACCTTCAGCCACACCCAACCGCTCAACAACATCGTCAGGGCGACGGTGGAGACCCTGGCTCTGGTGCTGGGCGGAGTGCAGAGCATCACCGTCAACACCTGGCAGGAGGCCTTCGAGATCCCGGACCAGCAGGCAATGCTGACGGCCCTGCGGACCCAGCAGATCATTGCCTACGAGTCGGGGGTCGCGGACACCGCCGACCCACTCGCCGGGTCCTATTTCGTCGAATCGCTGACTGACGAATACGAGCGACGAATCCTGGATCTGATGGACGATGTGGCCGGGAGGGGCGGGATGGCGCGTTGCATCGAGAGCGGATACATCGCCCGGGTTGTCCTCGATGAGGCGTACAAACATGCCAGGGCGGTCGAGTCGGGCGAGCGGAAGATCGTCGGCGAAAACGTTTTCACCATCGACGACGAGAACACTCCGACCGGGCTCTTCGAGCACGATCCCGGGGTGCTGGCCGAGCAGACGACCCGACTGGCTGAGGTTCGCGAACAGCGCGACGGCGAAGCCGTTGCCGCCGCCCTCACCTCTCTGGAGGTGGCGGCCCGGGACCCCGGGATCAACATCATGCCGGCGACGGTGGAGTGTGTCAGGGCCTACGCGACGGTCGGGGAGATCTTTGCGACGCTCAGGGGCGTGTTCGGCGAATACCAAGAGCCGCTGGACATATTCGGATGAGCGTCGAACGGGATCTCTTCCGCGAGTCCGTCCGGTCTTTCGTCGCTGCGGAGGTGGCGCCTCAGGCCGAAGAGCTCGACCGTCATGGGGTCTTCCCCGACGCCCTCTTCCGCAAGGCGGGGCAGATGGGCCTTTTCGGGCTCCGTTACCCCGAAGATGTCGGCGGCCAGGGGGCCGATTTCGTCACCGCTTGCGTGATGTACGAAGAGCTTGCCTACGGGAGTCTTTCTTTCGCGGCGATCAGCGCGATGCAGAGCCTGATGGGAACCCATTTCGTTCATCGATTCGGCACGCCCGCTCAGCACGAGAGATATCTGCTTCCCGCCCTGAGAGGCGAGTCGATTGCCACCTTCGCTCTCACCGAGCCCGATGCCGGATCAGACCTGGGCGCCATGAAGACCCGGGCGAACCGTCTCGACGGTGGCTGGGTCATCAACGGCACGAAGACCTGGATCACCAACGCCCCGGTGGCCTCATTTCTCACCGTCGGCGCCAAGACGAGCAGCGAATCCGGGATAAAGAACATCGCCCTTTTCCTGGTTGACGCCGAGAACCCGGGGTTCTCCGTGGGCAAGCCGATCGACAAGCTCGGCGTCAGGTCGAGTTTGACCTCGGAGGTGTCGTTCGACGAGTGTTTCGTGGACGACGAGGCCCTCCTCGGCGGGGAAGGTGATGGTGTCAGCAACATCGGTGGGGTCCTTTCTGAGATTCGGGTGATGACCGCGGCTTTGGCTGTCGGGCTATCCCGACGGGCCCTCGATGACGCGGTGGCCTACTCCAAGGACCGACAGGCCTTCGGGCGCAGCATCGGAAGATTCCAGAGCATCGAGCACAAGCTCGCCGAGATGGAGACCTCGCTTTATGCCTCGGCTCTCATGACCGACGACGCCGCGTCCCGAATCGATCGTGGTGAGCCCAGCCCGCATCATTCCGCCATGGCGAAGCTCTTCGCCACAGAGGCCTGTGCCATGATCGTCGACGAGACGACCCGGATCTTCGGCAGCTACGGCTTCGCCATGGAATATGCCGCCCAACGCTATTTCCGGGATGCCCGCTTCCTTCTCTATGGAGGGGGAACCTCGGAGCTGTTGCGCGGGATCATCGGACGCGGTGTTCTCAAGAGTGATGATTGACCCGCCGGTGATGTCCGCCGCTGTGAAGCAATCATGCCGGCATCACCTCGCGTCGTCATCGACGGACGTACGGGCATGATCCGCGTGGGTTTCGACGTCGGGGGGACCTTCACCGATTTCGTGCTCGAGGATGAGACCGGCAGATGG
The DNA here is from genome assembly GCA_041599115.1 of Acidimicrobiia bacterium. Lineage (GTDB taxonomy): Bacteria > Actinomycetota > Acidimicrobiia > Spongiisociales > ZC4RG35 > JACZUI01. The sequence goes on from JBFHXF010000014.1 coordinate 5,841, forward strand.
CACACCGGCAAGCGGCTGACGACCTACCCCGATCCTTCGGAGGCCTGCATTGCCGGGTTGGAGTCCCTTCTCCGGGAGGCCGGTGTGGGTTTCGACGAGGTCACCCGGGCGGTCCATGGCACCACTCTCGGTTCGAACATCGTCATCGAGAGGAAAGGCGTCGGAGTGGCACTCGCCACGACTGCTGGCTTCAGGGACGTGCTCCAGATCGGCAGGGAGAAGCGGTATCAGGTCTACGACCTGCAGATCACCAAGCCCGACCCTTTGATAGATCGGTCCATGATCTGGGAAATCGAAGAGCGGATCCTGGCGAACGGAGAAGTCCGCAATCCGATGAAGGAGGCTTCTGCGCGGGCCGTCATCCGGGAGATCTCGGATCGCGGGGTCACCTCACTGGGCGTTTGCTTTCTCCACAGTTACATCAATCCCGCGCATGAGAGGCGTTTTGCAGAATTGGTCTCCGAAGAGGCGCCACATATCGCGGTCTCCCTCTCCTCGGAGGTCTCTCCTCAGTTCAGGGAGTACGAGCGCACCAGCACGACCGTCGTCAACGCCTACCTGATCAACGCCGTAAGCGAGTATCTGCGGGCCATGGTCGATCAACTCGCCTCTCGCGGTTACGGGGGCCGGTTGTTCATCATGCAGTCCGGCGGCGGCGTCGCCACGGCGGAGGCCATGTCGGACCTTCCGGTGAGGATGATCGAGTCGGGCCCGGCGGCCGGGGCACTGATCGCGGCAAGGTTCGGCGCCCTGTCGGGTCATGAGGATCTGGTCGCCTTCGACATGGGGGGGACCACCGCCAAGCTCTCGCTGGTGAGCGGGGGCGAACCCAGCACCGTGGGCCAGTTCGAATTGCACAAGGTCCGCCTCGCCCCCGGAAGCGGCATCCCGATGAACGTCAGGAGCATCGATCTCGTCGAGATCGGCGCGGGCGGGGGCAGCATCGCCCGGGTCGCCCGGGGGACCATCCAGGTCGGCCCCGACAGCGCCGGGTCGGTGCCGGGTCCGGTCTGCTACGGGCTCGGAGGCACCGAGCCCACCGTCACCGACGCCAACCTGGTTCTCGGATATGTGAATCCGAACCGGTTCGCCGGCGGGTCCATGACCCTGGACCTCGAAGCTGCGAAGAGTGTTATCGCCGAGAAAGTGGCGCAGCCGCTGGGGATCTCCACCGAAGAGGCCGCCTGGGGGATCCACCGGATCGTCAACCTGAACATGGAGATGGCGACTCGAGTGGTGTCGATCGAGCGTGGCAACGACCCGAGAGAACTGGCGCTGGTGGCCACCGGGGGCTCGGGCCCCGCCCATGCCTGCCGTCTGGCGGTCGCCCTCGGGATGCCCCTGGTCTTGATCCCGGCAGCGGCCGGAGTCGCCTCTGCGGTAGGCCTTTTGTCGGCCGATGTGAAATTCGACACGTCACGGTCCTTCGTCGCACTGCTGGCGGGATTGGACCCGGAAAGGCTGACCGGGATCTTCCAGGAGATGGAGAGCGAGGCTTCCCGGGTGATCGAGGAGTCGACCGATGCGACCCCGGTGAGAATGGTGCGCGAAGTCGATCTCAGATACGTGGGCCAGGGCTTCGAATTGCCGGTCGAGATTCCCGAAGGCCCGGTGACCGTCGAGACCCTGAAGACCGCCCGGCAGCGGTTCGACGAGGTCTATTCGAGGAGATACGGCTTTGCCAGCACCGACAAGCCGGTAGAGGCGACCACCTGGAAGGTCACCGCATATGGGGAGAGCCCCGGTCTCGACGTGCCGGTCATCGACCACCGCTCGGGTGCCGAACCTCCGCCCGCGGAGAGACGACCGGCCTATTTCCCCGAGACGTCCGGATTCACCGACACCGCGGTCTTCAGTCGCGACGAATTGGTCCCCGACCAGGTGGTGGAGGGCCCTGCCATCGTGGAGGAGCGGGAATCCACCACAGTCATCCCACCCGGATTGGAGGGAATCGTGGACCGCTACGGAACGCTCCGGATCGGTGTCAAATGACGGGCCGTCCCGATCCCATCACGCTGTCGGTCGTCTGGGGCGCCCTGCAGTCGATCGCGGTCGAGGTGGGCACGACCATCCATCGAACCGCATATTCCGCCCAGGCCAGGGAGGGTCAGGATTTCTCCGTGGCCATCTTCGACCGCAAGGGGAGGATGACAGCTCAGGGGCCATACAGCCCCGGCCACATGGGCGCCATGAATTTCGCGGTGCTCAACATGCTGGAGGCCTTTCCTGCCGATACCCTCTCGCCGGGCGACGTCATGCTCCTCAACGACCCGGCCCTGGGATCGGGACATCTCCCCGACTTCTTCGTCACCCAGCCTGCCTTTTCCGGCGATGATCTCATCGGGTTTGCCGTCAACATCGTGCACCACACCGATGTGGGCGGTTCCAGGCCGGGCAGCCAGGCGGTCGAGGGGGTTTTCGACTATCAGCAGGAAGGTCTGCTGATACCACCGACCAAGATCGTGGAGGCCGGAGTCCCCAACGAGGGGGTGCTGGATCTTATCGCCGCCAACTCGCGCACTCCGGACAACATCCGGGGCGACCTGGCGGCGCAGCGGAATGCCCTCCGGGTGGGCGAGCTCCGGCTCCAGGATCTGGTGGAGCGTCATGGGCTCGGCCTGTACGAGAGCTGCCTCGAGATGATCCTCGACCAGACCGAATCCACGATGCGTCGTGCCATTGCCTCGATCCCCGACGGCCAGTATGAGTTCACCGACCACCTGGACGATTACGGGCCCGGGACCGACCCACTGGTTGTCCGGGTCTCAGTGGTCGTAGACGGGGACTCACTGTCCCTCGACTTCGCCGGATCGTCACCCCAGACCGAATCGGGCCTCAACGCATATCTCAACTACACCAAGTCATATAGCTACGCGGCGATCAAGTGTCTGACCGACCCCTACGGACCGATGAATGCCGGGGCGCTCCGCCCCATCGAGATATCGGCTCCGGAGGGCTCTTTTCTCAACCCGAGACGCCCTGCCGGGGGAGGCCCGCGAGCCATCATCTGCTACCGGGTGTTCGAGGTGATCCTGGGGGCACTGGCGCCGGCCCTTCCCGACAAGGTGGCTGCCGCCAGCTCGCATTTCTCCAATCCGACCTGGGGTGGTGTCGATCCTTCCCAGGACAAGCGTTTTGTCGCCTATGAGCTGATCCTCGCCGGTACCGGGGCACGGGCCCTTCAAGACGGTTGCGAAGCCATGGCCTCGGCTTTCAACGCCTCGAACATACCGGTCGAGGCACAGGAGGCAGTCCAGCCGATCATCGTGGAGCGATTCGAGCTCATCCCCGACAGTGGGGGACCGGGTCGTTACCGCGGCGGATGTGGGGTGCGTCGCGACATGAGAATCCTGGGAGACCGGGTCAAGTTCACCAATCTGTCGGAGCGGCAGAGATTCGCACCGTTCGGGCTGTTCGGCGGGGAGCCGGGAGCGTTGGGGGCGACCGTCATCAACCCCGGTGAGGACTCCGAGCGCACGGTGGGCGGAAAGGCATCTCTGGATCTCGAATACGGCGACGTCGTCAGTTTCCGGCTCTCCGGTGGAGGCGGTTACGGGGATCCGCGAGAGAGGGACTCCGCCGCCGTTGTCCGCGACGTCGCCCTCGGGCTCGTCGGCATCGAAGCGGCCCGCGACCGCTATCACGTCGTCTTGCATGCCGACGGGACCGTCGATGAGGAGGCCACCCGGGTGGCGCGCCGGCCTGACACCCCGGAGGTCAGCCCCGGTTAGCAACCTTCCGTTCGACGGCATGTCTGATGCCGTCGACGATGTCGCCGAGAGCCGAACCGGTGGGGAAGACCAGATAGCCGAGATCGCCGAGCCGGGGGTGGCTGTCTTCGGAGATTGTGCCGCCAACGACCAGGACGATGTCGTCCAACCCGAGCTGAGCCAGCTCGTCACGGACTCGCCGGCAGTATTCCTCGTGGGCTCCCGACAACACCGAAAGGCCCACGACGTCGACGTCCTCGTCGGCGGCAATCCGGGCTATCGCCGCGACCTTCTGATGTCTCCCGGTGTAGATCACCTCCATACCGGCATCACGCAACGCCCGCACCACGACCTTGGCTCCGCGGTCGTGCCCATCGAGACCGGGCTTGGCTATCAGGGCTCGAATCGGATGGTCGACCATGGGTGCGATGTTAGGGGTGGCGACGACTCCCTATTTCCCCGCTGAGCCGTCTGATGCGTTCGCATCATGGAAAATGATGTTGGTAATGGATTGTCGGGTGGGACGGACTGCGATACCATCCTGACTAACCGGTCAGTCAGGATTGAGGATGGAAGAGGAACTAGGCCAGATCATCGAAGAATGCCGAATCGCCGTGGAAGATCCCGGGTATCCGGCAATTCACCAATGGTTGGAGGACAATCCGGACGGGAAGGTGCTCGGGCACTTCCAGGTCTACTTTCCCGAGGAGATCGCCCATGCCGCCGGGATGCTGACCCTCAAGATGATGGGTTTCGACAGCAGTGTCCAGATACGGGAAGCCGATGCCCACATAGCCGCTTTCGTCTGTTCGATCCTGCGCACCTCCCTCGAGCAGGGTCTCTCCGGGCGTCTCGACTTCCTCAACATGTACGTGACCACACCGATCTGTGATGCGGCGCGTCATATCAGCGGTGTGTGGACCCGCCGTTTTCCCGAAATGAGTTGTCAGATCCTCTATCTGCCGCAAAACGCTGCGTCCCCTCATGCATCGACCTATCTGGTCGGCGAGTATCGGCGGATTGCGGGGATCATCGAGGAGATCACCGGCACCGAGATCACCGACGAGGCGCTGCGCGCCAGCATCGAGCTGTTCAACGAGAACCGGCGTCTGCTCCGGGAGTTGTACCGGATACGCCGCGAGACGCCATGGCTGGTCGGTCTGACCGAGTCCTACCTCCTCATGGCGTCCGGTGGGGCAATGCCCCGGGAGAGACACAACGAGTTGCTGGGGCGGGCCGTGGAGATCATCCGGTCCCGCGATCGCCGCCCACAGGACAAGGTGAGGGTGGTTTTCGAGGGCGGATACTGCGAGCAACCCCCGATCGAGATGCTGTCGGTGCTCCAGGACGTTGCCTACGTTGTCGACGACGATTTCATGATCGGTCTCCGCTGGCTCACCGAGGATGTCGCCACTTCGGGTGATCCGATGGAGAACCTGGCTGTGGCCTACCTCGAAGCCTCCAGCTACAGCCCGGTGCAGAGAGACCCGCGCAAGCCAAAGGAGGACATGCTCCTGAGAAGGATTCGCGAGTCCCATGCGGAGGCGGCAATCGTGGCGGCCCCCAAGATGTGCGAACCGGGGCTCGAGGAGCAGGTCGCCTATGACGCCGCTCTGACCGAAGCGGGATTCCCCCACCTCGTCATGGAATTCGAGGAGAAGACCGCGAACTTCGAACAGGCCCGTATGGAGTTCGAGACCTTCGCCGAATCGTTGTTGTTCGAGTTTGTCTAGGGAGAGATATGGAACCTCATAACGTCGCGATCAGACCCGCTCTGAGCAGGGCCGGCAACACCAGGGAGGCCAGCCGTGCATTGATGTCCGACTGGTGGACGCAGTTGGGAGAGGCCGATGCGACGGCAGCGCCCGTGGCCAACACCTTTGTCATGGGATCGCTGGCCGAGGTTCTCAACGCTTTCGACATCCCCATGATGTTCCCCGAGATCGCCGCATTGCAGACGGCGGTGAAGGGCAAGTCGATGGATTACCTACTCGCTGCGGAGGACATCGGCTATTCCCCCGACATCTGCGGTTACGTGAAGGTCGATATCGGTCTGCACAACACGGGTAGGGAACACCCGCTCGGCAAGTACCCCAAGCCCGCGATGGTGGTCTCGTCCAACATGTGCAACACCTACATCAAGTGGTCCGAGACCTGGGAGCGCCAGTACGGATGCCCCGTCTTCGTGTTGGACCTCCCCGGCTGGCGCGGCACGGGCTTTGAGTATTCCTCGACCAGCGAGACATTTCGCAATGACGTCAAATACGTCGAGGGCCAGATCCGGGATCTGATCGATCTGGCCAGTCAGGTCTCGGGCAAGAAGTTCGACATCGACAAACTTCGCGAGATCCTGGGGAGGGTCAACCGGATGTCCGAGCTCTATCAGGCGATCCTCGCCATGAACAAGAACCGGCCGGCTCCATTCAACGCCCTCACCGAGGGGATCAACTACATGGGTATCGCCAACATCCTTCGCGGCCAACCCGAGGGAGTGGAGTTCATGGAGACTGCGCTTGCTGAGCTCGAGGAGCGGGTGGCGCATGGGGTAGGAGCCGTTCCCGATGAGCGTTTCCGCCTTCTTCTGGTGGGCACTGCCTGTTACACCAACTTCCGCGAATTCGTCGGGATGTTCGAGCGCTGGAAGGGCGTGTTCGTTGCCAGCGAGTACATGTCTTTCGCCGGTGGAGGCATCGATCGGGGGGTTCGTTACGACCTCGATCGGCCCATCGAAAGCCTGGCGGAACAGATCCTCATCACTGCCCAACCCAGTATGAGCGGGATCTTCTTCTCCCACGAATGGCAGGCCAGAATGGCCGAGGAGTACGACATCGATGGCATCTGCTATCACGGGGTGAAGTCATGTCGAACCACCGCGGCAGGGCTTCCCGACGCACGTGAGTGGCTGCTCAACAATGCCAACGTCCCCGGGTTGTTCATCCAATCCGATCTCGTCGATTCACGTCTGTGGGCCGAGGCTCAGATGAGAAACCGGATCGACGCCTTTTTCGAGAGTCTGCAGAGCAGACGTGTCCAGGCAGGAGTGTGAGCCCATGTTGGTAGCAGGTGTAGACGTTGGTTCGACCCAGACAAAGGCAGTGGTGATGACGGGTGACCACGAGATCCTCGGGCGCGGCCTGTGCCCGACGGGCGCCCAATTGGCTGAGGCCGGCCACACCGCGTTCAGTCTCGCCCTCGGGGAGACCTCGTTCAGCGAACCCGACGTTGCATTCGTGGTCGGCACCGGATACGGGAGATTCAACATCTCTTTCGGTGACGCTCAGGTGACCGAGATCTCATGCCACGCCCGTGGGGCGGTTCATCTCTTTCCCAACACGAGGAGTGTGCTTGACATCGGTGGCCAGGACACCAAGGCCATCAAGGTGACAAGTGACGGCCAAGTGATCGACTTCAACATGAATGACAAATGCGCGGCAGGGACCGGGCGTTTCCTCGGCGCCGCATCCGACGCGCTGGAGATCCCCCTGGGAGAACTTGGCCCTCTGGCGATGACAGCCAAGAACCCGGTGCAGATGACCACCACATGCACGGTGTTTGCCGAGTCGGAGATCCTGGGCTGGCTGGCAAAGGGCAGACGTGTCGAAGACGTGGTCATGGGAGTTCATCACTCGATTGCCACCCGCAGCGTGGCCTTGCTCCGTCGGGCCGGCATCGAGCCTGAGGTCACTTTCACCGGCGGGGTCACCCGGAATAGCGCCATGGTCGAGATGGTCTCCCAGTTTGTCGGTTCGCCGGTCAACACCAACGAGGAGTCGCACTATTGCGGCGCAATAGGCGCCGCCCTCTACGCCCTCGATCAGGTCCTGACCGGGGCTTCTGCCGAGAGAGGAATGCCGATATGAGTCTGACTGCAGGCATCGATCTTGGGTCCAGCTACACCAAGGCCGTCATCGTCGACGAGGAGGGCACGATCGAATCGACCTTCATGCGTCGCACCGGGTTCCACTTCGCCCAGGCTGCGGAAGAAAGCCTCCAGGCTGCCCTGGATCAGACGGACCTCGTGAGAGACGACATTGGCTACGTGGCGACCACAGGTTTTGGCCGCTACGCCGCCGAGGTCTCCGATCTCGCCATCACCGAGCTGACCTGTCACGCCTACGCCACCCACCGCTGGCTGCCGGAGGCACGTACAGTGCTCGACGCCGGCGGACAGACGGTCAAGGCTCTCCGCATCGACGATGTGGGGCGTGTGACCGCGTTCCGGCTCAATGACAAATGCGCCGCCGGTGCCGGGGCGTTCCTTCAGAAGACCGTGGAGTACCTGGGCTATGACATCACGGACATCGCCCGGCTGTCGGAGGCGGCCACCGACCCGGTCACGGTCTCCAGTGTTTGCACCGTCTTCGCCGAGTCCGAGATCATCAACCATCTTGCCGACAAACGAAGCATCGAGGACGTCTGTGCCGGTGCGGTGATTGCCCTCACAGGACGGGCGGCCCAGCTGGTGAAGCGGGTCAAGGCGGAGCCGCCCTTCGGGCTCACCGGCGGCCTGGCTTCGGTCAAACTGCTGACCGACAAGCTCGGGGAGATCCTCGGATCACCCTTTGCCGTTCCACCCGACGGTCTGGGCGCCTACGCCGGCGCCTACGGGGCAGCGCTTCTGGCGCATCAGCGGCTGCGCAAGAGAAGCGAACTGATCAGCGCTTGATCCCATGACGATCACCGACACACTCGCCGCTACTCTCGATAAGCCCGATGGGCGGCCATTCGAGGAGACGTATTTGTCGACCGCAGCTGACGACGACCCGCTTGCCCAGGATTTGACCCCGAAGAAGATTCATCTCATCCGGACCACCTATCAGGCCGTCAGCGAGAAGGGCTCACATCGGGTCTCACTTCAGGAGATCGCCGACCGGGCCGGAGTGAGCAAGGGGATAATCCTCTATCACTTCACCACTAAGAACCAACTGCTGCTGCACACCATGGAGTGGGTTCTGCAGCGGAATTCGGAACGGATCCGAAACGCCATAGCTACCGAAGCGACACCGAGACGCCAGGTGCTGGTCATGATCAAGACGATTTTTCGTGATCCCGATGCCAACCGGCGTTTCTACCTCACCTATCTCGATTTCCTCGATCATGCGGCCCGGGTGGACGAGTTCAGCAAACTCCATGCAACGTTTCAGTCGATCGTCAATGGGCTCTACGCCGAGGTGATCCGAAGCGGGGTGGCCGAGGGTGTCTTCGAGGTGGACGATGTCGACGAGGCCGCCTATACGGTGCGGGCCATAGTCGATGGCCTGTTTCTCCAGTGGCTCCAGGAGAGAGATTGGAAGGGCCGTCACTCCTGGTACCGGGAGATCTGCGAGGGAGCGGTCCTCACTTATCTCAGAGCGTCGCCCGCTGAATCGTCCTGGGAAGACGAGAGCCGGATTGCCCCCACGAAGGCACTGTCATGAGTCACCTGGACGGCCCGGACCCGATTCCTTGCTCTGATGGGATCGCGATCCTCAAGGCACTCGATCTCGCCAACGAGGGTTGGCAACAGCGAACCGTGGCCGACCCCAACCGCATCAACGAGATGGAGAGGCTCTACTCCGAGCTTGGATATGAGACCTTCACCACCGGTCTCGATCCGGCGACCTTCGGTGAGGCGTGCACCAGTTGTGCCATCACGGCCTGCGCCACCTATGTCGCCCTGTTCACCCGGCAAAAGCCGGTCGCCGACCTCCAGGCCGGAGCCCCCAACGCCTGATCAGCCGTTGGTCCATTGCGGAGGGCGCTTCTCCACGAACGCCTTGATCCCCTCGACACCGTCGTGTGTAGGCAAGAGCTCCTCCAGATAGAGGCGTTCGGCGTCCGCGAGCCCGCCCTGCAATACAGCCAGCCGTTTCCCTCGAACCGCTTTGGTGGCGAGACGCAGCGACAGGGCCGACCGGGGCACGAAGTGTTTCTCGACGAAATCGTCGATGAAGGCGTCCAAATCACCAGCCGGTGCGATCAGGTTGACGATTCCCATCCGCTGGGCCTCTTCGGCAGTGAAGCTGCGGCCGGTTAGGAGAATGTCCTCAGCGCCGCGGCCGTGCAACAGGGCGGTCGCCGCAGGAGCTATCACCCCGAGTTGAATCTCCGGACTGGCGAACTTGGCGTGCTCCTCGGCGATCACGATTCCGCAGGCGAGGGCTAGTTCGAAGCCGCCGCCCAGACAGCTTCCTTGAACGCCCGCGATGGTTGGATAGGGGAATCCCACCAGGTCCCCGATGACTGTGCCGAGCGCTGCGAGCATTTGTGGCGCTTTGTCCGGGAGATGCTCCACGACGCTGGCACCGTACGAGAAGTGCTTTCCCGCACCACGTAGGACGAGGACCTTCCCGTTCTCTGCCTCACCGGCAGTCCGGATGACAGGTCGGAGAAGCTCACAGATCTCGGTGTCGATGATGTTTCCAGGCGGCCGATCGATCGTCAACGTATGGACGGCTCCGTCATCCGAAACGTTGTGCCGAACCGGGGAGTCACTCACGGACGTGACCTGAACTGAGGTGACACTGCTTCGAGCAGATCGTCGCCCCACGTCTCTCCGGCGGCCAGCCGACGCCGGAGGTCGATGAAATCGACCTCCCGGCCGACATCGCGCGATCCCCGGTGAAAGGCCTGGAACCCGGCCTTGGCTTCGGTCATCATGTTGAGCGAGAGCCACGCCCGGTTCGTCTCGCGGTTTTGATCCCAGTGCTCCAGCTTCTTTTTGCGGAGCGACTCTGTTGTCTTCAGGGTGCAGTCCGGCATGGTGTAGAGGATCTTGGTGATGAGGGTGTCGACACCCCGGTCGAGCATCTCGAAATCGATGGTGCCCGACTTCAGCAGCTCCTTGCCGGCCTCCAGCTCAGCCCCCTCTTTTGATCGCCCGTGAATGATCTTTCCCCATTCGTCCAGATAGCGATCCGTCACAACCAGGGGGTTGGGCACGAATTGCCCGTTCACCTTGAGCACCGGGAAGATGTCGTTGACCAGACCCAGACGCAGGGCTTCATGGGCGCTCCACAGCTCGCAGAGGACACAGCTGGCCACGGCCTCGCCCCACCCCACATAGAGGTCGAGGAAGTCGGTCGAACCGCCGTCCGGGGCTGACCCGTGCTTCGGCCCGGCCTGGCCGAAACGGGCAAGATCGGAGGCGAGAGTGAAGTCACAGGCCATCCCGATCTCCTGACCGCCGCCGACCCGCATCCCGTTGACCCGGTTGATCACCGGCTTGTCGCAGCTGAGGATCCCGGAGACCATGTCGTTGAAGAGACGCATGTACTGCCGGTACTCGCCGGGCCGCCCGGCGTAGTACTCGGAGTACTCCTCGGTATTGCCTCCGGTGCAGAAGGCTCGCTCGCCCACTCCGGTGAAGACCACGGCGACGGCGGCGCGGTCCACGGAAGCGCGTCGGAACGCAAGGATGACCTCCTTCACCGCCTCGGTGGTGTAGGAGTTGAGCTGGGCCGGGTTGTCGAGGCTTATCCAGACAGCATGGAGCCCGTCCACCGGGGCGCCCTGAATGTCGAGCACCGGATGCGTCTCGTAGCCGATCTCACTGAAAGCGAGGTCTGGGACCAGATCGTGGTTTACGTGTTCCATGGTTTTCCTTTCAAGGGACGAGGATCGTTCGACGTGAGTCGCTGCGGGAATGAGCGTCGGCCAGCGCCGTGGCGATGTCGCTCATGGGGAGTTTGCGGGTGAAGGGATGCAGGTCGACCTTTCCGGAGGCAACGAGGTCGATGGCCTCGGGGTAGCGCTCCGGCGGGCACCCCCAACTGCCGAAGGCGGTGGCATCGAATGCCATCAGGTTCGAAAGCCTGATCGCCACCTTCTCCCTGGTATAGCCCACGACCGCCATGATGGCGGCCGGGCCGAGAAGACCGTATGCAGTCAGTTGGCCGGCGGGGGTGCCGGAGCATTCGAAGATCTTCCACCCGATCGGCCCTACGCCGAACGAGCCGGCATGATCCCTGATCCGGTCACGGACCTCGCGGTCGGTCATTTCCCGAGAATTCACCGTGCCGCTGGCCCCATGGTCGAGCAACGGACCGAGTCGGGCATCATCAACATCGACCGCGACGACATGAGCCCCGCTGGCCGCGGCCACCTGGACGGCGTAGGTCCCCACGCCACCGGTGCCGACCACCACCACAAAGTCGCCGTCTGTCACGGCGGCCCTCCTCACCGCCTGTAGCGGTGTGGTGACGGCATCGGCCACGACCGCCAGATCGGCGACGTCATAGTCGTCGGGAAGACTCTCGATCGCGGAGAGACCGCTGGCGGGGACTGTCACATGGGTGGCGAATCCGCCGTCGAGATCGTTGCCCGGCATCTTCTGCCGGATGCAGACATTCCCCCGGCCGGCGGCGCACATCTCACATTCGCCACAGGGGATCACTGCCGCCACCAGCACGTTCTTTCCCACCCATCCCTCAGCGCCTTCTCCGGCTTCGATGACGCGGCCGCTGATCTCGTGGCCGAGCACCAGAGGGAGCCCGGCTCTGGTCTGCACCGATCCATCGAGGAAGCCGAGATCGGTGTGACAAAGCCCACACCCGGCGACCTCGATCAGAACTTCACCCGACCCGGGGGCGCGAGCGGCCCCGTCGATTCGCTGCAGGGCCTGATTGGGCTCCACGAAGTGCCATGAGTATCGGTTCACGTCTCCATCCTCCATTGCCGTTTGGCGGTCAGATCACTCATTCTCCACCTCGAGGTCGTGCAGGGCCCGGGTGATGTATACCGGGGCCATCCACTTGCGGTACCGAGAGCCGAGATCGGCGTTGTCCTGGGGGCGGACCAGTTGGGCGGCAAGCCGGGCTGCCTCTTCAATGACCTCATCGGTGAATCGATTTCCGATGAGTGACTGTTCGGCTTCGATCGCACGCAACGGCGCCGAGGCCACGGCACCCAGGACAAGCCGGGCATCCCGGCAGATGCCCTCGTGGTCGAACCGGGCCGCGGCGGCGACCCCGAGGATGGGGAAGTCGATCGAGCCTCTTCGTCGCAGCTTGTGATAGGTGGCCCGGACCTGCCGGATGGGCAGAATCAGCTCAAGCAGGATCTCGTCGGCAGACTTGGCCTGGAAGGCGATCCCGTCGTTCTGGTAGAGGTCGGCGGCCGCGATGACCCGCTCCCCTCGCACGCTCACCAGTCTGACGGCTCCCTCCAGGGCGATGGCCAGCGGCGCAAGGTCCGACGAGCTGACAGCCCAGCACCTGTCTCCCCGTGGTGCGACCCAGCAGACTTCGCCTCCATCTTTCATGCAGTGACCACTGGCCTCTCGCCAGTTCTCCGACATGTCGATGTAGTTGCATCGGGTATCGAGGCAGAGGTTGCCCCCGACCGTGGCGGTATTCCGAATCTGCGGCGAAGCAATCTCGGCCGCAGCCGCCGCAACGACCGAAGGCACCAGAGGAGACGCGGCGAGGTCGGCGAGCAGCGTCGAGGCACCGATGATGCAGTTGTCACCTTCTATCCGGATGCCGCTGAGACCGGGGATTGACGCGAGGGAAACCAGGAGTGCCGGCGTTGACTGTCGGCGCTTCATCTTGGGGGTCAGGTCCGTCCCCCCGCCGACGATGGCAACCCGTTGTTGCGGGTTGGCGAGAAGCCGGGCGGCGTCGGCGATGGACTCGGGGGTGAGGTATTCGAAGGCGGGGAGGGTGACGGTCATGGCGCCACGAATCCGGCCGGGGGTTCGACTCTGACGACTGGCGGGAACTGGTATTCGGGGACGGTTTCGGGGCCGAATCGACCGGATCCGCCACGTGACTTGTCCCTCAACGCGGCCACGATTTTGTCAGGAGTGATCGGAACCTCATCGATGCGGACTCCGAGAGCGTCGTATACGGCGTTGGCTATGGCCGGGATCACCGGCAGCAGCGGTCCCTGCCCCACCTCCTTGGCGCCGAAGGGTCCTTCGGGGTCGATCGACTCGATCAGGTAGGTCTCAACCGGGGGCATCTCCAGAGCAGTGGGGATCTTGTAATCCAGCAACGATGGTCCGCGGTGCAGCGCCCCGCGGAAGGAGTGCTCCTCGAATAGGGCTTCGCCAAGGCCCATGTAGACCCCGCCCTCGATCTGGCCCTCCACCAGCAGCGGGTTGATGGCCTTGCCGATGTCATGGGCGAGCCATACCCGCTCCACGTCCACCTGTCCTGTCTCGCCGTCGCAAGAGACGAGTGCCACGCAGGCGGAGTAGCTGTATGCCGGCGAGATGCCGACACCGGCGCCCTTGTAGGGCCCGGCGAGATCCGGTGCGCGATAACTGCCTGATTCGATGAGGGGCCCAACGGAGGCGATGGCCGTTCGCACTGCCTCGGCCCAGGCCATCCCGCTATCGGGGTCGCCCCTGACCACGATCCGACCCGCCTTCGCAACCAGATCGGCAGGGTCGACTTCTAGCTTGTCGGCTACGGCCTGCATCACGCGGTTGCGGATCTTGGTGCCCGCCTGAAGGGCTGCATTCCCGGCCATGAAAGTCACCCGGCTGGAATAGCTGCCGAGGTCGACAGGGGTGAGGTCGGTGTCCGCCGTCACCATGGCCAGGTCGGCCGGTTCCAGGCCGAGGCATTCGGCGACCACCGTGGCCAGCATGGACGTCGAGCCCTGGCCGACGTCGGCCGCCATGGAGTAGACGGAGACTCCACCTCCACGATCCACTTTTATCTGGACCTCGGATTGGGGCATGTCATTCCAATAGATGGGGAGACCGGCGCCCGACATGTAAGCGCCCACCGCGAACCCGACGCCACGGCCAAACGGAAGCCGGCCGTGGCTCTCCGAGAAGTTGGACGCCTCTCTCACCTTTGCCATGCACTCGCTCAGCCCACAACTGGTGATCCTCAGGTGGTTCACCGTCATCGAGAATGGCTGTACCAGATTGCGGAGTCGGATCTCGACGGGATCAAGCCCGAGGTCCTCGGCCGCCTTGTCCATCTGTGACTCGAGGGCGAACCTCGGCTGTGGGGTGCCATGGCCTCGCTTGGGCCCGCATGCCGGTTTGTTGGTGAAAACGCGGACGCCTTCGAATCGGTAGTTGGGTATCCGGTAGGTGGACGTCTGCAAGGCGCCGGTGTAGTACAACGAGGCGACGCCGTAGCTTCCGTAGGCGCCACCGTCGAGGAACGTCTTGAAATGCATGGCGGTGATGCGCCCATCGCGGAGAAAGCCCGTCTTGACCCACATCAGAACCGGGTGGCGCCCACGGTGGGCATAGAAGACCTCCTCCCGGCTGAGGGTGATCTTCACGGGACGTCCCGTGAGCATTGACAGCTTGGCGGCCACGATCTCGTGAGAGAAGGGGTCGGTCTTACCACCGAACCCGCCTCCCGAGGGAGTGGCGATCACCCGGATACGGCCAGCCGGCATCTCCAACACTTTCTCGAGCGCCCGGTGCAGATAGTGGGGGACCTGGGTCGATGACCACAGACGGAGCCTGTGATCGGCGTCGTAATCCGCCATGGCCGAGTGAGTCTCCAGCGCGGCATGGGTGTTTCCGCGAAAGAAGTACACATCCTCTCTGATGTGGTCGGCTTCGGCCATCCCCGCGTCCACGTCGCCGAACTCGAGGGCGGCCACCCGGTGGACGTTCTTCCCGGTGCCCTCGCCATGGATCAGCGGCCGGTCTTCGCCGAGGGCCTCCTCGATGGTGACTACCGGCTCGAGCGGTTGATACAAGACATCGATCAGATCGAGCGCCTTCTCGGCAGTCTCGGCGTCGATGGCGGCAACCGCCGCGACAGGATCCCCGATGTGCCGCACCCGATGGAGGGCCAGGGCGTTTTCGTCCTGGCTGACCGGGAGGATCCCATACGAGATCGGCAGATCGGCACCGGTGATCACTGCTTTCACCCCCGGCAGGTTCTCCGCCCGGCTGGTGTCGATACGCGTAATGAGCGCGTGGGCCTGAGTGCTCCGCAGTTGGCGGCCGACGAGTGTGCCGGGGAGGGTCAGGTCGTCGGCGTAACGCAGCCGGCCGGTGACCTGTTCCATGGCGTCGACTCGGGGGAGTGGCCGGCCGACGACACTGTGCCCACTGGTCATCACGACCCGCTCCGAGATGCGGCGAGATGCACCGCGTCGAGGATCTTCGAGTAGCCGGTGCAGCGACACAGGTTCCCTGCCAGGGCGACCTGGATCTGGTGCGTTGTCGGCTGGGGTGTCGCATCCAGCAGCGCTTTCGAGGTGACGATCATGCCGGGCGTGCAGTAACCGCATTGCGCTGCGCCCAATTCGGCAAAGGCAGTCTGGAGGGGGTGTGGCCGGCCATTCTCGGCGAGGCCTTCGATGGTCGTCACGACGCGGCCGTCAACCTGAGGTGCCAGCAGCAGACACGAGAGCACAGGCCGGCCGTCGAGCAACACCGTGCAGGAGCCGCATTCTCCCAGGTCGCAACCGTGCTTGGTGCCGGTGAGCCCGAGGTCGACACGGAGCAGGTCGAGCAACGTCGTGTGATCGCTCGTCAGGACCCGATGTGTCTCCTCGTTGACACGGAATTCCAGGACACGCTGGGTCATCAACCTGTCCCGCGTGCGATGGCACTCCGGCGAACGTAGGCGGTTCCCTCGGCGAGGAGCCGGGCTGTGCGGTGGTACACCGCTTCTTCGACCTGCCAGACGTCCCCGGTGCGGTCGACCCGCGCCCTGACCGGCATCACACCGCTCATATGTCCGATTCGGATCTCGTCATCGGCACCTTGGCGGGTGACCTCATGGACCGTCGTTCCGGGGATACGCGCCGCCGCGCCGGTACAGGCCCCGAGGGTGCCGGGATACGCCTTGTGTGGCACTGCCGGGCGGCCACCGACAACTCTGGCCACCAGATCGACCTCGGTTGAGTGCACGGGCCGTCCCGTGGCGAAGCTCAGGTAGTCGGCGGGTGGCCCGACCAGCGCCGGCACCGGCGTGAGTCCGTCGGTAGCCATGCCGAGCAGCTTGGCTGCCGCCTCCTTGACCGCAGCAATCGAAGACAGATGATCCTCGCTGAACTCCCCGGCTCTTTCGGTTCCTGACATTCCCACCGCCGAGGCGAGGAAGAAGACGGTGAGGTTGGCCAGATCGATGATGGTGGCCCTGACGGGACCGACGGCGGTGTCGAGAACATCGACGACGTTCCCTGTCGGCAGAAGGGCGCCGGTGATGCCACCAGCCGTCTGGCCGAAATCGAGTGCTATCGGAGCGCCGGTCCCGGGAACGCCATGGACCTCATACGGACCCTCGATGGCTGCCGCCCCGTCGATCACCGGAACGGCGGCGATGAGGATCCTCCCGGTGTTCGTGTTGTGAATCCGGACACGTGTCACCGGCTCTACGACCTCGACGATTGCCCTGTCGACCGCATAGGCACCCACCGCAGCAGAGATGTTGCCGCAGTTGATGTCGTAGTCCACCACCGGCTCCGTGATGCTGACCTGGGCGAAGGTGTAGTCGAGGTCGGCGTCGCTTCGCGAGGGTGGGTCGATTATGGCCAGCTTGCTGGTCAGGAGATCGGCCCCACCGAGTCCGTCGATCTGGCGTCGGTCCGGGCTTCCGAAAAGAGCCAGGATTGCCGCGTCGCGGGTTGGTGCGTCCGGTGGCAGGCTATTGCCCGAGAGAAACACGGCCTTGCTGGTGCCGCCCCGCATGAGGACGAACGGAAGCGGTGCTTGTTCTCCACTCCCTCCGATCAACGAATCAGGATCTGGACCGTGCACGCTGCTCCTTCGATACCGACGGCCTTTCCCCCTCGACAGTGAGCGAGACCGACACGAGCACCTTCGATCTGCCGATCACCGGCCTCACCGCGTAATTGCTTGACCAGTTCGACGACCTGGGCGACTCCGGTTCCACCGAGAGGATGACCCTTGCCGAGCAGACCGCCGCTGGGGTTGATCGGCAGACGCCCGTTGATATCCGCTTCGCCGCGTTCAACGGCTGAGGGGTATTGCCCCTGCTCGAACAACCCCAGACCCTCGACACGGAGCACCTCTGCGATGCTGAAGCAGTCGTGGACCTCGGCGAAGTCGATCTCATCGGGTCCCACCCCCGCCCGATCGTAAGCATCCTTGGCCGTGGCCCATGTCAACGGTTCGTAGGTCATCGAGGCTGGTTCAACGTCGACCGTCCCGGTCCGCAACGCCGACGCGGCGAGTCTGACGGCCCTGCCATTGGCGTATCTCCTGGCCGCCCGGTCGCTCATGAGAACGACCGCCGCGGCCCCGTCGGTGACCGGCGAGCAGTCGTGCAGGCGGAGGGGATCGGCGATGGGGCGTGACTGGAGAACGTCTTCGACGGTGATTCCCTGACGGAAGTGGGCGAGCGGATTACGCGCCGCGTTCGTCTTGTTCTTGACCGGGATCAGCGCGAGCTGTTCCCGGGTCATCCCGAACTCCTCCATGTAGCGCCGCGCCCGCATGGCGTACACGGCGGGCATGGTCGCGCCGACGGCGGCCTCCGGGTCGCTCTTGTCTGGAGTCAATGCCCCGGCGAATCGCTTTGTGAGATGCTCGGTCCCGATGGCGATTACCACGTCGTTCTCGCCGGCCCGTATCGCCAGCGACGCCTCCCTGATGGCGGTTGCTCCGCTGCTGCAGGCGTTCTCGACGTTTGCCAGCGGGAGCCCCGCCAAGCCGACCTGCGCGAGAATCCGCTGACCGGTCACCATTCCTTGAAATACATGGCCGCAATATGCCGCCTCGATGGCACGGCCGTCGATGCCCGCATCGTTGATGGCCGCCCTCAGGGCCTCGGCTCCCAGATCGGCGGCGTCCCGATCGGGATGCTTGCCGAATCTGGTCATGCCTATGCCGACCACATGCACATCAGTCATGATGGCCCTCCACGGGTTGAAATCGGTAGCCCGTCAGGGGGTTCCCCTCCTCGTCGACGCCAAACGGCTCCAGTACCAGGGTGAGGGGCATCCCGATCTCGAGGAGATCGAAGTCACTCACGGAGATCTGACCCATGATCCGCACCCCCTCGGGAAAGTCGACATAACCCAGGGCATAGGGCACCTCGAACGCCGGTGTCGACTGGCGCACTATCGAATAGGTGTAGAGCACGCCCTGGGTCGAGAACTCGACGGTCTCGAGGTCTTCGCTCAGACAACCCGAGCATGCCTCGCGAACAGGGAAGAAATGGGCGCCGCAGTTGTCGCACCTGCTGCCCAACAGGTTGCCGGATCCGTCGGAGTGAACCGCCAGCTCACCCGGACGGAAGGACAGTCCGACCGCAGATCCAGTCAAAATACCTCCTTATAGAACCGATTACGGCCGGGAACGGGACGTTTTTCCGGAGTTCTGCCACTCAACCGTCCGGCCGTTCGGTCGATTGATACGAGTCTGCTTTGCAGTCCCCACTTTCGTCAATGAGTTAGGGGCGCCATTTGCCTGATTCATTCGACCCACACTGTCTTTTACACGACGATTTTTCCCCGGCAGCGGGGGTCTCTTTCCGCCGGATTGCCCCGGTCGAAGCGAAGAACTGATCTATTCGCATCAGCAAAATGACACAGAAGCCGGATTGTCAGCCGGACCTGTCACTGGAAATCTTGTCATCAGCCAACCGACCGGCCGGACGGCTTGATCCACAGGAGGGCGACGTGGCACAGCAAGAGGAGATTCGCACCAAGGAGCAGGAGTATCTCTACGACTGGAACAAGATCGGCGAACAGGCGGTAAGCCGTCCCAAGACGGTCGAAATCGACGACGAGACCTTGCGTGACGGTCTGCAGAGCCCCTCGGTCCGGCAGCCTGAATTGGATGAGAAGCTGGAAATCCTTCATCACATGGAGGCGATCGGGATCCACGCCGTGGATATCGGCTATGCCGGGGCCGGGGAGAAGGTTCTCGACCATGTGGTCGCCCTGGCCGAGGAGATCCATAACGAGGGTTTCAAGATCGTGCCGAATTGCGCCGGCCGCACCCACGCCTCCGACATCCTGCCAATCTCCGAAGCGCAGCAGCGGTCCGGGGTGCCCATCGAGGCGGCGATCTTCCTCGGCTCCAGCCCGATCCGGCAGTTCGTCGAAGGCTGGGATGTCGACTTCCTGGTACGCACCGCTACGGACGCGGTCACCCTCGCCCGCAATGAGGGCATGGAGGTCATGTTCGTCACCGAGGACACCACCCGTGCCCGGGCCGACGTGCTCAGCCGGGTGTACACCGCGGCCATTGAGGCGGGGGCAAACCGTATCTGTCTTGCCGACACGGTGGGCCACGCCACTCCTTGGGGCGTAGGCGCCCTGGTTGCCTTCGCCCGCCAGATCGTGGTCGATTCAGGCGAAGATGTGAAGATCGACTGGCACGGTCATCGCGACCGGAACCTGAGTGTGGTCAATTCGCTGGCGGCGCTGTCCGCCGGCGCGGATCGCGTGCATGGCTGTGGCCTCGGCATCGGCGAACGTGTTGGAAACACCCCGATGGAGATCCTCCTGGTGAATCTCAAGCTTCTCGGGTGGCTCGAGGCGGACCTGCGGGTGCTCCCGGCATACTGCAATTCCATCTCGAGGGCCACCGACACCCCGATCCCCAATAACACGCCGGCAATCGGCAAAGACGCTTTCGAGACCAGCACCGGGGTGCATGCCGCTGCCGTGCTCAAGGCGATTCGGACCGGTGACACCTGGCTGGCGGACCGCATCTACAGCGGCGTGCCGGCGGCTTTGCTCGGCAGGGAGCAGGAGATCACCGTGGGTCCGATGAGTGGCAAAGCCAACGCCGTCGCATGGTTGACCAAGCGGGGACACGAGTGTGACGACGAGACCGTCGACAAAGTCCTGGCTGCAGCCAAGACGTCCGACCGCGTCCTCGAAGAGCATGAGATCCTCGGCCTGCTGAGCACTTCCAACACCTGATGACCATCGACATCAAGGCCGATTCCACCGCCGAGACCGGCTCCGCCGCTGTCGTAGCCAGACTGCTCCTGTCGGGAAACGAAGCCGTTGCCCGGGGCGCGGTCGAGGCAGGGGTTCTGGTGGCCGTCGGCTATCCCGGTACTCCGAGTACCGAGATCCTCGAGTCGATTGCCAATCGATCCGACGTCGACGTGCGGTGGTCGCCCAATGAGAAGGTGGCTCTCGATGTCGCCCTCGGCGCCTCCCTGGGCGGAGCTAGAGCCCTGGCGACGATGAAACATGTCGGCCTCAACGTCGCGGCCGACACCCTGATGACCTCGGCTTACACAGGAGTCGGCGCCGGTCTGGTGATCGTCACGGCGGACGACCCGGGGATGCACAGTTCGCAGAACGAACAGGACAACCGGGCCTATGCCCGGATGTCGGGGCTGCCACTCTTGGAACCTTCGGACAGTCGCGAGGCCAAGGAGTACACCGCACTCGCCTTCGCCATCTCCGAGGAGTTCGACACTCCCGTACTGGTTCGAACCACCACCCGGGTGTCGCACAACCGGGGCGTTGTGGAGCTCGGCCCCCGAGTGGAGGCGCCTGTCACAGGTTTCAAGCGTGATCCGGCGAAGTATGTGATGGTGCCCGGGTTCGCCCGTCAGCGCCGGCCAGTGCTCCTCGATCGTCTGAGAAGGCTGACCGAGTATGCGGAGGAGAGCCCGCTGACCGTCGTATCCGGGACCGATCCGGAGTTCGGTGTGGTGACCTCTGGGATAGCCCACCACTATGTTCGAGAGGTCCTGCCCGATGCGCGCATCCTCAAGTTGGGGATGAGTTATCCCCTGCCGATGGAGCGGATTCGGGAGTTCGCCGAATCGGTGGGGCGATTGTTTGTCGTGGAGGAACTCGATCCCCATGTCGAGACCGCGATGCTGGCCGCGGGGATTGAGGTAGAGGGTAAGGCCTTCTTTTCCCAGACGGGAGAGCTGAGTCCCGAGGTTGTCGCCCGGGGGTTCGAGAAGGCCGGAATCCTGCCCGCCTCGGCAGTAGTCGAGCCGGCTCCACCCACGGTCAAGCGACCCCCGCTGCTTTGCCCGGGATGTCCCCACACCCCGCCTTTTCTCGCTCTGAAGCGTCTCGGTGCAGTGGTCACCGGCGATATCGGTTGTTACACCCTGGCCGCTCTGGAACCGCTGGCATCGATGGACACCTGTGTGGCGATGGGCAGCAGTATCGGCATGGCGATCGGGATGGCGGCATCCGGGGGTGCCCAGGGACCTGTGGTCGCAACCATTGGTGATTCCACGTTCATCCACGGGGGAATACAGGGCCTGGTGGACGCGGTCTACAGCCAGGCCAACATCACCGTCGTGATTCTCGACAACGGGACCGTGGCCATGACCGGGGGACAGGAGCATCCCGGGACCGGCATAACCCTCCAGGGAACCGACACCACGGCGGTGGACCTGGTCGCTCTGTGCAAAGCTGTGGGAGTCAGAGACGTGAAGGTGGTGGACCCCTACGACCTCGCCGCCACATATGCCGTCATCGAGAATGCCATCTCCCACATCGGCCCATCGGTGGTCATCACCAACCGTCCCTGCGTGGAAGCACCGGTCAAGGTGCGTGACAGGCCCTTCGAGGTCATCTCGGAGGCTTGCACCGCCTGCCAGGCCTGCATGACGCTGGGGTGTCCTTCCATCGTATGGACCGACGAGACCTTCGAAGGGCGACGCAAGGTCGTCATCGACACCGTTACCTGCACCGGATGCACACTTTGCCTCCAGTTGTGCACGCCGGCTGCAATCAAGCTGGTCGACGTCGGCAAGGAGACCGCCGGTGTCTAGCGGCTCCCGTGGCTTGCTCCTGGCGGGTGTCGGCGGCCAGGGAGTGGTTCTCGCCAGCATGATCGCCGCTGACGCTTTGCTCCGCGCCGGTTACGACGTCAAGCAGAGCGAAGTGCACGGCATGGCTCAGCGTGGCGGGTCGGTCTTCAGCCATATTCGCTGGGGTTCGCAGGTCGACAGTCCGCTGGTGCCTCCGGGGAGTGCCGAGGTCCTGGCCGCCTTCGAATGGGCTGAAGCGGTTCGCTGGGTGGAGTACGTCCGCGAAGGCGGAGCGGTTGTCGCCGACATCAGGACCATCGTCCCACCCGGAGCATGTAGCGACACCCGCACCTGGTCCACCCTCTATCCCGGGATCGACGACGAGTTGTTCTCGAGCCGTCATCTGAAGACACGCCTCGTCGACGCTGCTGCTACCGCCCGGGAACTGGGGAACGTGAGGGCGGCCAACAGCGTGATCCTGGGCTCGATGGCAGCATTCATCGACATCGAGATGGTCCATTGGGAGGCGGCGATCGAGAGTCTGGTGCCTCATGGGACCGCCGAGGTGAATCTCGCGGCATTTCGCGCCGGGCGCGAGGCGGCCAAGGCTCAGATCCCCCGCAGCCGCCCGGCGCCCCGCGTGTTCGCCGGCCCTCATCTGATCGACATCAGACACGACTGGTGCAAAGGATGCAATATCTGTTCCCGGGTCTGCCCTGAGTATTGCCTGTCGGTCGACGTCGACGGGGTGCTGAACATTGTCGACGCTGGGGCCTGCACCGGATGCCGGCTGTGCGAGATTCTCTGCCCGGACTTCGCCATAGCGATTCGGTCTCCAGAGATGGCGGCACCCGAGCCGGCCGTGTCCGGCGGGGGCTCGCGATGACCCAGGCCCAGCTGATTCAGGGGAACGAGGCGTGCGCCAGGGGAGCCCTGGCCGCCGGTTGTCGTTTTTACGGGGGTTACCCCATCACCCCTTCGTCGGAGATCGCCGAGCAGATGGTGCGAATGCTGCCCAAGGTCGACGGTGTCTTTGTCCAGATGGAGGACGAGATCTCCTCACTGGCTGCGGTGATCGGTGCCTCGCTGGGCGGCTCGAAGGCAATGACGGCCACCAGCGGCCCCGGTTTCTCATTGATGCAGGAACACATCGGTTTTGCGGCCATGGCCGAGGTGCCATGCGTCATTGTCGACGTGATGCGAGGCGGCCCCAGCACCGGTCTGCCCACCTCTCCGTCCCAGGGGGACGTGATGCAGGCTCGCTGGGGGACTCACGGCGATCATCCGGCCATCGTCCTTGCCCCCTCATCTGTGGGTGAGGTCTTCGATCTCACCGTGCGGGCGTTCAATTTGGCCGAGCGTTTCCGCACCCCGGTCATCCTCATCTACGACGAGGTCATCGGTCACACCCGGGAGAGTGTCATCCTGTCCGAGGCCCTCGAGGTCGAAAACCGCAGACGGCCCGATGTCGCTCCTGAATCGTTCTGGCCCAAGGTGGCACCGCCCGACGGTGTCCCACCACTGCCTGCGTTCGGAGACGGGTACCGGTTTCATGTGACCGGCCTTTCCCATGACCCGAGAGGCTTTCCCTCAACCGATTCGGAGAACGCCGAGACACTGATCCGTAGGCTGCACGGGAAGATCGAAGCCCATCTCGATGAGATCTGTCAGTTTGAGACACTCATGATGGAGGATGCCGAAATAGCGGTATTCGCCTACGGAATAGTGGGTCGTTCGGCACGAGAGGCGGTGCTGAGGGCCCGTGAAGAGGGTCTCAAGATAGGTCTGTTCCGGCCTACGACTCTGTGGCCTTTCCCCTACGCCAAGGTCGCGGAAATGGCGGAGGGAGTCCACACGGTGATTGTCGCCGAGATGAACCTCGGTCAGCTCATTGGGGAGGTCGAGCGCGCCGTTGCCGGACAGGCGCGGGTTGTGGGCCATCTTCGCGCCGATGGCGAGCCGATTCCACCGGGCGACATCCTCGGGGTTGCCCGTTCCGTCGCAAGGAGCGAGCAATGACGGATGTCCAACGCTATCTGCGCCAATGGGCCATGCCCCATGTGCTCTGCCCGGGTTGCGCTCACGGGATCGTCCTCCACTCCTTCCTCGACGCAGTCGATCAGCTTCATCTGGATCAGGACAAAGTCGCGATGGTTGCGGGGATCGGTTGCTCCAGCCGGTTGGCCGGTTATGTGGACTTCTGCACTCTGCACGGAACCCATGGCCGGGCCCCGGCCTTTGCCACCGGGCTCAAGCTGGCCCGACCCGATCTGAACGTCGTCGTGGTGACCGGCGATGGCGACGGTCTTGCGATCGGGGGAAACCACCTGATCCACGCCGCCCGGCGGAACATCGACATCACCGTCATGCTGCTCAACAATTCGATCTATGGGATGACCGGAGGCCAGGCAGCGCCGACTACTCCGGAGGGGGCCCGCGCCTCGACCACACCGGCCGGAAACACCGAGCCCATGTTCGACGCGTGCAAGCTGCTCATCGGGGCCGGTGCCTCCTTTGTGGGCCGTGTCCTGGCGGCCAACCCCCTCGAGATGACCAAGGTGATGAAGGACGCCATGGGCCATCCTGGTTTCTCTTTCATCGAGGTGATCAGTGACTGCCCCGAGTATTACGGCAGGTACAACAAGATCGGAGGCGGTGCCGAAATGCTCACCTGGATGGCCAGGCGGGATGCCGGCGTGGCCGTGCCTTTGGCGGAGAAGAGGTTCGTCAACCATATCGCCTCCTCGGTCAC